>NZ_SRRZ01000101.1 GCF_013179805.1 Microcoleus asticus IPMA8 | reverse complement strand
TCCATTTGCTTTCTTCCCTTTCATTTATTATCAAACTTTTCTATTTTACCATCGAAATACATATTTACATCTCAAATGGAATTGCTATATATTAATTCTGAATAGCCTGCCATAAAAATAAGGACACAACATTGTTGTGTCCTTATTTCGCTTTCATTTAACCGAATCTGACATCAATTGATGGAAAAAACGCTAGTCCTACCTTGTTGGAGCAGGCGGCATCAATACCTTGTCAATTACGTGAATAACGCCGTTGCTAGCTTTGATATCAGCTTTCACAACATTAGCGCCGCCGACAGTAACTTTGCCTGCGCTAACTGCTACGTTGAGCGAACTGCCTTCGACACTTTTAACATCGCCGGATTTGAGGCTAGTAGATAAAACCGAACCAGGAACAACGTGGTAAGTTAAAATCTTAGTAAGTTTGGCTTTGTTGGCCGGTTTGAGCAAATCATCCACAGTTGCTTTTGGCAAAGCAGCAAATGCCGCGTCAGTCGGAGCAAAAACAGTGAAAGGGCCTTTTCCTTGTAAAGTTGTAACCAAACCTGCTGCTCCTAAAGCCTTCGTCAGTGTCTTGAATTGAGCGTCGCCAGATGCAATAGCAACGATATCCTTAGTAGCGGCAGTTGGTGCCGGCGAAGCGCCAGTTGGTGCCGGCGAAGCGCCAGTTGGTGCCGCCGGTGAAGTGCCAGTTGGTGTCTGTGAAACGCCAGTTGGTGCCGGTGAAGCAGTGGTTTTTACATTTCCTGCAACTTGTGGAGTTTGAGTTGCATTAGCAACATTGGTGCTGGAGGTGATGTGAGCCCAAGCCGGGAAACCAATCAACGCGCTAGCGCCGATTATTCCTGCGAAACCTGTCAGTTGTTTCATCCAGCTAGGTAAATTTTGATTTTTCATTGCGCTTGCATTTCCTTAGGAGATAAAACAGTGAACATGAATTGTTATGTTAGCCAAATCTCGACAAAAGGCAAGGTTGCCAGAGGCTAAGATAGAGAGAAATTTCTCTTGCATCCCCGATCGAACAAAACTTCCTTACTATAACGCAAGCTGAGCAATCGGGCATCAACCGCTAAATCTGTAACTCAAAACCTCAATCACCGAACCAGTTTGGGGTAAGTCAGCAGATTTGATCGAAATCGTGTCATTATTCAATCGGCGCACCGGCGTACCATCCATCAGCGCCAAGAATTCATCTAGCGGCACTAAATCGCACGCAGCAGCATCGGCGGCTTGGGTTTTGAAATGTGTCGGAATCACCATCTTCGGTTTGAGAAGTTGCAAAGTTTGCTTCGCTTCCGCCGGAGTGTAAGCTTTGGGCCCGCCGCCCACGGGAATCAGCACTACATCGGGCCGCCCGATCAAGATTTGTTCTTCAATGCCGATCGGGCCAGCAACTCCGCCCAAGTGTAAAATCTTAACGCCCGCTTGCTGCCACAGCCAAGCCACATTGACCCCAAATCGCCTTCCTCCCTCACGGTCTTTTTCCGTCCGAATCCCTTGAATCCGCAGCCCGTTAGACCTGTAAGCCCCAGGCTCGTACAAAAGGCCGGGATTGCCCGCAAATCCGTCGATCGCCCCTTCATCAAGCAACCGGCTGCTAATCAGAATCAAATCTGTTGGCACTTTAGGAGAGCGATAGCCTGCGGTACAGCCTAGGGGGCGAAAAGGATTCACCAGCACCCTCGCACCGCCTCCGGCGAACAAGAAGCAAGTGTGCCCCAACCACTGAACCGACAAAGAATCAGCAGTTTGAGCTTGATAGCTTTCCCATCCAGATGGTAAACCAGTTGCTAAAGCTGCTAGCAAACCCGTCTGTGCGTAACGTATTAATTGTCGCCGTTTCATCTTGTGGTTGGGGTTGTCGGGTGTTGGTCGTTTGTTGTTATACCACAAAACACAGTCAATCGATTTTAGATTTTAGATTTTAGATTTTAGATTTACTCCACAGATGAATCTGGGATATGGAACTTTCGTCTAAAATTTGGGGTTCACCACGACCATTTTTGGGGCTTGTATCCTTTTGTGGGCGGTTGAGATGCGAAAATCTGCACCCTAGTTTTACCGTAAAGTTCGCAGTGCCACCCTAAAGATTTAGATAATTTGAACAGTCAGGTGTGGATTTCGCACCCGAAAGATGCAGACAAAAACTCAAAATTCAAAACCCAACTAAAGCCGTTCCAAAAAATTTCGCAATAATTGCTTTCCAGAAGTCGTCAAAATACTTTCCGGGTGAAACTGTACACCTTCAATGTGCGGATGTTCCCGATGCCGCACGCCCATAATAGTTCCGTCTTCAACCCAAGCGGTAATTTCCAAAACTTCTGGACAAGTCTGCTTTTCAATTACTAAACTGTGATAGCGAGTTGCAATCATCGGCGATTCCACGCCCTGAAAAACTCCGGTGCCTGCGTGTTCTACCTGAGAAGTTTTGCCGTGCATCAACACGGGTGCAGAAACAATTTTACCCCCGAATACTTGACCGATACTTTGATGTCCGAGGCACACGCCTAAAATTGGTAGAGTCGGGCCTAATTCTTTGATTAATTCCAGAGAAATTCCCGCATCTTCCGGCCGCCCCGGGCCTGGAGAAATCACCACTGCTGCCGGCTGCAATCGGCGAATTTGTGCTAATGAAATTTGGTCGTTGCGGTAGACTTGCACTTCGCTTGCTACCGGCAACTCAGCACCCAGTTCTCCTAGATACTGTACCAAATTGTATGTAAAACTGTCGTAGTTATCGATGACTATAATCACGGGTTAAGTTAGATTTTAGGTTTTAGATTTTAGATTTTAGATTGACTCGCTGCCTGAAAGCAAGGGTTTCAAGATTTTAGATAGATGCCGAAGATAAGAATAGCTGCAATATAGACGAATAAAACTAAAAATCTCAAATTGGTCATCTAAAACCTAAAATTTTCTGGGTCTAATAAGTTACTGACGGGCGATCGCAATTTGAACGACTGCCCACAAAGGAGGAAGCAGAAGTGCAGCACCGACTATGATCGCAGCCATTGCCGATACCAGAACCGCTCCGGCACCGCAGTCTTTGGCAATTTTGGCTAGTTCGTGGTAAGATTGCCCGACTGTCAAGTCTACCACCGATTCGATCGCCGTATTCAAAAGTTCCATGGCTAAAACTATGCCAATGGTGACGCCGATCACAGATATTTCTACAGGTTTCAGTTGTAAAAATAGCCCGAGTCCGATCGCCAATGTTCCTATAATTGTGTGAATCCGAAAATTGCGCTGAGTTTCAAAAGCATAACTCAGACCCCCCCAAGCGTATCTAAAACTCGTAGCTAAGCTAGATGCGATTTTCCAGGACAGCTCTCGGTTGTATTTCAAGGCTTTTTTAGACTCGTGGACTGTCTGGCTAGAAGAGTCTTGAGGCATGGGCAGAAACTGTGCGATTTGTGATGAAATTGAGGGTCTATCTAGTGTCATAAAGAACCAACTTTAATTTACAGAGATGAATGAAAGCTAAACTTTTCAAATTAACTTCATCAAGTCTAGGTAACTTTTCTAAGTTTTTACTAAAGTTCTGGTTTAATTTCAGAAAGTTATGTTGGGCTTGACATGATTTGTTAAGTAACCATCAACTTCAGTTATCCTGTTTGGATCGCAAGACCGATCGCCCGCAGCAATGTTTCTTGTCGATCGAGCATTTGAGTCAGACTTTC
Source organism: Microcoleus asticus IPMA8 (assembly GCF_013179805.1). Taxonomy (GTDB): domain Bacteria; phylum Cyanobacteriota; class Cyanobacteriia; order Cyanobacteriales; family Microcoleaceae; genus Microcoleus; species Microcoleus asticus. Next base: position 24,321 of record NZ_SRRZ01000101.1, on the reverse strand, counting down.
TTCATCCGGGTGATCCCAGCCCAAAAGATGTAAAAAACCGTGGGTTGCGAGCCAAGCTAGTTCGGTTTTCAGCGGATGTCCTTGCTGCTGGGCTTGTCGGTTAGCTGTATCGATCGAGATGACGATATCACCCAAGTATAAAGGTTCAGATGACTGCATTTCCTCTAGTTGAGGACAGTCTACCTCTAAAGCTGCGAAAGCTAGTACATCGGTCGATCGATCGAGCTGGCGGTACTGGAGGTTGAGGCATTGCATCTCCGTATCGGCGGTTAAACGCAGACTGACTTCGTAGCCCGGGGCAACTGGCACATCCGCCGCCTGGTTTTCCAGCCAAACGCTAAACCAATTTTCCCAGGTTTCGCCTGAAATCTCCCCGCTGGCTGCAATCTCAGGGAGGCTGGAAGCGTCGGCTGACTGCTGGGCGAGCCCGTAACAGTCTTCGACGTTCACCTCTATTAACATTTTTTTGATCTCCTGTCAAGCGATATATTCAATTTTTTTACAAATTCCAATTCCGCGATCGAGCTAATAGACTTTTTGCTTTCAGCAGGCACATTACAATAATCTGTTGAAAATTGCAACTGGCCGGGAACACAATCAGTTTAACTTCCGATTATGAAAGATGAAAAACATCAGCGGAAATTAGAGGCTGATTGTTTAAATCCCCGATTAAGAATTGAAATATCGATCGAGAAAAGCCAAACCGACGAGTACGCCTAAAAGTCCCGCCGCTGTCAAGGCAAAGTGAAACAAAGAAGTCGCCCGCTTGCGAACCATGTTCCGCATCGCCAGCTTGACATAACTCGGTGGAGGTGCAGTGTTTGTCGGCGCTGTCGGGGTTTCGGCGGACTCTTCGGAAGCGGGAATTGCTGAGGGAGGTTGACTCATAGTCGTTAGTTTAGAAGGTTAACAAAGGGGCTGCTGAGGACAGGCTCGCCCCGATAGTAACAAATATGTAACGTTTTGTGTAGGATTTTTTAGGTTTCAGAGGGCCGCGGGTCTGTTTAACGAGGATTATACCAACAGATTAATGTGCGATCGGACTGACGATCGATTCGATATTTTATCTTCATCCCCAGATACACAAGGATAAATTAAATTGCCGATCCGCGTTCCTAAGCGGTTTAACAAAAATTTTTAAATTGTCAAGACGCACAATCAAGCGACACTCATTTGAGTTAACTCAAATGAGTGTCACCAGAAAAAGCGACTGTTAACCAACCGCGACGGGCAGTTATTCATAGATATAGCCACGGAAAAACATAAACAAATTTTCCCGGGTAAAGACTAGCCCAAAAAGTTAAATTACTCTGAAAACAACATGGAAATTTCCACCTTTGAACTCCTCGCAAAGCCGATCGCACCTCTGAACCTTCTCCCTCCAAACCTCGACCCAGTGGCTCGTCGAATCGTTCAGGGATACTTTCTCACCATCTCCAATCTCGAAGAGTTCGACGTGCGATATCGGATTGAGTTTACCGTCAGCTTACCCACGCTGCCAAACCCGAATAAAACCTTGCTCGACAACGCTGTCATATTTTTTGATGCTGAAGCCGATAACATCCAGGTACCTCTGATTCAGGATCAAATGAAACCTGAGATATATCGCGCATCTTTCAGAATACCCGCTCGCAAAACAGCATCTTTTCAATTGTTGCCTAAACTGCCAGACGTTCTGGCTGCAAGTATGTTGGAAGTGCGCGGGTTTGTCTCACTATTTCGGCGCAAAATATTTCCTGCACCCCTGCGACCAGTCAAGGTATTATTGAATCCCGAAATTCGCGGTACTTTCTTGCCGAATGATTTCGCAACAGTACCTCCTAGTCCTCCTAATCCTGACCTAGACTTCGATCAAATTAATTACACTTTAGCGATCGCCAGTGGAAAAGCCTTAAACGAAATTCCTCCTGAACCACCCGAACAAGTTATCGGCGGACCAATTCTCGTCTCGCCAATCCTTGAGCCGCTTTTGGAAGAGTTACGCAACGGTACTTCGGACTTGGCTAGTTTGGAAGCAGACAATCCAGAAAAAGCTAGAACGCTAGTGCAACTGCTAGCCCAACTCGATCCCAGTGATATCAATTTGAAAGACCTAAATACAGTGATGGACAAATTTGATATTCCTGTCAGAATGTCTCGCAGCTAGAACTGTTAAAGGGTAAGTAACTGTAAGGTGGGCAAGACCCACCTTACGTTTGATTACGTTTAATTACGCCCACTTCTACACTCACTGAGCTTTATTCAAATGTCGAACTCATTTAAATTTCAGCCTGTTTCTTTTAGTTGGGTGGCTGTTCATCCGCAGCCCAAAGGTGTTGTTCAATTTATTGGTGGAACTTTTTTTGGTAGTTTGCCAACTTTGTTTTATCGATATTTTTTACAACAGTTGTTTGAAGAAGGTTATACCGTAATTGCTTTGCCATTTAGATTTACTTTTCGTCACTGGCCGATCGCTATTGGGTTATTAAAAGAACAGGAGATACTGAGAAAAGAACTGACCGAGATTGCTCAAAGATTAGGCTATGAAAGCGAAATTTATCAAGAACCATCGAGTTATTTTTGGGTTGGTCACAGTCTGGGATGCAAGTATATTGCTCTTTTAGAATTTTTAAGCGACGATCGGTATCCAAATATTGTGGAGAAATTCTGCGATCGCCCTGACTACGAACGGATTCAAAGGTTAATCGAAAATCTGGGCATCGACCGACCTTCAATTAAAGGCCAGCCGTCCTTATTAATTGCTCCTGATATCAGTAATACAGAGAGCGCTATTCCAGTGCGATCGCTAGCACAATTGTTAGACAAGTTCCGCTTAGGAGTGCTACCAACCAGAGAACAAACTCAATGCTTTATTGCTAATAGTTCTCTGTTTAATTTGACTGCAATAATTTCTTTCGACCGAGATGAAATTGCTGGTTCTATCAATGATATCAACAAAAGTCCAGAAATACAAAAAAACAGCGATGTACTTTGGCTCATACAACAGCTAAGTAATAGAAAATTGCCTTTATTGAGACAGGAAATAGAAGGCAAACATTTAGAGCCGGTTGGCATCAAAATCGGTAATTATATTGTTGACCTCAATCCTTGGGATAAATTCATCAAACCTCTGAAAAGCCGATTCCTTGAATATTGGTCTGTTCATTTTTTGGATGCTTTGAAAAAGCGGTTAGGCGCTTAACTATCAGTTGTTATTTGCGATCGCCCTTTCAATCCCCTTTCCTCCAACAAAACATCCGCCCAAGCAGCATCAGTTTCGGACAGCGCGGGAACGGGTGCGACGGTGTAATCTATTCTAAAGTCATAGGCTGCGCGATCGTAAACCCCATTTAATAACGCTTGTAAATCTACAATTGGTTCTGCATCGCCCGCGCGCAAAGGTAAGGGAAACGGAGGAATAATATCGGGTAAATTAAAAAGGTACAAATCTGCGATCGGACGCTGATATCCCCGACTTACCAAAATTCGATAACTTGCCTCAACATCGTTACCAAAAACTGGTAGAGGTTGGTAACTTCGCAGCAAGTCAATTTCTACCAGATGAGTGCGACTGCTAAATACTTTTTCTCGTTTTTCTTCATACATTTCTCGCCCTTTTCCGGGGCGCTTGTTTGTTGGTGAAAGCACTTCAATCACCGTCACTACCTTTTTAGTTTCGGTTTCGACGATCTGCAAATAACTTTCTTTTACTTCCATCGGTAAAGGGATTCTCACCTTCAAAGATTGGGCTGGCGGAGCAGCAACGGCGACATTAGAATTAGTTTCGGTTGCTGGAGTTGGTGAGCGCTGTATCGTAACATCGGGAATTCCAATTAGTAAAGCATCTTCACCGCTGATTTGATAAATTCTTTGTTCGATATCTACTAAATATTTAGGTAGCAGTTGCGGAGTCAGCAAATCTGCGATCGCCACTATTAACCTATTGTGAACAGAACGCCACAATTCAGGACTTTCTAAATAAGGATTCATCCCCGGAAATGGATTAGGCATTGATTTAACTCCTCTTCATTTACTTATTGTATAAAATTGGTCAATCAATATTTGGATATCGGCATTAGTGTCATTATATATAGATTTAAGAGCGAATCTGAACGACATTTGCGAAAGCTTGAAAACGAGAGACATGATACTCTTTAGTTGATTCTACCACAGCTTTAAAATTACTGATTGCCTCTTTTGCGTCATCATTACTATTTAGACTTTTTTTGACGGCGGTAAGCAGGTGTTTACAAAAAGGAATAGTAACTTCTACAATTGGTTCCCAAAATTCCTCCGCTTTTTCTGGTGAAACTTTCGTATCAAAAGAAACTCTAAAAGCATTAGGAACTAGTTTATCCAGGAATGTTTCGAGACAATTAGCAATAGCTGAGGTAATTAGGAAGTGAGCACCTCGTCTTTGCAAAAAGTCCAATTGTTTCTCCTCTGATTCAGACAGAGAGCTTGCTTTACTCTTATCCAAAAGTCGAAGTTTCTTAGCCTCTACACTGCGAAGTAAAGAATAAACAAATACAATATGCTTGGCTGATATTTGTTCGGTAAAATATTTAGAGTAAATCGTATCTACTCTCCAGATATCAGATTTGTTATTATATGCAATTACCGGATCTTGATGAAATGCTGCAAGAGCTTGAGCAACTGTATCAGATGGTAACAAGTTAGATGGACGGCGGATCACATCTGTAGAGCCACCTCTTCTGCCACCATAATAAGTTGTATCTGGAATATTTGCAAACTCTTCACGCAAGCGTCGCTGGATTGAATCGTTACTGCGGAAGTCAGATGCTTCGACTACATTTTGCCTATTGTTGTATTCAATTATTTTTCTGATCGTGCTGATATTATTACATTTTACAAACCTAGCTTGTACATATCCTGTACCGTCAGGAGAAGTATCTAAACTACCCAATGCTCCGGTTGTCTGCGCTCCATTCACTATAGAAATTCCGCTAATTTCTAGTGTATCAGCACTACCTATTTCTTGAGATTGGTTAGCTTCTGCATCCTTAAATGTAAATTCCGATACTAAAGCTGTGATACCATTATTAAAAGCCCAAAAATTATTTGGCTCATCCTTGGCAGTGCTTTTAATGCCATTATTGATGTTGTTGTCACTTTTTCTACTTCCCAGATATCCTCGGACATTGGCAGAAAATAGATTGTCAGAATAGTTTTGAAATACTTCATATAGCCATGTAATAGGAATAGCTGTTACAAAGGCTTCCCAATCATTGCCAGATATAGTGTACCCTCCTAATATAGGAATAGTAAACTTATCAGTAACTAAGATAGGAGCCTCTAAAGCACGACACCACTCATCCAGTGTTTTTTGACCTACTTCTAGGGTACTTACATTTTCAACCTCTGAATTTGTAAATTGTGTTCTCACGGCATTATTAACTGTCTGTTCTACCATTTGAAGTTCATCTTTAACATTTTTTGATTCCGGTAAGTTGTGTACATACCAGAACTGTACGAATCTGATCTGGTTTGCTTCGAGTGAAGACCGAACTTCTCCAGCAGCAGAGCGAATTCCTTCAGGTAGATCCTCTAGAGAAGAATTAAATAGCCAAGCTGCTGCGGTGTTAAGATCGGAAGCTTTATTAGATGATGCAGTTTGTTTATTAGTAGGAAGTTGAGCCATGTAGGCTTGTATAACAATAATATATCCGGCTTCCTTATCCACATAGATTAAATCGCATTTTTTATCATCACCTCCTCCTGTGAGAGAGCTGGCGGCTACGGTGTCAATATCCTCAATTTGAAATCTAAGCTGTAATGCAAAAAGAGCTAAAGCATTTTCATTGTATTTTTTTAAATCAGTGCGAGCATCAAAGGCAGTTTGGTATGAAAAAGTCATGTTCTGAATAACTCCCCTTAGAAGTGAATAATTACAGTTGTACCGCTACTTGAACTTATTTGAAATTTAGGAGTGAGCGAGCAAGTAGAATATCCACCCCACAATAGATTAGTATATTATTGCAGGGTGGAATTTTGCAATATCTAAAAATCGCCGTAACTGCTAATAGCCGCCTGCAACCTCGCAATCACTTCATCAACCGAAATCGCCCCCAACTCCCCAGAAGCGCGAGTCCGAATATTCAAACTATTCGCCTCAACTTCCTTCGCACCCACAACACCCATCACCGGAATTTTATCCTTCTCAGCATTGCGAATCAACTTGCCCAAACGCTCGCTATTCTCATCAGCTTCAGCGCGAATATTTAGCGCTTTCATCTTAGCCGCCACTTCCTTCGCAAACGGCAAAAACTCGGCGCTTACAGGCAACAACCGCACCTGAATCGGCGCCAACCACAGCGGAAAATCCCCGGCATACTGCTCGATCAAAATCCCGATCAAGCGTTCCAAAGAACCGAAAGGAGCGCGGTGAATCATCACCGGACGCTTGCGAGTGCCGTCTTCAGCAACGTATTCCAAATCAAAACGTTCTGGCAAATTGTAATCTACCTGAACAGTTCCTAATTGCCATTCTCTATCCAAGACATCTTGGAAAATGAAATCGAGTTTCGGCCCGTAAAAAGCCGCCTCCCCAATTCCCTCAAAATAATTCATTCCCAAAGTTTCCACCGCGCGGCGGATTGCACCTTGAGCCTTTTCCCAAGCTTCATCGGAACCGATGTATTTCTCTAAATTGTTCGGATCGCGGAAACTCAAACGTGCCTTAAAGTTTTTCAGTTGCAGACTCTTGAAGACAGACAGAATCAAATCCACCACATTCAAGAATTCAGCATCCAACTGTTCCGGCGTGACAAATAAGTGGGAATCATCCACCGTAAAGCCGCGCACCCGCGTTAAACCCCCCAATTCTCCCGATTGTTCGTAGCGGTAAACTGTGCCGAATTCCGCTAAGCGCATCGGTAATTCGCGATAGGAACGCAATTCGCTTTTGTAAATTTGAATGTGAAAAGGGCAGTTCATGGGTTTCATGACAAAACCCTGTTCGTTTGCTGCCGCTTCTGCATCTTCTGCCATCAGCGGAAACATATCTTCTTTGTATTTCTGCCAGTGTCCAGAAATTTTGAACAAATCGACTCTGGCAATGTGGGGAGTCACAACTTGCAAATAGCCGCGCTTGATTTGTTCTTGTTTCAAGTAATCTTCTAAAATACTTCTCAAAACAGTGCCTTTCGGCGTCCACAAAGGCAAACCAGGGCCCACCGGATCGGCAAAAATAAATAAGCCTAATTCTTTACCTAATTTGCGGTGATCGCGCCTTAATGCTTCTTCTTTGCGGTGTTTGTATGCTGCTAGCTGTTCGGGAGTTTCCCAAGCAGTGCCGTAAATGCGCTGTAACTGAGCTTTGGTTTCGTCGCCGCGCCAGTAAGCGCCTGCTAGGCTTTCTAGCTCGATCGCCTTTGGATTCAACTCACTGGTATTATCCAAGTGAGGCCCAGCGCACAAATCCCACCATTCCTCGCCCAAATGGTAAACAGTAATTGGTTCGATCAAACCTTCTAAAATTTCTAATTTGTAAGGTTCGTTAATCTCCTTAATTCTGCGTTCCGCTTCCTCGCGGCTGACTTCTTCGCGAATTACAGGCAATTTACGGTTGATGATTTTGATCATCTCTTTTTTAATGGCTTTTAAATCCTGTTCCGTAAAAGGTTCGGGAGTGTCAAAGTCATAATAGAAACCATTTTCAATCCAAGGGCCGATCGTCACTTGCGCCTTGGGAAATAACTTCTGCACCGCCATCGCCATAACGTGGGAGGTGGTGTGGCGAATTTTTTTTAGTGCCTCCGACTCACTCGTGCGGGGCAACTCAATCTTAACGGACTCTTCTGGAGCGGACATGGATTCTGAGCTAGACATCGGCTGAATTAGCAATTAATTTAGTTGCAGTTGCTTCTATCTTACTCAGATTGGGACAGCAAGCGCCGACTTCCGGCTGGGGCACACCCTGGGAAATTACAGCAACTGCCCTGATGGTTGCGACGTTTAGTCGGGGACGCACTCCGACTCTCAGAAACCGGGTTTTTACTATTTTGGTGGGCTGTAACCAAGTATTGCCTGAAAAAACCCGGTTTCTAACCACCCATGAGATCGCGAACTAATTTGGCATAATTTTGGGATTTCGACTCAAAAATCGCTGCTGACACAATTAAATTTATTCACACCCACCTGCTAATTGTTGTTAAATTCTTGAAATTTTGTTAAAAATATGTTACAGATTGTAAAGACCGTTTAAGACTATAATGATAAATAACCCATTTTTGATCCATGCTTAATTCCAACTTGCCCGAATCAGAATTGCTCAAAGCGTTACTGGAACCGCTGTTAGAGGATTTCAATTACTGGTTCGACCGATCGGCAAAGCTTTTAGAAACTGAGGAAATTCCCTTTCTCAGCGGCGAAGATCAATCTGACTTGCTGGCGCGAGTCAAGCAGGCTCAGCAAGAAGTAGGCGCTGCTAAAGCTCTATTTCAAGCAACTGGAGGTCAAGTTGGCATTGAAACCGCAGCATTGATGCCGTGGCACAGACTGCTCGCCGAATGCTGGCAAGTATCGGCGCGCTTTCGCTCATTGCAGTCAGCTCCCCCAGGAAAATAAGGAAGCGAATTCAAGTTAAACTTGCACTCAAATCCCAAACTTGTGGAAATGTGTTGGCTGACTTGACAACCTCAAACAGATTTCCCGTTAATAAGTTATTACTTGCTGAAACACATTTGTAAATTGCTGTGTGGCTGTTTAGCCCGGAGGAGAAAATAATGTTGCACCTGCTTTATATTTTAGCTTTTACCGTTCTTGCCTTTCTGGCAGTCGGTAACTTAATCCGCAGTCTCGTCACCGTAGGTATGGAGTCCCAGCGCCCTCAACAATTCAGGGCAAATAATCCCTACGCATCCTCTCCTCGATCTCAATCTGTACCGCATCCAGAACTTTTAGACGAACACGGCAACATTGTCAATGAGCCACTGTTAGTGATGCGTTCGCTGACTGTCCAAGACGCCCGCGAACAATTAGATGCTCTCTACAAATCATCTCCGGGAGGCAACGACGAAGGGGGCGAACTAGCCTGATACAACCACAGCCGCAGCATTTATACTCAGGCGCGATGCCTCAAAAAAAAATAGGACTTACACGCTCGGTGTCAGAAGCCCGGTTTATTCATACATTGTGGGTAAAACCGGGTTTCTTGGGATCAGTCCTCAAAATAATTGGTCGTTAGTTTTTAACTAATAGCCAATTACTTGTGCTTTTATAAAGTTTAATTACCAAGTAGCTCGCTCGTCAAAAACCTATACCGATCGCACTGATATCAAATAGCTCCAGAATAGTATAATGCAAGATATCCGCAAGCGGTGCCTAACAAGTCTGAATGGTGAGAGTGCTAACGCCCGAATCCAAGCCTGAATAGATGAGTTAGCGTCAAAACCTAGACGTAAAAGCAGGTGACTTTGGGAAGATCTCAAGGTCTTGGAGCGATACCTCTGCTTAGATTCGTCTAAGTGATATTGCCAGCATGATATGACTTAAACAGTCGTGTTATGACGCATAAATGTATCAGATACTGAAAAGCGATCGATCTAAACCTCCTATCGATCCTGTTTTGTCATCGGCAAAAATGCACGTTTAAGGCTAGATGATCGTCCCTATTTCGTTACTGGCAGAACTTCTGCAAGCTTTGCCCCAACTGCGCGCACAAATTTATTTCAAATCTTCCATGACAGCCCTGTCTCACGCTATGGAAGACTTGGTTTTGGCGGGTTCCGACGCACCGCTAGTCATTGCAAGCTTTCAGCGAGAGCGCTTCTACCGCCAGGAAGCTCACCGTTACCGGCGAATGGCCTCGCGCTCCTCTCAGGTATACGTGCTGGCAGCACCGGAAACTGACTTTAAAAATGCTTCGGAGTGTCACGAAACTGTGGCGTTTGCACCGGAGGACGGATTAAGTAAAGAGTGGCACTTAGTAGTGCTGGGGGAACACTACTCTACTTGCCTGATTTGTCAAGAAAAAATTGTGCCGATCGAAAACCAAGACGAGCGCGGACCGCTGGTGATGGATCAAGCTCGCAGATTTGAAGGAATTTGGACGTTCGACCGCGAGGTAAGCTCCAAAGCTGCCGCATTGTTGCTCGATAGAATTGTCAAATATCGCCCCGAATTGGCCGAAAAGATCGATCGAGCGCGAACTACTTACAAGCTAGTCAAAACACCGAAAAAAACGAGGAAATCCGCCGCCTCCAAAGCCACAAAACCCGACATAAGTGCGCCAAAAAACTCAAAAATTCCCAATCCAAAGTTGAGCGATGCTTTTACCGAACGCTTAGTAACCTACTTGCAAGCAGGCCAGCACAAATTGCTCAAAGCATACAGCGCCATCGCCGCTCAGGAACGCAAAGAACGCCTGGTAAACTTAATTACCACGGCAATGCGGCAGTCTCTCAACCCGCAAGAAATCGTCGAAGTTGCAGTCCAAGAACTGGGCACTGCCCTGTCGGCAAGCCGATGTTTGATTTATCGGTGCAAGGCCACAGATGTGGCGGTCAAAATCGATGGCGAGTTTTTGGCTCCGGGCGCTAGTTCCCTGCTGGATCAGACTTGGCTGTTGCAGGAAAATCAAATATGGAGCGACGCGGTGGCGCGGCAAGAGCGAGTTTACATCCAAGACACATCACAACACCCGCTGATTGTCAATACACAATACCTAGAAAAAACAGTAAAAACTTGGCAAATTGTCTCTTGGTTAATGGTGCCAGTGCTTTATCAGGGGCGGGTTTTGGGCATGGTGGAAATGCACCAGTGCCGAGCGGTTTTGCCTTGGGAAGAAGACGAAATTTCTTTAGTAGAGGCGATCGCCACCCAACTCGGAGCAGCCTTAATTCAAGCAGAAACCTACGCTCATTTAGAAGAACTCAACCAACAATTAGAAGCATTAGACCGCACTCGCAGCAATCTAATTGCCATCACCGGACACGAACTCCGCACCCCTCTTTCTACAATTCAAGTTTGTTTGGAAAGTTTGAACTCCGAACCAGATATGCCCGCAGAATTGCGGCAAATCATGTTAGAAACTGCCCTCGGCGATGCCGATCGAATGCGAAAACTCGTGCAGGATTTCTTAACTCTTTCTCACTTAGAAAGCGGGCGAGTTCAATGGAATGTAGAATCGCTGACGCTGCAAGAATGCGTTGATTTGGCCCTCAGCAGCGTGCGATCGCGCACGGCCGATAGACAGTTGCCGGAAATTATCGCCGAAGTGTCGGCAGAATTGCCTTTAGTGCAAGCTGACGGAGAGTGGTTGGTGGAGGTTCTCTCCAAACTGCTAGACAACGCTTGCAAATTTACGACACCCGAGGGAAGCGTGACTGTTAAAGCTCAATGTAACGGTTCTCGGATGGTGGAAGTGCTCGTAGCCGATACGGGGAGGGGAATAGAGGCGAACAGTTTAAAAGTAGTGTTCGATCGATTTTATCAAGAAGAAGGAGCTTTGCGTCGCAGCGCCGGCGGTACCGGTTTAGGATTAGCAATTTGCAAGCAGATTGTTGCTGGCTGGGGCGGTAAAATTTGGGTAGATTCCGCAGGAAAAGACCGAGGAAGTGAATTTCACTTTACTATTCCCACTGTTTAGACTCAATTGATAACAGTTAACCGATCGCTAATCACTGATGACTGATTACTGCAAACTACCCCTCGGTGTACCCTAAATCGGAATACCCATCGCCAACTCTGTTCCACCTTCTAGCGATTACCAATATTCCCACATTCCCAAGGTTTTTTAGTTACTATCGGAGCCATAATCAACATTTTAAATCCCGTACCTTTGCCTGCTTTAGTTGTAAAAAATGGCGCAAACAATTTTTATTGAACTAATTCCGGTATTCCCAGTTCGCCGTCAGCAATCAGAATCACAATCGTGTCGATAATTTTCTGTTATTGCTGGCAAACACCACCATATAAATTGTAATTGTATTGGGAATGTTTTCAGTTTTTGGCTGGGTTTTGCCCGGATGGGATTATTCCGAAGCATCGCTAGTATTAGCAATCAAATTCATAAATCTCGCCATCCTCGCATCATTTGTGAACTTCTTACAGACTCCCAGTGGGTTCGGGGAGAGTTGGGGTGGGTAAAAAAAATACGACTCCTGCAAGGATTGCTATATATGATTGGTCTGTCCAGAATGCCATTATAAATTTGGTAAATTACCGTAAGTCCTATAACAAATCTTTTGTAGTATTTTGGCTGCGCCGATTAACAACACTTGGAGAAAAACTGGGTTTTTTAAATAAAATATTGGCTTAAAGCCTTGGAACAAACTGAAAAAATCGGGTTGGTGAGCGTCGGAGCGCGCAAGTCTCGATCGAGTTAATCGATCAGACGATAAAGGATAGCACAGAAAAGTTTTTACGGCAGAACCCGCCTCCGCTGCCACACCCAGTCTCACCCTCAACCCTCACCCTGTGAGATAGGCCTTAAAGGTGATGTGGCTGCGCGGTGTTCAGCTTTACGATCGAAAGTATCAAAGCAGATTCAAGACGCGCTTGCCGTCTTAAACCCGGTTTGGCGACAGAATTCCTAGGGAGGCTGCCGAAAATTAATATCAGTTTAAAAAAAGAATCCAACTGTAGGTAAGCTGCAAACCCCGATAGTAATCAGTCATGCCGAATCTAAAATCTAAAATCTAAAATGGTATTAAGTCTCCTTTACACAAGTCCTGAGATGGTAAAAGTCGATCGAATCTGTTGAGGCACTGCCACCGCCAGTGTTGATTCGTGAAAAGTTTAGGATGCAAATGTTTCGCCCGGAAAAACTTTTTTCCAATAAGAATACTCAAACCTAGAGGGTAGGAAAATCGATTATGTCACCTACAAGCCAGATGAAATCTACTCAAACTATGGCCAACAAGCCACAACTGCAATTAGGTTCTCAAGGTAAAGCTGTATTGGAACTCGAACAACTGCTAACGAAGTTGCAAGTTTACCGGCAGCCTGCTAAAGGAATTTTTAACAAAGCAGTTGAATTTTCTGTGAAACTGTTTCAGTTTCGGGTTTTCTTGTCGCCGGACGGCATTGTCGGGCCGCTCACTTGGCAGGCGCTTTATACTGAAGCTCCAGTTAATATGCCGGTACTCAGACTCGGCAGTTCTGGAAAAGCAGTCGCTACTGTTCAGGAAGTTCTCAAGATTTCCAAGCATTATGGCGGTAAAGTTGACGGAGACTTTTCTACTTTGACGGAGAAAGGTGTTCGCGCATTTCAAAAAAGCTTTGGGATTGAGGCCGACGGGATTGTCGAGCGAGAAACTTGGACTGCTTTGAGTCAAATTCCGCGCGGCTATGACCCTAATTGGTTCTTGACTTAAGGTTGACGCAGTAAATTATTCGATCGTGTGTGGGGGGAAATTGGGGGAATGTGCAATTATTCGGGTGCGCCACAAGCACCCGAATAATTGCTGTTTTTTTTGATTGTTTTTTCGGGATTCGTGCTTCATAATTCTGTTTTCTAACTTTGGTGGGAATTACCAATTATCAATTATTAATTACTAATTATTAATTATCTGAAAAGATCGATCGCCCAAAAACTGTTAACTTTCCTTACAATTTCGACAGCCGTGTCGCGTCATGATGATACGATGCCGTAAAAATCCTTTGGATATGTTTATGGCAGAAGAACTCACTGGACAACCCCCTCTTTTCGGCGGCAGCACCGGCGGCTTGCTGACCAAGGCGCTAGTTGAAGAGAAGTACGCGATCACTTGGACTAGCCCCAAGGAACAGGTGTTTGAAATGCCGAGTGGCGGCGCTGCAATTATGCGTCAAGGCGACAACTTGCTGCATCTGCCCCGGAAGGAGCAGTGCATCGCTTTGGGCGGCCAGCAACTGCGGGCAAAATTCAAAATCTCGAACTACAAAATTTACCGCGTCTTTCCTGACGGTTCTACTGAGTACCTGCATCCCAAGGATGGCGTGTTCCCTGAGAAGGTGAACGAAGGTCGTCCCTACAACGGTAAGATTGACCGCAATATTGGCAGCAATCCCAATCCGATTAAGGTTAAGTTCACCGGTAAGAAGACTTTCGATCCTTAGACCACGACTGCATGGCTGAGCAAAACATAGGTAATATTCCCTGTAAGGCTCAGCTTGTAAACTTGTTTTTGCAGTAGTATTCGGGCGCGGGAGGCTAAGCCCGCAGCGCCCAAATACTACTGCAAAATTCTAATCTTATTAAAAGTTAATCGTTAAATTAAAAATGAATGTCGCAATCAGGCGAGCGCAGCCTTCTGATATCGATGTTTGCGCTCGCATTACTTATGAAGCTTTTAAAGATATTTCCGATCGGCATCAATTCCCTCATACAGATTTTCCGACGTTGGAGTTTTCAACTGAAATTATAGACTTTCTGATCGAAAGTCCGTTGTTTTTTGACATAGTAGCCGAGAGTTCCGGTGCCGTTGTCGGCTGCGGATTTATGGACGAACGCAACCCGATTCGCGGTATCGGGCCCGTCAGTGTCGATAGAACTTTTCAAGGCCGCGGCACGGGACGGGAAATCATGAAAGCTTTGCTGGAACGGGGACAGGACGCTGTGGGCATCCGTTTGGTTCAAGAATCTTTTAATATGGCGTCGCTGTCGCTGTACGCTTCTTTGGGTTTTGAGGTGAAGGAACCTTTCGTGTTAATGGAGGGCAAGTTTCGCAGCCAGCCGCAGCATGGGTTTGAGGTTCGACCGATGGCTAGTGAGGATGTTGGTGAATGTGCCGCTTTGTGCGAAAAACTTTGCAGGTGCGATCGAACTTCGGAGATTGAAGACGCCCTGAATGAATTTTCTTCCTTCGTTGCCTGCCGGCAAGGTCAGATTGTGGCTTATACTTGTGCGGTGTCTGCTTTGAGCCACAGCGTCGCCCAAACAGAAGCGGATATGCAGGCTTTGCTCTTGGGGGCTGCTGCGTACATTTCAGAAGAATTGCTTTCTTTTCACTTGCCCCTGAGGTATGCAAGTTTGTTTCGCTGGTGCTTGCAAGAGGGGCTGCGTGCCCTCAAGCCGATGGCGGTGATGGCAGTTGGCGAGTATCAGTCGCCGGAGGGATGTTGGTTTCCGTCTTTTGCTTATTGAGTACCAAGACGGTTAGGGCGCTTTTAATCGCTGAAATTATTGCCAGGATTGCATTTTACTTCTTCCTTCTTCCTTCTTCCCTCTTCCTTCTTCCTTCTTCCCTCTTCCTTCTTCCCTCTTCCTTCTTCCTTCTTCCTTCTGATATATATGATATTCCCCGATTTCTCACAATTTTCGGAACTGGCGAAACAAGGCAATTTTGTACCCGTGTATCAAGAATGGGTTGCTGATTTGGATACGCCGGTGTCTGCGTGGTATCGGGTTTGTGCGGGTCAACCTTACAGTTTTCTGCTGGAGTCGGTGGAAGGTGGGGAAAAACTCGGGCGTTATAGTTTCTTAGGGTGCGATCCGCTGTGGATTTTGGAGGCTAAGGGCGATCGCACAACTCAAGTTTACCGCGACGGTTCCGAAAAAGTATTTACGGGCGATCCGTTTGCGGCTTTAACTGAATGTTTGCAGTCTTACAAACCCGTCAAATTGCCGCAGTTACCGCCGGGCATTGGCGGGCTATTCGGTTTTTGGGGTTATGAGTTAATTAAGTGGATAGAACCGCGAGTTCCGGTGCATCCCGCCAGCGAGAATGATTTGCCGGATGGGTTGTGGATGCAGGTTGATAATTTGCTGATTTTCGACCAGGTGAAGCGAAAAATTTGGGCCCTCGCCTATGCGGATTTGCGCGAGGTTGGCGTTGATTTGGCGGAGGCTTACGGGCAAGCGTGCGATCGGGTTTCTCGGTTAGTTGATAAGCTGAAATCGCCACTTTCCCAGCAATCTACTCTCATAGAATGGACACCTCCCAATAACGGGCAAGATGCCCGTTCCACAACCGGAAATACAGAATTGGCTTACACTAGCAATATTACCCGTGAAAAGTATTGTGCCAATGTCTTAAAAGCTAAGGATTACATCAAAGCGGGAGATATTTTTCAGGTAGTTATTTCCCAGCGTTTGGAAGCTGAATACAGCGGCGATGCTTTTGCACTTTACCGATCTTTGCGTCTGATTAATCCTTCTCCGTACATGGCTTATTTTAATTTCAGAGATTGGCAGATTATCGGTTCGAGTCCAGAGATTATGGTGAAGGCGGAAAATACTGCTGACGGCAAGAAGATTGCAACTTTGCGGCCGATCGCCGGTACTCGCCGCCGGGGTAAAACTCCTCAAGAAGATGATGCTTTGGCTGCTGAATTGCTGCAAGATCCGAAAGAAATTGCGGAACACGTCATGTTAGTTGATTTGGGCAGGAACGATTTAGGCAGAGTTTGCCGAAACGGTACTGTAAAAGTTGACGAATTAATGGAAATTGAGCGTTATTCTCACGTCATGCACATTGTGAGCAATGTGGTGGGAGAATTGGCTGAGGATAAGACAGCTTGGGATTTGTTGAAAGCTGGTTTTCCTGCGGGTACGGTTAGCGGTGCTCCGAAGATTCGGGCGATGGAGATTGTGCACGAGTTGGAAGGTTGTCGCCGGGGGCCGTATTCTGGGGTTTACGGGTATTATGATTTTGAGGGACAGTTGAATAGTGCGATCGCAATTCGGACTATGGTTGTTCGATCTCAAGGAGGGGATAAACATTCGGTTTCTGTGCAAGCCGGTGCTGGTTTGGTGGCTGATTCTAACCCAGATATGGAGTACGAAGAAACTCTCAATAAAGCCAGGGGAATGTTAGAAGCAATTCGCTGTTTGAAGTAGCAAGTTAAAAACCTCTTTTATCATGCTCGGCGGTTGAAACCGCTGGTACACAAACTACTGTTGAACGAGGGAAATGTGAATTTTTATATAGTTGACGTGTTTGCGGAGTCAAAATATGCTGGCAATCAACTAGCTGTATTTTGCGGTGCTGAAGTGGCCGAACTATCTGAGGCCCAAATGCTGCTGATAGCGAGGGAAATCAATTATTCAGAAACTACGTTTATTCGATCGCCCGATCCGCGAGATGGCGGCTATGACGTGCGGATATTCACGCCGAAGAAGGAATTGCCCTTTGCCGGTCATCCGACTTTGGGGACTGCGTTTGTGTTGCAGCAAGAGATTATTCGCGAAAAGGTCGATCGAGTAATTCTCAATCTAGCCGTCGGTCAAATTCCAGTTACTTTTAATTATCACAATGAATTGGCAGATATTTTGTGGATGCGACAAAACCCGCCTAGTTTTGGTCAAGTTTTATCAGCCGAAAGTCTGGCAAATGTCCTGAATTTAGAACCAGATGAAATTGATCCAAACTTCCCAATTCAAGAAGTTTCTACGGGAGTGCCGTTTATTATTGTACCGTTAAAAACTCTCGCCTCGCTCAAAAAAGCTCAAGTCAACTTAGATAAATATTTTGAGCTAATTGGTAGAATGGAAGCGAAAGAAATTTTGATATTTTGCCCAGAAACTTACAGCGACGTTAATGATTTAAGCGTCCGAGTTTTTGCCCATTCATTAGGAATTCCTGAAGATCCGGCGACTGGCAGTGCTAACGGCTGTTTGGCTGGATATTTAGTAGAATATGCTTATTATGGGGCAGCAAAAATTGATATCAGAGTTGAGCAGGGTTATGAAATCGATCGACCTTCTTTGCTGTTATTACAAGCAGCCCAAAATGAAGGGGAAATAGCAGTTTTGGTTGGTGGTAAGGTGGTGATGGTTGCTAAGGGAGAATTTGTGTAGAATATTTAAGGGGGAATTATTAACCGTAGATACACGCAGATCTACGCAGATCTGTACAGCTAGATTTAGATGCTTGTTTGGCGATCTAGATGTTACAATATTGCTAATATGAGCTACCTCATATTCCTCGATCCGCGTTATTGTTATGCTACAAAAGTCATCCATACCACATACTATTCAATGATTCCAACATTTTCGCGGACTTTAAATGTATCCCCTGACACTTCTGAAGCCCTGCTTTCACTTCCATTAACCAGCTTGCTCGATTCACCGGAATTCAAGCAACTCTTGGGAAGTCTGGATAGTCGGTTGCTAAAAGAAACTTTGCCGACTGCTGGAACTGTTTTAGCTCAAAAGCTTCCGCTTTTTTACGATTGGTTGCAAACAGAACTAGGAATTAAAAACGTCC
This sequence comes from Microcoleus asticus IPMA8, assembly GCF_013179805.1. Classification (GTDB taxonomy): domain Bacteria; phylum Cyanobacteriota; class Cyanobacteriia; order Cyanobacteriales; family Microcoleaceae; genus Microcoleus; species Microcoleus asticus. The sequence goes on along the minus strand of NZ_SRRZ01000101.1, from coordinate 6,187 downwards.
CTGACAGTCCAGATCATGCTACGAAATGGGTAGTCGGTTTTTTGAAGAATCAAGAAAGTTTAACTCGTTTAGTCGATCTGCACAAATCAATTCCTAGATCGTCATTAGAGCGATCGATCCCTCGTTTAGTTAGCGCCTTTGATGAAGTTCAACCCACCGCCGTAAAGCAAGAATGGGAAAAGGCGATATCGGCACTTTGTCTGGTTCTCGCCGTCGCAGCGCGGGAAAATTAGCCATCTGCAGCCTGAAGCAATTCTGTCTGAGTTTACACAAAGCGGTTTTTTCGGAAAACTTGCAATTGAGTGCGATCGATCTGAACGACTACCGGCCGCCGCTTGTTCAGGACGATCGCATTGTGTCTGTTTACCAACAGCAACTGAGCCAATATTGCCACAATCGCGCGCCTTTTGAGAAACTTGCCTTCAAAACGCGCCATTCGGACGATCGCCTCTTCGATTTTATAACAACAGTTGTTGCCTCTCTGAGAAATCACAAAAATCGTTCCCGGTATGTAATCGCCTTGATTTGCCCAGAAAGCATACCTTTCGCCTAAAGTAAAGTAGTGAAAAACATTGTTAGCGGTGGAAGTTTTAGCTAACTTTTCCGAAACGCCCAAAGAATTAAAAATTACAGTCGATCTAATATAATCCGGGTATTTTGCTGCTATTTGCTGAGCAACTTTGCCGCCCAAACTTTCTCCGATGACATCGGGCGGATTTCCGCTGTGAAATTGCTGCTTTATCCAATCAATAGCACCCGCAGTTTGCGCCGATTTTAACTGGCGTTCTAGTTTTGCCATAAATACATCGGGTGTATCTTCCAAAACGCGCTCGAAAGGATACCAAGAACCGTATCCGCGAATCACCATAACAGGCGGATTATTGCCAGAAATGGGAACGCGACTTTCAGCATAAAAACCAGTGCGAGAGTCTTCAAACACTATTTCTATGATATAATTTCCATCAATAACTTGCCCTTGCTCGTGCCGGATGTAAATTGAAGGGTTATTGGGTTTAAAAGTATCGTGCAGTTGGGGTTTTGCAAACTTTTCGTAGAGGGAATCTAGCAAGTGCCTTCCCGTTTGGCGATCGACAAAATCCAATTCTGTTCCTTTCATTATCTGGTAGGGGCGGGTTTTACCAACAATATTTAATTACTATAAACAATCTACATAAACCCGCCCCCACACAACTGGTCGCCCACATCAACTTTTAGTTATATCAAATGCGAAAAATGTACATCGGGATTTATCGTTGGGCGAGCGAGGGCGGGTTTTATAGATTGTCAATGATTGGCAAATATTGTCTGTGAAACCCGCCCCTACCAAATCCGCCAAATGTACATCGGGATTTATCGTTGGGCGAGAGGGCGGGTTTTATAGATTGTCAATTAGGCGTTGCTGGATACAGGTATGAATTCAAGATTTCGCAATTGCTATAAGCCCGCTTGAGGGTGAGTTTTGTAACTTCCGATAAAAGGTGATTCATACCGTGAATCAGCAACGCCGTCAATTATTAGCAAATATTCTATGCGAAACCCGCCCCTAGCAAATCATTTTTACAAAACTCGCAACGTGCTAGCAATACTATGGACTGCTTCCATCGCGCGAATTTCATCGAGTGCTTGTTGAAAATTACCTTCCCTAACATCCTGAGTCACGACGACAATTTCTGCTAAATCGTCGTGAATCCCCGTCTGCACAATTGATTCCAAACTAACTTTGTGATTGCCGAAACAAGTGCCGAGTTTGCCAATTACCCCCGGAGTATCGCGCGTCAGAAAACGGGCGTAAAAGCGAGTAACAAGTTCCTGCATCGGAGCAATTTTGCAGTAGTGTTGGTGACTGCAACTCAGCAAAGGATGAGGAATCGGAACAGTTTCGGTTTTCAGGATGGCCGCCACATTCATGATGTCGGATACTACGGCGCTAGCTGTCGGGCCTGCACCCGCGCCGCGCCCGTAGAGCATCAATTGCCCGATCGGCTCTCCTTCCACTAAAATTGCATTGTAAACCCCGTTAACACTCGCCAGCGGATGAGTTTTCGGCACAAAACTAGGATGCACTCGAATTGACAGCAGTTCGCTTTCTCCCTGCGCTTGCTCGCCATTGCGGCGGGAGGTTTCTTGAGCAATAGCCAACAATTTAATCACAAATCCCAGCTTGTCGGCGTAGTTAATATCAGCCGCACTAACTTTTCTGATACCTTCGCAGTGAACATCTGCTAATTTGATGCGTCCACCAAAAGCTAGCGAGGCTAAAATAGCAATTTTATCGGCCGCATCTAATCCATCTACATCTGCTGTGGGGTCAGCTTCAGCATAACCTAATTGCTGAGCGTCGGCGAGCACTTCGGCAAAGTCTGCGCCTTCTGTTTGCATCCGCGTCAGGATGTAATTAGTTGTGCCGTTGACGATGCCGGTGAGAGTTTGAATGCGGTTTGCACCTAAAGATTGTTTCAGGCTTTGAATGACCGGAATGCCGCCGCCGACAGCAGCTTCTAGCATTACGTAAACGCCTTTGTTGTTGGCTGCCTCGAAGATTTCATTCCCGTAGCGGGCGATAACTGCTTTGTTGGCAGTGACGACGTGCTTGCCGCTGGCAATAGCTTGCAGAATGAGCGATCGCGCCGGTTCCAATCCGCCAATCAATTCTACTACAATATCAATTTCCGGGTCAGTTGCGATCGCTTCTAGGTCAGTTGTCAGCACATTTTCTGGCAATTGTAAAGACCGAGTTCGAGAAATATCGCGCACTCCCACCCGATAGATTTCCAATTCCTGCAACAGCGGATGGCGGCCATCTGGGGAGAGCAAAATCTCTGCTGTTCCCGCGCCAACTGTACCCAAACCTAACAAACCAATTTTGAAAGCCACGACTTTGACCCGTAGAAACTCAATTAAGCCACAACCATTGTAGGCTATTCCCGTACCGTAGCAATCAAAATAGTATTGTAGGGTACGCATTCAGTACCTTACCAGTCGGATACAATTGCCCTAAAAATAATTGTAGGGCGAGCCAAGCCCGCCCTACAAATCAGATTAAATCAGGTAACAGATTAATAAGTTTCAACGTGCCAACGGTGCTCTTTCTTCAACTGTTTCTGATAGCCAGCCCAGTCAACGCCGTACTTGCTAGAAGCAGCAGACATTCCCTCATCAATTCCGCCTTCCATACCCTTCAAACCGCAGATATAAGTGTGAGTATTTGGTTTTTGAACCAATTCCCACAATTGGTCTGCGTTTTCTTGAATCCGGTTTTGAATGTACATCTTGCCACCGTCAACATTTTTTTGTTCGCGGCTGATGGCATAAGTCAAGCGGAAATTATCGGGGAATTCTTGTTGCAATTGCTCCAACTCTTCTTTATACAGAATGTTGGGAGTGTAAGCAACTCCAAAGAACAGCCAAGCTAAACCTTTGAACTTGTAATCTGGATTGTTTTCTTTAAACATCCGCCACAAATAAGCCCGGAAAGGAGCAATACCCGTACCGGTAGCCATCATAATCACGGTGGCTTCCTCGTCGTCAGGCAATAACATTTCCTTGCCTACAGGGCCGGTAATTTTGACATCATCTCCAGGTTCCAAACCGGTGAGAAAAGTAGAACAAACACCAAAGACTTTTTCACCGGTTTCTGGGCTTTTGTACTCTAGGCGGCGGACGCACAGAGAGACTGTTTTGTCGTCTACATCGTCTCCGTGACGGGTGGAGGCGATCGAATAAAGGCGAATTTTGTGAGGTTTGCCGTTTTTATCAGTCCCATCGGGAATAATCCCGATACTTTGACCTTCGAGATAGTGTAACTTGCCTCCAGAAATGTCAAATTTGACGTGACGGACTGTACCCTCGCCGCCTTCTCTGACCAATTCTTCTGTAGAAATACACTTACCAATATAGGGATTGGCAGGCTTGTAGAGGTTAACAGGAACCTGAACTTTTTCCTTTGCTTGAGTCATGGGCTTAGTTTTTTCTCCAGATTTCTGACTCTGTAGCCCTGCTTCTGGTGCGACTTTGCCATTATTAGTTTCGGGAGCGCTGTTTGAGGGGCGGATGCTGACGATTTTGCCACCCATGCGAGCAATTCTGCGCATTTCCTGATTCATGCGCTCGTAGGGCACGGAGATAAATACGCTGCCGCTACGGCGAATCGGGTTACTTGTTTGGTCAGTTGCTTCGCTCTGACGCATACCCTCCACTTCGTAGACAAAGATGCGGCTGCCTGATTCTGAGTTTGCCGCAACACCAGATATGCTTGGGCTGTACATTTGTTGATTTTCCTTCACGATACAGAGTTATAAAGAAAGAGAATGTGACGTTAGACTCAATTTACTTTTTTCTTAAGGCCATCGGGACTAATTGGCCGCGCCAATTTTTGGGCCTCGCCACGCCGGCAGGAGTGTTGAAGTTGCGATCGCTCGCGTATCCAATCCCTACTAGCCGAACGCCGCGCTCACCGAGCCCTCTTGCGTTCGGCTGTTGACCTATAGCTATTGTTGTCTGCGTACTGCAAATATTTTACCCGATCGGGGGATCTGCCCCGATAAGTCCTTCTGATTTGGGGATTCGGGGACAGGATTCGAGGGGGAGGGGTAGAAGGTAGAGGGTTGGAGGATTTGACTCTAGGGGGAATTGGGGATTGAAATATACAATTTAAATGCAGTACAGCCTAAAGGAGGATTTCACCAGTTAATGAGGTTGAGCTTGTAGGGAGCCGATGCATTCTGGTAAGATTAACCACTAAAGTTAGTATTAATTACTTGCGTTGAAGATTGCTTGGGTCTTCCCGGGCAGGCAGTCAACTGACTGCTGTATGCTGGTGAGAACTCCATCGTCTCGGGGTAGCAAAGCCGCACAAAGCCTGCTTGTCGCTATCTGGGGACTGAAATTTTGTGGAATCTAGACTTGAGTTAGTTAGTAAACAGTGATTTTGTTAGAGGGAAACTATGACCAGTAAGCCGGATCGCGTGGTTTTAATTGGCGTTGCCGGAGACTCCGGATGCGGAAAATCTACTTTTTTGCGCCGATTGACAGATTTGTTCGGGGAAGATTTCGTTACGGTAATCTGCCTTGACGACTATCATTGTCTCGATCGCAAGCAGCGCAAGGAAACAGGGATTACAGCCCTTGACCCCAGAGCGAACAATTTTGACCTGATGGCCGAGCAAATGAAGGCGCTCAAAGAAGGTCACGCGATCGACAAGCCGATTTACAACCACGAAACCGGTCTGCTCGATCCTCCTGAGCGGGTAGAGCCGAATCACGTGATTGTGATTGAAGGGCTGCATCCCCTTTACGACGAGCGAGTTCGATCGCTCATCGACTTCAGCGTCTACCTCGACATCAGCGACGAGGTAAAAATTGCTTGGAAAATCCAGCGCGACATGGCGGAACGGGGCCACCGTTACGAAGACGTGCTGTTTGCCATCAATGCTCGCAAACCGGATTTTACCGCCTACATCGACCCGCAAAAGCAATATGCTGATGTGGTAATTCAAGTGTTGCCGACCAACTTGATCAAAGATGACAAGGAGCGGAAAGTTCTGCGCGTGCAGATGATCCAGCGCGAAGGCATCGCCAATTTTGAGCCTGCGTATTTGTTTGACGAAGGTTCAACAATTAACTGGGTTCCTTGCGGTCGCAAGCTGACTTGTTCCTATCCCGGAATTAAGATGTACTACGGGCCCGATGCTTTCTACGGTCACGAAGTCTCGATTTTGGAAGTAGATGGTCAATTCGAGAATCTCGAAGAAGTTATTTACATCGAAAGCCATTTGAGCAAGATTTCTACGAAGTACGAAGGCGAGTTAACTCACCTGTTGCTCCAGCACCGCGAATATCCTGGTTCTAACAATGGAACTGGTTTGTTCCAAGTGTTAGTGGGATTGAAGATGCGGGCGACTTACGAGAAGTTGACTGCAAAAGAAGCGAAAGTGGCTGTTAGTGTTTAGAACCCTGACATGAAAGATTTGGGAGGCGCAATTGCGCCTCTTTTTTTGTGGGAAAATGAACCGCAGAGGGCGCAGAGTAGAGTTAGGGGAGGGTGTTTGGAAGTAGAGAAATTAAAAAGGTTTTTCCGGCTTCATTCAGGTCGCTATCTAGGGCTTGCTGAATAATCGATCGCAAATCAATAACAAGAGTGATCGATATATTCAAGCTCGGTTAAAGATAAGTTTTTTTTGTATCAATT
>NZ_SRRZ01000100.1 GCF_013179805.1 Microcoleus asticus IPMA8 | reverse complement strand
ATTTTAGTTGATTATTAATAATTTATAAGTCTACAATTATACATTGCTCTGCCAACTTTAGCAATCTTTTCCTATCATTCAACACTTCTGGTTTTCATCGGTTTAGTTTGTAGCACTTATAGGGGCGCACACTCACCGATTGAATTAGATCTTCTCTATCTATTTTATTTGATATTTTCCAGTGTGTTTAAGTTAGTTATTTTGTACCTCCAGAAACCTGAGAAAGGCTATAGCTCAAGATGCTCCAGAAGTTGAGAATTGACTGGGAATGCCGAGGGAATTAAAAACTAAACTCAAAACAACTGAATACTTGACTCTTGTAGTCGATGGAAATTTTTGCAGTACGACGGCTTCTCTCGTCTCTTGTACGCTCCGGAGCCCGCGACTTGCCGCCCTTGCGTTCGCGGTGCGATCTTATTCTAATTCCATCCCGAACCACTTTTGAGTCAAGGTTCAATTACTAGCAACCGTCGGTAGTGTTTTTATGTAAAGGATAGAGGATAATAGCTCTATGCCAATCTTTTGAGGAGTCTCATGATGAAACCCTATCTGATTTGTCCCACTTGTGGTTCTGACGATGTGATGAAAAATGGTATGACTCGTCGCGGAAAACTTTCACCATAAATGTCGTGACTGTGGTCGCCAGGAAAGTCGAAAATCCTAAATGGCAACCCAAAAACACCGACACCGGGCGCAAAAATTGAGTTGCTTCTCCTTGAACGGATTTCTCTGGGTGGCATTGATCGAGTCATGGGTGTTTCCTCTCTTCTGGCTTCAAAATTATGTAAACCACTTGTACACTGCCGTAGAACCCAAGGCTACAGTTATCCCAAAAGAAGTCGGAAAACACACCGTCCAAATGGATGAACTATGGTCTTTTGTAGACAACAAAGGGAATAAACAATGGGTTTGGTTAGCGATGGATGCCAAGACTCGGGAAGTGACCGGATGTCATATTGGAGACCGTTCCTTAAAGTCGGCTCTTGCATTATGGGATTCCCTACCGAGTGTCTATCGCCTGCAGTGCCAAGATTTATACCGATCATTGGGAGGCATATGCTGCGGTTTTACCGACATTCACGGCATCAGCCTGTGGGGAAAGAAAGCGGATTGACGAGTTACATTGAACGATTAAATAATACTCTCAGGCAGCGAATTTCGCGATTAGTCAGGAAGACATTATCGTTTTCTAAGAAGTTGGAGAATCATGGCTGGTGCTATTTGGAATTTTATTCATGACTACAATCACCGAATCCGATTAGCAATGCTGAAGACTCAACCGCCTCAATTTTCTCCATCCTTTACATAAAAGCACTACCCAACCGTCCAAACACAAGTATGCTACATATAGCGTACCGGAGATTTTCCGTTAATTTTTGTAAAACTTTAGAGAAAATTCCTGAATCTGTCCTGTAACAGGTGTAATTTAGGGCTGTAACCAGCCGGAAAAACTATCGGGTAATAATATTAATCAATACCTTGCATTACCTTGACTGCGCCCCCCAGAGGTAGAGCGAGAGTTTGCGCTCAAATCTTCAGGATGCCTCTTGTCAACGCATTGACTTACAAAGGAAAAACTTAAATGTCAAGAGAGCTTAAAATCTTTAAGGATGGTCGCGTGTACGAAATGGAAAACGACCAGCCAATAAAAGTTATAGAAACAGAAGGAATTGTGCGAACGCTCATGGAAGCTTTGCAGTTCACTCCGGCTGAAACTTTTACAATCGCACCGACTGACGCAGTTCCTCCTGATGTACCTGAACCGCGAGCACATATCACGAAAACCAACCAAGAGGGACTGAAGCTTGTTCAATCGTTTGAGGGGTTGTATCTAGAGGCATATAAAGACCCAGTTGGCGTGTGGACTATCGGGTGGGGAGCTACGGAAGGTGTGCGGGAAGGAATGAAGATTACCGTCGCCCAAGCCGAGAAGATGCTGCAAGATGAGCTGGAAAAATTTGAAGCTGCGGTGGCTGATGCTGTCAAAGTACAGCTCAATGACGATCAGTTCTCAGCCTTGGTAAGTTTTAGTTACAACTTGGGCGCACGTTCTCTGTTTGAGTCAACACTTTTGCAGCTTTTAAATCAAGAAAAGTTTCAGGAAGTGGCTGACCAATTTCCGAGATGGGACAAGGCAGGCGGTCAATCATTACTGGGTTTGTCTCGCAGGAGGAGAGCTGAAAGAGCGTTGTTCTTAAGTCAGCCTTGGGAAGAGTTTTTGCATTGGGAGCCAGAAAGAGTGCTGCGCCTCGCCGAACCCAGTCAACCCCTAATACAAGGAGAAGAGGTTCGCCAACTTCAGCAAGCTTTAATCAAATCCGGATTCAATATTGAAGTTGATGGAATCTTTGGAGAAGACACTGATAAGGCAGTGAGGCAGTTTCAAAAGCAGAAAAATCTCACTGTAGATGGCATTGCTGGTGCCCAAACGCAGCAATCTTTAGGCTTGTAAACTGTTTACTTTATAAAACATTAAGAAACAAAAATGAGCGACTCAATCAATGATACATCCGATCAATTGGAGGACTTGGTCGTTGAACCTTGTCTAGAAATTCATGAATTTGAGGAGAATGCACCAAGAGCAAGAGCAAGTTTTAATGGTTTGCTCCAAGATGCTCCCGAAGGGAATACTTCCGTCGTCAACGGGTTATCTCAGCAATTAATCTACCAAATCAATCTCATTGTCCCAGATGCTTTAGTCAGTTTTGACGATCTAGATGTCGAATTGGGAGATGCAGCATATCCTTTTGTGCCGCCCGCAGCCAAACAGGCACTGCAAAAAGCTATTGAAAGGTATGGTAGGAAGCTTGTTGTTAATTCAGCCTATCGAACTCTTGCTCAGCAAATGCTGTTGTTTAAGTGGCTCAATGGCAAAAGCCCTGTAGCTGAACCCGGTCAAAGTAATCACCAGAGTGGCTTGGCGCTTGATATCGAAGATCGTGAAGGTTGGTTACCCTTTCTAAATGGTAGTGGTTGGCAGCCTCTAGCCGGAGACCCGCCACACATTGATTATCAAGGTGCAGGCGCTAAAGACTTGCGCGAGGCAACGATAAAAGCTTTCCAACAGCTCTGGAACAAAAATCATCCGACTGAAGAAATTGAGGCTGAGGGTCTGTGGGGGCCTATAACTGAATCCTGCCTAAATCGATCGCCCGCAATGGGTTTTGAGAAAGCACCATGGGACGACAAGCCTAGAAATTTACGTCTCAGCCGCCCTCTCATGGAGGGTTCAGATGTGCGGAAACTTCAGCAGAAGTTGAAGGATGCAGGTTTGGCCATCTCAGTAGCCGATGGTGTGTTTGGAGGAGAAACTGACAAGGCCGTTAAAGAATTCCAAAAGCAAAAAGGTTTAGTTACTGATGGAATTGTCGGAGCAAAAACCCTTGAATTAATCGCTTGAACTGCTGCACCAGATAGCTTACCAAAACTAGAACCAAAAAGTTTGTCGTTGGATTAGCACTTGTTCGCAAAAAGTGCTAATTTGCGCTCTAGAACATTGCTAATTCAGCTCTTTTCTCGTTGTTAATGATTGTTACGAAAATATAGGGGTTATATGACTAACGAAATTGCTCAAACACCAAACTTGTACGCGCTATTAATCGGGATTGACTCGTATATGCCAAATGTATTACCCGGTGGTAGTGCCTACAAAAGTCTTGGCGGGTGTGTACGAGATATTAATCACGTAGAAGCTTTCTTAATTGATGAGCGAAAAGTTCCAAAAGAACAGATTTTGAAGCTGACAGCTTCAATTAGTGACCCAAATGAACCTACCAAACCGCTAGAATCACCCGAAAAATTACCCACTCGTCAAAATATGATCGATTCCTTCAGAAAGCTGAAAGGAATGGCTCCAGAAGGTTCGCAGGTATATATCCACTACTCTGGACATGGTGGACGAGCAAAGACAGTTTTTAAAGATAAAAATGGTGAGTATATTAAGGGTGAGGATGGAATTGATGAGGGATTAGTCCCTACGGATATTGGGACTTCAGAAGGACAGTATCTCCGCGATCTCGATTTAGCACAACTGTTGAAGGAATTGGTAGATAAAAAATTAACAGTTACAGTTGTGTTGGATTGTTGTCACTCTGGGGGCGCAACGCGAGGGGATGTAGAAATTCGGGGTGGTGAAACAGTTGATGATAAACCTCTGCAACCAGGTCAAGAATTGGTGGCACCTTTAGAAACTTTAGAAGCAACTTGGCGATCGCTTACTGAACAAACCACTCGTGGACTAAAAGCCTCTGGACTACGTGCAGCTAGAGATTATGTGTTGCTAGCAGCTTGTCGTCAGAATGAGTATGCTTACGAGTATGCTTTTAACCGGGAAACAAAAGAACGAAATGGGGCGCTTACCTATTGGTTATTGGATACTTTAAGGCAGCAGAACCCTGGACAAACTTATAAAGATTTGTTTGAGCGCATCAATGCTAAGATTCACAGTCAGTTCCCGCAACAAACTCCCATCTCAATGGGTGAGGTGAATCGAATTATTTTTGGTGATGACTTTGCTGAAACTGTTTATGCAGTTCCAGTTTTGAAGGTGGAGAAAGATGCAGAAACAGGCGAAATACAGGCTAAGTTAGGCGTAGGACAGGTAAATGGTCTCGCTAAGGGAGCAGAATTTGCCATCTATCCTCGTAGCATAACCGATTTAAAAAACCAAGACAATCGGACTGCGATCGCGACCATTATTCAAAGGGGAGCCACTGAATCACTATGCCAGCTTAAACAAATTGAGGGCAAAGAGCTTAAGGTTGAAGATGGAGATCAAGCGGTTTTAGTTACTCCGTCAATTAACCTTGTCCGCAAAGTTTCCCTATTTAAGCAAGAAAAAGCAACAGAAGAGGATTTAGCTGAGTTCGCTAAAACCAATGAACTACCACCTAATAAACTTCTGTCAGAAATCTTTAAACAACAAGACAATGCTTTGGAAGCAATCAAAAAAGTTCTTCCTGAAAATGGCAAGGGTTGGGTGGAGTTAGCAGAAGAAAAACTAACTAAGGATGATTTTGAGGGAGTTGCCTATCAAGTTGCTGTCAATAATCAGGAAGAATATGAAATATGCGATCGCGGTGGACATCCATATAAAAATATTGCTCCTGTGAAAATAAGTAGCCCTGATGCTGCTGTAACAGTCGTGAAACGCTTAGTTCATCTAGCTAAATATCATGTTACAGCCGAGTTAGATAACAGAGATAAAGCTTCGCCTCTGGCAGATAAGCTAGTTCTTGAGTGGTTAGGAACATCAGATGTTTATGGGGAAGGAGATGAGATTCCGCCAAGATCCCAGTTAAAAAAGTTTCTCGATCCTGATAACTCAACTGTAAAAGTAGGTGAATATATATTCCTGTCAATTCACAATACTTCTTTGCAAGACCTCAATGTTACTGTGCTAGATATTGCTTCAGACTGGTCAATTGAGCAAATTCACCCAGGTAAAGGTCAAAATTTTGTCACAATTGAAGCAGGCCAACAAGAAATTGTGCCTATTCCAGCAACTTCGGTAGGTGAAGATAACGTAAAAGTTTTTGCTACAGTTGACCAAGCAAACTTCCGTTGGTTAGAACTGCCATCGCTTGATAAAGAGCTTGGGTTTATAGGACTTAAAGCCGCAAGTAATCCTTTGGAGTTTTTACTTGAAGCTATTGATAAGGAGCAACCGCCAACTAGAAAGTTATCTGTAGCTGCATCTCCCAGCCGTGAGTGGACAACAAAACAGATCAGCTTGACTGTCATCAAATAATCAAACGGTATCTCAACCCTGTTAGTTTATTCCAACAAGAATAACGGGCTAATCCTAGCTCCTCTTATTCTTGTTGGATGCCTTTATATCAAAAGTTGGAAAGAAGAAAAGTTGACGTAGGAAGAAATGAAAATGCCATTAGAGAAGGATACAGATGAATCTGAAGAATCTCAAAATCGGGGTTTAGGAGTAGCGGTTCCCACTTCCTACGCAACTTATGTCGATCGCTGGGCGATCATAGTTGGCATCTCTAAGTACAAGCATGAGATCCTGAATCTTAAGTATGCCGATCGCGATGCAGAAGAACTGGCAAAGCTGCTGCAAACTCCTTCGGGCGGCGGTTTTGAAGCCGAGCATATTGTCAAGTTAATTAACGAGGATGCGACTACTGCAAACATCACACGAGCGTTACGCAGTTTCTTGAAAAAGCCTGCGCGTGAAGATATCGTCTTGATCTATTTTGCCTCTCATGGCGCACCAGATATCGATCGCCCCAATATTGTTTACTTACTAACCCACGATACCGATCCTAGAGATATTTCGGGAACGGCACTCCCAATGCGAGAGGTTGACTTATCTCTAAAGGAGAATTTGCTGGCAGAGCGGGTGATTATCATTGCAGATACCTGCCACAGTGCGGCGATCGGTGGGGGGATTGGTCGCAGAAGTGCAGAGAACAACTCAGGAGTAGTAAACCGCTACCTACAAGAGGTAGGAACATCAAGGGGCGGTGTAGCTTTACTTACTTCAGCAGAAGCGAATGAAGTTTCTTTCGAGGATAAGAAATGGGGTGGAGGGCATGGGGTGTTTACCCATTACCTGTTGGAAGGAATGCGTGGAGCTGCTGATAATAAGCCACGAAATGGAATCGTAACAGTGGGTGAACTGTTTGAATATGTACGTGAGAATGTCCAGAAAGCTACGGGTAATCACCAGCATCCTTGCATTGGCAGTAATTCTTTTGATCGCAATTTACCTATTGCTATCACAGCCGGAATTTCTGCTCATGAGCATTATGAAATCGGCTGTCAACTCTACCATTTGGGACTGAAGCTCGACGATGGGAGTTGCTTTAAGTCTGCCAGTAACCATCTACAAGAAGCACTTCGATTATCTCGCATTACTGGAAGCAGATTTCCAGAAATTTATCTGCAACTGGGCTTAACCTGGATGGCATCTGGGGATTTAGTAAAGGCAATTGAGGAGTTTGAGAAAGCAACAAAGGCTAATGTCGCTGATGCAGCTTACTATCTTGGCATCGCTTACACAAAGCAAAGTGAACCAGATAAAGCAATATCTTCTCTTGAGTTATTTTTAGCTCGGCAACCTGACGATCATAAAGCTGCTTGGGTTAGTAAGTTAGTTTCATGGTTGCAGCCAGGGATTGGTAAACGCCATGCTCTATTGATTGGAATTAATTATTCTAACCTAGACATTAAATTAAAAAATGGCGGTACTCTAAGACCTTTAAGGGGTTGCGTGAACGATATTCAAATTTTAAGTGAGGTATTGTCGAAGCAATATAATTTCAATATTACAATGCTTAGCGATGTTGAAGCAACTTATGAAAACATCCTAAAAGCATTTCACGAGCTTCAAAACCAAGTTCAATTTAATGACAATGTAGTAATTCATTTCAGTGGGCATGAACTGTCAGGGAATTTAGCTGCTTTTGATGTTCATATCGATGAAGAAGAAAATTTAATTAATTTCATTAGCCTCAGAAAGCTATACGAGTTAGTAATATCCATTCCTGCTGCACATAAAATAATATTCATTGATACTGTAATTAGTACGCCATTTGAAGAACTCGTTAAACTATTTGAACAAAGAAAAGACTCTACACTTTTTTTAGCAGCTTCTCCAGGGCAGGTCAGCTATGAAGCAAATATTGATGAGCGTAATTATGGCTTTTTCAGTTACACAGTCGCTCAAGAGCTACAGCAGGCTTCAGAAGAGACAAAGCAAGTAGATGTCTTTTTAAAGGTTAGAGAGATAGTCGAAGCAAAGTTTCGGCAACAACGACCTTTTTTTGTAGGTAATATTTTTAATAAAAAACTGTTTTCTACAAGGCTAGATTACTGTCCTGATATCTTTGACTTAAGTTGGTATAAAAATTATTCTGCATTAAATTATGATAATCTGAATACACGATATAAAGATGCGATCAAAAACCTAGATGTTCCATTTTATATACTTCATTACAACATCGGTTGCGCTTTTTTAGAAAAATGCGTTTTTCAACCTGCTCTCACTGCTTTAGAAATCTCTTTGAACCAAGTGAAGTCTAGTGATTCTGCCATACTATTTGAATTGGGTACTGCTCAGTTTAGACAGAGATTTTATGCAGATTCATATAAAACATTTCAGGATTATATAACAATTGCAGACTCAACAGCTAACTCCCCTCAATTTCAAGAACTAATCTCTCAAATAGAATCCCTCCAAAACCCTGATTATTCTAATCGTTATGCTTTATTAGTTAGGATAAATAATTATTTCAATACCGATATAAAGGCTGTGGAAGGATCACTTAATGATGTAAGTATCTTAAAAGATATTTTAATTAGTAAATATGGTTTCAAATCAGAAAATATAAAAACTCTCCTTAATCAAGATGCTACTTGTCAGGCTATTTTAAATGAGTTCAAAGAGTTAGCTGAAAAATCATATAAATCACCAGCTTTATTCTATTTTGCAGGGCATGGTTCTTGGAACTCTGAGAACTTAACAATCCTGGGCGTAGATAGCAGAAAACCTGATGTATTTGATATCGAATTAAAAGAGTTTTCAGAAATTGTTAGTAATCGCCCTACCAACCTAGTTACGATTGTTGATGCTAGTTGGTCAAAGTCAACTAGAGGAGGAAATTACAGTTCTCGATCTGTTCTTCCAGATGAACGCCCACTTCCAAATAAACGTAAGTTAACTGTTATTTTTGAACCTCAAGACCGTACAAATGAGTTCTTGTTGAATACTTCTCTAAAAATCGGCTGTCTCTCCATATATTCAAATTCTATCCGCCATGAAATCTATGAAGGGTCTTTGGAGGTTGAAGTAAATTATGGAGATGACTCTCAAAAATTAATTCATGGCGTATTAACATACAATCTTATCAAAAGCTTGTCTGAAGACAAAATAGCCACGCTCACCTACAATAAATTGATTAAATCTCTACCTTCTGAATCTCAGCCATTTGTAGTAGGAACTGATTTAGATACTCGCCTATTTGAAAATTGGCGTTGTAGTTTAGTTAATGAACTTTTCCGTAAAATTAAGCAGGAACCTATAGAACAAACAATCAGTTTTTTGAAAAGACTGATTGAACAACGCAACGGGTTTGATCCAGAAAGCCACCTCAATCTTGGGATTGCCTACTACACGCTTGGAGACTATGACAAAAGTATTACCTCTGTAGAAACTGCTTTAAACCAAGTTTCCGAACCAAATTCAGACCTAAAAAGAAAAACTCAATCCTTTCCTGAAGCTCGTTACTGGCTGGGAAGAGTACTCTGTGAAAGCAAACGCGATCCAGCTTATGCTGTCAGTCAACTCCGTCTTGCTACTCAACAAGATCCAAATAATGTAAAAGCACATTATTACCTGGGTCAGGCGCTTAGGGCAATGGTTGAAAAAGAAATCTTAACTGAAGCCGAACGAGCCTTTCAGACTTATCTTGAAGGAGGCTCTCCACTGGGACAAAAAGAAAAAGTACAAGAGTTTTTGCAATCGCGCAAATCAATTTCCACTCAATAACTAACAGAGGAAAGCAATATGACTAACAAAGCCCCCATGAAAGATATGATCGTCATTCTTCCCGGCATTCTGGGAAGCGTCTTACAAAAAGATGGAAAAGACCTTTGGGCAGTCTCAGGGCAGGCGATCTGGCAAGTAATAACTAGGTTAAGTAAAACAATCCACAATCTAAAGTTAGGTCAAGATGATCCGATCGCCGAAAGCTTAGGTGATGGCATTCGAGCAACTTCACTGATTCAAGACACCCATCTCATTCCGGGATTTTGGAAAATTGACGGTTACACTCAAACTTCACGCTTGATTAGCGACAATTTTAACGTTACTCCAGGCGATATCTATAACGATCCAGATGATAAAGCCGCCAACTTCTACCAGTTTCCCTACGACTGGCGGCGGGATAATCGGGCTAATGCACACATCTTGAAAAAACTGATCGACAAGCGGCTAAAACGTTGGCGTGAAGCCAGTGGAGCTTCCGACGCTAAAGTGATTTTGATGGCTCATAGTATGGGAGGTTTAATCTCTCGGTATTACCTAGAAGTTTTAGAAGGTTGGCGTGATTCTCGTGCCTTATTCACCTTTGGTACGCCCTATCGCGGTTCTCTCAAAGCCGTAAATTTTTTGGCAAATGGCTACAAGCAGCAATTCCTGGATCTCACAGAGGTAATGCGATCGCTCACTTCCATTTACCAACTGCTGCCCATTTACGAAGTAGTTAAAGTTGGCGAAACCTACAAGCGTATTGCTGAAGCTGACGGACTCCCCAACATCGACAAACATAAAGCGCAAGATGCCCTGGCGTTTCATCACGAAATTCAGGCTGCCGTAGAACAACATCTCAAACTTGAGGAGTACCGCGAGTCGTTTACTGTTGTGCCGATCGCTGGCGTGCAGCAACCAACCTTGCAATCTGCCATTCTAGAAAACGGTAAGCTGACGGCGAGTGAAGATTTGCCAGGGGTACTTCAGAATCGATTTGACTTAAGTGATGGTGACGGTACGGTTCCCCAAGTTTCGGCTATCCCGATGGAGCGCTCAAAGAACTTTGATAACTTCTTCATTGCTGAACAACATGGCGCATTGCAAAATCAAAAACAGGTGCTAGAAAACCTACTCAACTGTCTACAATTGAGCCAGTTTGATTTAGCAAATGTCAGAGCACCCCAAACAGCTATCAGTCTCAGTTTAGATGATTTGTATTTACCCGATGAACCCGTAAGCATTCGGGCAAGAGTAACGGGGGCGATCTCATTTGGAAAACTTCAAGCCGAAATCACATCGGTTTCCCATGAGCAACCTGCTGTCAATCTTGACTTTGTGGAACGAGAGCGTGACTGGCAATTGATAATCGATGACTTGCAACCGGGACTTTATCGAGTGAGAGTGCAAACAGAAAACTTAAGCGCTCAGGCTCCAACTCCAGTTCACGATTTGTTTGAGGTTGTTCGGTAGAGGTAGGCAAGCTGGCATGAAACAAATTTTGATCTTGGCATCTAATCCGAGAGGAACTGAGGTGATCGCAAAATGGCGCTCAAATTGATGAAGTCCGGCAGATGCCAGAAGCAGTGCCGTTGCTCTCTTTTACCTTGAGTAAACAGGAAAACCATCAGCTTACGGAGAAATTGCCGAGAAAACACTTGAGCATTTTGACATTGATGGAAGATTACTACCTTGGTTGGTCTCTTGGCTATGTAAACTTTGAGAGGTAAAAGCGATGGATAAAGCTGCTGAAGAATTGTTTGAGAAGTTTGCGCTGAAACAGCGCCGGGAACTCGAAGACCTGTATTCTGTCCGTGCCACTTATCAGCAGGGAGTTAAGGAAGTAAAGGCTGGAAAAATTCGTGTAACCTGTTCTGGCGTAGCAAGCGTTTTAAGACGAAAAACAAATGATTTGTCTGGAAGGGAAGTCCCTAGTCGATTCAGGTATGCTCCAGGAAGCGGGGTTCTTGTTTACGCCTATGAGGAGTCACACCTGCATTCTTGGTTAATTGACGAGACAGGGCTATTGGCTTATCACTCAAAGAAGATAAATCTTGAGGAATTGGAGCAGTGTATTCAAGAACAGCGTTCGGCACTAGGAGTGGAACGGCTGCAAGAAAGTCGCGCACCTGACTACCGGAAGCTAGGTTCCGTTGGCAAGCCAAAAGCTGGAAAATCTTTGGATGAGGTCACTGACGAACTATCGAAGATATTGTTTGCTCCTCCCATTGCCTCCGCCTTGAAAGCTATTAAGCATCTTATAGTTGTTCCGGTCTACTCCCTTGGGGTGGTTCCGTTTGCCATGCTCAAGCCTTTCGCCAACAAAGAGGTGCTAATTATTGAGCATATGTCTATTTCTATAGCTCCCAGTCTTTTCGACATCGAGCAGTTGTTTGACGACCAGAACTCTTGGGGAGGGTATTCTATTAAGTCACCCTTAGTTGCGGGGCTTTCGGAGTTCCCGCAACGTGGCAAGTACCATTTTTCCCCACTACCTGGGGTGAAGAAGGAAGTCGAAGCCGTTGCCAAAGAGCTAGAAATTCCAGCGCTTCTTGATTCCCAGGCAACAAAAGAAGTAATTTGTGCTAAAGCTGAACATTCGGATCTAATATATATCGCAACCCACGGGTTTGCTGACGGGAACGAGGGCTACCTTGTATTGTGGCCAGGAGATAATTCGGATGGTATCTGGTCTGGGCAAGAGATTCATGATGTCAGATTTGAGAATGCCTATGTCGCCGTTCTGTCCGCTTGCCAGACTGGGTTGGGACGAGTCCACGATGCGGGTATGATTGGCGTTGCCCGCAGCTTTCAGATGGGAGGCGTACCGCGTGTCATTGTAAGTTTGTGGTCTGTCAAAGATGAAGAAACAGCCGTTTTCATGGTAAGACTTGTCCGGAATATGCGTCAGATGATGGTAGCTGAAGCTTTGCGGCAAACAGCTTTGGAAATGCGGAACGACTACCCCGACCCGTTAATTTGGGCATCTTTCTCTCTTTTCGGTACCCCTCGTTGAAGAGGGATGCTAGCCTTTCGCCGCTGCCAATTATTAATAAAAAAATGAAAATACTAGATGAGCAAGACACGGAGCGCTATAGAGAAGTTGTATCGTTAGCGAATCAGGCAAACATAGCGTTAGCAAATAAGCATTATGTGAATGCCATTGAAGGCTATGAAAACGCTATAAAAATCGCTAAAGAATTAGGGCGATCGCGCCTTATCGCCGTCCTCCTCAATCGCAAGGGACAGGTATTGCAAGCCCAAGGAGAAATTCAGGATGCAGTGATTGCTTATGAATCTGCCCTTCGT
The DNA here is from genome assembly GCF_013179805.1 of Microcoleus asticus IPMA8. Taxonomy (GTDB): domain Bacteria; phylum Cyanobacteriota; class Cyanobacteriia; order Cyanobacteriales; family Microcoleaceae; genus Microcoleus; species Microcoleus asticus. Next base: position 15,363 of record NZ_SRRZ01000100.1, on the reverse strand, counting down.
GCCTTGGACAAAGATAGAATCTTTAATCTGGAACTTATTATAAATGGGCTGATTCAATCTTTTGCGAATTTACTGACTCAAGAGGACAAATCTTACTCTGTAAGCGCTCCTGAACCTGTTCCCGATCTATACAGTGCAAAAGTAGCCCAAACGCTTGAATCTGATGAAAACGACTCCACGCTAGTGGTCAAACTTTGGCTGGACATTGGCAATGCTTACTTGCAACAACCCCAGGAAAGACCCGCATTGAATGCTTACGAGCAAGCACTGCAACGTCCTGAGATTAATACGAATCCAGTCCTGAAGGCTTATGCGATCGCTAACATCGGGGAAATTTCTCGCCGACAAGGCAAAATAGACGATGCAGAAGTCAAATTAAATCAAGCCCTACGGCTTCTCGATCAATATCCTGACCCCCTAGAAAAACGACGTGTACTCCCCCTATTAGCTAACATTGCACGGGATCGAGGTCAGATTGATCGGGGGATGGAACTCTATCAACAAGCTTTGGAACTTTACGAGAAGGCGAACGATCGACTTGGTATGGGGAGAGCCTATGCGGGTTTAGCTAGTCTTTACCTGATGCAAAAGCAGTTTACCGATGCACAACAGACTTATCAACGAGCAGTTGAGCTGGCGGAAGCTGAACACGATAACGATACATTATGGCACGCTTATTGGGGATTAGGTTGCTGTCAGCACGTCGCGAGAGAGTTGAGTGAAGCGCTCAACTCCTTTAAGAAGAGTTTAGATTTGATTAAGTCACGTCAGCAACACCTCCGCACAGATGAGGGAAAGGTGGCGTTCCTGGAAAACGTACAAGATGTTTTTGAGAAGCTGTTAACCGTACATTTGGAACTCGCACAGACTGGCGGTCAGGATTACAAAGCAGCTTTAGAGGTAGCTGAAGATGCACGAGGACAGGCGTTGCAAGATTTGATGGAAGGTCGAAAGCGTCAGCATTCTCGCTTTGTCAATAGTCAAGGTGAATCTGCTACTAAATTAGATTCCTTGGTTGTGCAAGAAGCAAGCGGAGTTCGAGTAGAGCCTCTAGACGACCCAACAGTTCAAGCTGCATCAGGAACTGCCTCAAATCAATACAACAAGATTGGCTTGGTTCTAGAAGCATACGCAGAGCAGCAAGTGCCTAAATTACCACCATTAGCGAGATTGGTTTTCTATGTGCTTTCCGATCGCACCGCCATCTTTGCAGTAACGCCGGATGGAAGAGTACAGGGTCACGTTGTTGAATTGGGAGAAGAGGCGATCGCCGAGCGAGTTACTGATCTACGCAAAGCACTCAACGTACATGAAGTCAGCCGAGGGCTTGAGCGTAAGGGTAGTGGTGCAGAAGTAAGGTTTATTGCATTCTCAATTCTTATACAGACAGGGTTGTATCGAATTGCATCATTGCTTTTGCAGGACTACCAGCGTAAGTTAGGTTCAGTTTCACTAGCCGAACAAGGCATCCCAGTAGTTAAATTAGAAACGCTTCTCCAAGACCTGTACGCAGAACTCATTGCCCCAGTAGCATATCTGCTGCCAACGGATGGAACACCTGTAGTAATTGAACCTCATTGCTCATTGTGGCTAGTCCCCTTTGCCGCACTTCAGCTTCCAGATGGGACTTGGATGGGCGATCGCTGGTCTCTTATCTATGCTGCCTCTGCCTACACGCTGAATGAGATTCGCCAAGAACCTTGCTACACTCCACTTGCTAACTCAAAAATCTTGGCTGTCGGTAATCCTATTATGCCGATGGTTCCCGACCATGATGGGGTTAAGATTGAACTGCAACCCTTGCCTGGAGCTGAAGCAGAGGTTAAGTCCATCGTCCAACTCTTTCTCAATCTCAAACAGCAATACACCCTCCTGATTGGTCCCAAAGCCACTGAAACCAACGTCAAACAACTGGCTCAAAGCCATAATATCGTGCATCTGGCAACGCATGGAATTGCTTATGGTAGCGATCCTCTAGCTTCTCTTGTCGCCTTTTCACCAACGGACTATGAAAATGGACTGTTGACTGCACGAGAGGTGATTCAGTCGTCATCGCTTCCAGCAGATTTAGTCGTATTGAGCGCTTGTCAAACCGGGTTGGGCCGTATTACTGGTGAGGGGATGCTGGGATTGAGCCGCGCCTTTTTGGTTGCTGGAGCGCGGACGGTTGTAGTGAGTCAGTGGAGTGTGAGTGACAGTGCCACAATGGAACTCATGGTTGCCTTCTACAAGAATTATCTTCAGTCAGGGAATAAGGCGATCGCGTTGCAGAAGGCGATGCAAACTGTGCGATCGCACCCTGAGTATAGCCATCCTCGCTACTGGGCAGCATTTGTTGTTGTGGGGGCAGAAAAATAAGCTTTTATCTGGGTTAGCCTAGAGGCTATGCTGAGACTCTAAATATAAAAGAGTAATTTAAATCACTACTTATGCATTCATCTCTATGAAGATCCTAATTTTGGCATCCAATCCTCGAAAAGACCTCAACCTCGATCGCGAAATTCGGGACTTAAAACGAGCGATCGAGAATTCGCGCAATCGAGAAGAGTTTGAGGTGGTGGATGAGTTAGCAGTACGGGTTGGAGATTTGCAAGAACTGCTGCACAAGCATCAACCGCAGATTGTCCATTTCTGCGGGCATGGGAGTGGGAAGCAAGGTTTGGTGTTTGAAAGTGATATGGGACGAGAGCACTGGGTAAGTACCGATGCGCTGTCCAACCTATTCCGGCTGTTCTCCAGCCGTGTTGAATGCGTGTTACTGAATGCTTGTTACTCAGAAGAGCAAGCAGGTGCCATTGTCGATCACATCAACTATGTAATTGGCATGAATCAGGAAATTCGCGATGATGCAGCGATCGCCTTTTCCAAAGGGTTTTACCTCGCCTTGGGGTATGCCTGTTCAATCAAGCAGTCCTATGATTTTGGCTGTAATGCAATTCAGCTAGAGATTTCCGGGAGTTCGGTGGTGCGCTCAACTATGTCTGAAACAGAGCGTAAGCTTGGGGTGGCGAATGCCGTTGCGAAAATAGCCATCCCAGAACATCAAAAGCCGATTCTCAGGGAGAAGCCAACGCTAACGTCGAATTTAAGTGCTAGTATTCCTAGCCCCAATCAAACATTGTCCCAGGAAAAGCGAACCGAGATTCAACTGGATATTGACGCATCCCTGAAGGCAAATTCCAAGGTAAAGCAGTACCGCGATCGCGTGCGGGAGTTTTTGGACGATCGCAAACTAACTGAATTTGAAAAAATTCGCTTAGACCAGTTGCAGAAGAGCCTCGGCTTGTCGGATGAGGCGCGTCAGATTTTGGCGGAAGAACAAACGCCTCTCCAGAAGGCGCGGGATGAATATAAGGAAGTGGTAATCCGGTTGATTGAAGAAGGACACTATCCTTTTAGCGTACAAATTGAACAGGAGCTGGGACAACTGAGGCAAGAGTTACAACTGACTTATGGAGAGGTAAATGAAATTTCTCGACCGATTCTTGAGAAGGCAAAGGCAGAATATCAAGCAGTGTTGGCGCAGCAGAAGTATAACTTGGGAAATACTTTAAAGAATCAAGGGAAGTTAGAGGAGGCAATCACTGCTTATCGTAAAGCTATTGAAATTGACCCTAACTTTGCATGGGCTTACAATTATTTGGGACTTATTTTACAGAATCAAGGGAAGCTAGAGGAGGCAATCACTGCTTATCGTAAAGCTATTGAAATTGACCCTAACTATACAAATGCTTACAACAACTTGGGACTTATTTTACAGAATCAAGGGAAGTTAGAGGAGGCAATCACTGCTTATCGTAAAGCTATTGAAATTGACCCTAACTTTGCAGATGCTCATAGTCATCTGGAGAAAGCTTTAAAGCAAGGTAAGAAATTTATGGGGCTTTTCTAATTATTAGTGTTGAGACAATAATAATTAGAAGGGTTCAATACTGTCCGCTTTTGGTTGAAAAGGAAGTGGCATTGAATCAGATATTTCAGGGTGTACTGAATTTAGGACCAGGTGATGGCTGGGATAAAGAACTGTATCGCCGCATTAATAAATGTGAGCTGTTTTTGTTATTTTCATCTACGGCTGCTAAAGAGTAAAAATGGGTATTCAAAGAGGCGTTATATGCCTTTGAACGGCAAGGGAAAGAAGAACTACACCCCTCTGAAATTATTCCTGTGATTATTGAAAGTTCACCTCTTGTTTCTCCTCCCGATTAACTTCAACACCTCCATTTCAATGACAAACTGCTCTACCTAATAGCGCTGTCTTAATGACGGAGAGGCAGTCTAACTGGCGTTGGCACTGGACACACTAAATATTGGTGGATTGCGTTTGGGATTATCGGCCGTCGGTTAAACTCACCGTTGCAATCAGTTTACTCTCAGCTATGGTGGAAAGACAGCCAGGAAAATCTGCTATGGTTTGTGCAATATAGTGCAATGAAGATAACTGACCCTGGGTTGATGAAGAAAATTCTGATTTTAGCAGCGAATCCTCAAGGTACCTCACGCTTACGCTTAGACAGGGAAGTGCGGGCGATAGATGATGGATTGCGGCGATCGCACCTTGGCAATAAGTTTCAAATAGAGCAACGATGGGCATCCCGTCCGCGAGATGTGCAGCGAGCGTTACTGGATGTAGAACCGCAGATTGTACATTTTTGTGGACATGGAGAAGGGCAAGTAGGATTGGTATTGGAAGATGAGACAGGGCGCGTAAAGTTAGTCAGCACGGAAGCACTGTCCAAGCTATTTGAGCTGTTTGCAGATCGAGTAGAATGTGTCTTGTTGAATGCCTGTTATACTGAAGTGCAGGCGGATGCGATCGCTCAACACATTAACTATGTGATTGGGATGCGTCAAGAGATTCGAGATGATTTGGCGATCGCTTTCTCTGTTGGTTTCTATAAGGGCTTGGGAACGGGTGAATCGATGGAAGCCGCCTTTGAATCTGGATGTCAGGCAATTCAAGGGAATACTCTTGAATCTTCGGATTTGAATCGAAAACTAGGTTCAGTAGATTCTACTGGGAGAGCAAAAACAAGGCCGTTGCAGGAGTATTCAATTCCTGTTTTAAGAAAGAAAGCAAATTCTAGTTCAGCATAAAGTTTCTTAACAATTATCTTTTGCCTCATTTTAAGGCTCTTACAATATATCTCCGAATTTTAAAAGGATGAAATTTCTATGGTTGCATATCCTCCGCTTAATGCTACTTGTCCTCAGACAGACTTTGAAAACTATGCCCAGATTGTAGCTCACATTGGCTCAAAAGAGTGGTTCAATGCGGTGTTTAGGTTAGGATTTTGTGGGGCTAGATCTGTGCCAGTGTTCAAAGAAGTATTGGATGCACTTAATAAACTCGCTGCTTCAAATAATTTTAATGTTGACTATTTCAGTGAACGCTCTGTTATTGTTGGAGCTTTAGAACGAATTGGCAAAGATGCAAAAGACGCTGTTCCAGAGCTAATTACCATTCTAGACGATGAAAAATTAGACAAGTTTCTTCGATGGCGTGCGGCTGATGCACTAGGGGAAATTGGTCTAGAGGCAAAATCTGCTATTCCAGGGTTACATAAGCTTCTCAAAAGTCTTGAAGATTCGGACAGTGCTGTACAAGTTACTAAAGCTTTAGGACGGATTGGTGAAATAGAGTTTGCAGTTTCTAGGCTTCTGGAGACTATCAAAACGACAACTACAGTGCGTTTAGGAGAGAAAGCAGCCTTAGCACTTGCCGAAATTGTTCCAGACACTTCAGGCATAACTGATAGTCTCGTTGAAATTCTACAACAAAATCGCAAAAGCAATGAAAGTCGTGTTAGTGCAGCCCTAGCGTTATCTGCAATTGGAGTAAAGTCAGAAGATACAAACTCTAGATTGACTGAGATTATCGCAAATGAACAAAATAGCTTTGTACTGATTAGTACCGCACTGGCTTTACTTACAAGCGATGGGAACAAAACAGCAATTGTTTCTGCAATCGAGAAATCAATACACAATTTATTCAATGAATCGATTGAATGGACATATTATAATGGAGGTGATCCAGTCGGTGAACTGCAACTAACGATTACAAGGGCTGTGAGACAAGAGATGAGCGTCAGTGTACAAAAGTTTATTAATTTATTAATAGATAAAAAGAATAATCCACTGATGCGGGGAAAGGTAATCGAGATTTTAGGTGCAATTGGAACCGAGGCAAGCAATGCAGTTCCGGAGCTAATTAAAGTTGTCAAAAATAAAAGTGAAGATATCACTTTACGACAGAAAGCGATTAGTGCTTTAGGAGCAATTGGAACTGGAAAGAAAGCTGTAGATGAACTCGTTCATGTGGTTGAGGATGAGCAAGAAGAGTTCTACTTTCGTAGAGATGCTGTTACAGCTTTAGGAGAAATGGGTACTGCTGCAAAACCAACTATTCCGGTTCTGTACAGAGTTCTTGTAGAAAGCTTAGTTGCAAGAGAGCCTAACACTGGTGATTCCTGTGACTTTACTCCTAAAGGATTCAAAATTGCAGTCTTTAAGACTTTGGGAAAATTAGGTGAAATCAAACTAACAAGCACTTATTTGTTGAAAGCAATTGAAGACAATCGTGAAATTGATGATCCTTCATGGCGCTCACACAAACTCAATAGCATCCGAGGCGCAGGTAATAGTTTTCAAGAAATTGGTCTACCAGCAGTTCCTTTTCTGATTTCAGCTTTAATGGATTTGGAGCCACAAAAACGACGTGCAGCAGCTTATGGGTTAGCCATGATTGGTCAACTGCCAAATGAAACGCTCAATCCTCTGATCGCTGTCATGAATAACGAAAGCGAAGATTTAGATGTTCGTCGCCTTGCAGCCTATGCTCTAGAGAATTCAGGTGTAGACGTCCAGGAGTTTTTCAATCAGACAAATCTAGCTCCAGCTAGCAAAGCAGTATGTCCCGATGAGTCTGACTTCTTCGACATTTATCTTGGTTTGTGTATGGGAACACCCAAGAATGGTGGACCAGCGCTATTTGAGTGGATTAAAAAAAAGCTAGGAGGCTAAGATGAAAGTTTGGCTCTGTAACACCTTTTGAATTATGCCAAAAAATGTATCTCAAAAAAACTTTCAGGGCTATTCCTTCAGAGGACAAGAAATGTCCGGTGCAGACTTTAGTCATGCTGATATCCGAGGTGCAGATTTTACCAAAGCAATTCTGATTGGAGCAGACTTTAGCCATGCGGTAGCCGGACAAACCTTTCACTGGAGGCTGGGGATAGTCTGCACGTCAATCCTTCTAGCAACTCTAGCCGGATATGTTTCAGCTTATGCTAGCGGAATTGTTGCTAGCTTAATGGTAATCGAAGAAGCTCCTATAGTCTTTTGGTCGAGTATTGTTGCTTTAACGCTCCTTGCTGGTTTTATTTTTGCGACGTATAAGCAAGGACTTGGACTTGCTGTGGGAGCATTTTCTTTAATTGCTGCATTCTTACTCATTTTAGTGGGCGGTCTAGGTACAACTGAAGCAACTGCTGCTGCCCTTGTACAATCAATAGCGATCGCCGGAGCAATTGCGGGAGCAATTATTGGAGCATTTGCACTAGCAGTGTTAAAAACACTTATTGGAAACATTGCAGTGTTCATTTATGGTATAGCTTCATCAGTAGGTAGCTTAGCTGGAGGTTGGGAGGGAATTGAAAATGGTAAAAAACATCTTGTTCAGGCATTACCAGTTGTAGCGTTAGTCACGCTCGCATTATTAAGTTTAAGTTTCTGGATTGGATGGAATATATCAGATCGGGATAACAAGTATCTACTTGTCTATAAACCAGCTAACTGGATTGCTTCTATCGGTGGAACTCGTTTTCGGGGCTCAAATCTAACCACTGCAAATTTCACAGAGGCTAACCTTAATAGTACAGATTTTAGAGATTCAATCCTTAAGAGGACGTGTTGGTTTGAAGCTAAAAATTTAGAAAAAGCACGTACTGAAGGGACATATCTTCAGAATCAGAAAGTCCGTCAATTAGTCGTTAATAAAAAAGGGAAAAACCAGCACTTTGAGCATCTCAATTTGAGAGATTTACACCTAGAGAAGGTGGATTTGCAAGATGCCTACTTAAATGGAGCAGATCTCAGTGGGACAACATTAGAAAATGCCACTTTGGCTGGGGCACGGTTAGCCAAAGCTCAGCTATACCAAGCCAATCTAAAAGGGGCTGGCTTGACAGGAGCTTATATTGAAAACTGGGGAATTTCGACTGATACCAATCTAGATGCGGTCAAGTGCGATTATATTTATATGAAAGTGCCAACCGAAGCCGATCCAGATCCTTGTCGCAAGCCCGACAATCGCAAGGAGATTTTTAGAGCCGGAGATTTTACTGACTTTATTGCTCCAATTGTCAAAACGTTAGAACTATATCAAACTCAAAATGTCGATCTCCGTGTCCTAGGTCGCACGTTTAAAACTCTCGACTTTTATCATTACGAAGGCATCGATCCAAGTGTGGCTGCAATCGCTCTAAAACAGTTAGCCGAACAACACCCCGAAGCCGGACTAAAGGTTGTGGTATTGCAAGGAGTAGGTGAAGAAAAGATTCGACTCCAAGCAAGAGTCACAGAAGAAACCGATCGATCTAAACTTAGTGCTGAGTATATTGAAAAATATCAAGAGATTGCTTCCTTACCCTACGGGGATTTACAATCTCTGCTAGCTGCAATGGCAGAAAAAGATGAACGAATCCGCGGCCTGGAAAATATGGTGATGGCTGCGATGAAAAGCGAGAAATTTTATGTAGAAACATACTACAACTTTGGAGATGACAGCGACGAAAACAAAACTGTAAAGAAAATTCTGATTCTCACAGCTAATCCTCAAAATATAGATAAACGTCGCTTAGATGCAGAAGTTCGTGAAATTCAAACGGGCTTAGAGCGAGCTAAAAAACGAGATCAATTTGAAATCATCTCGAAGTGGGCTGTACGCCCTGACGATCTCCGACGTGCTTTACTAGATTATGAGCCACAAATTGTTCATTTCTCTGGCGGAGCAACTACCGATGGACTAGCGCTAGAAAATGAGTTAGGACAGTTGCAGATGGTCAGTACAGCAGCTTTAGCAAAACTATTCGATGTTTTCAAAGATCAGGTCGAGTGCGTTCTGCTGAATGCTTGCTATTCGGAAACTCAAGCTGAGGTAATTAGTCAGCATATTGATTATGTTATTGGGATGAATCGGGCGATCGGCAATCGAGCTGCCATTGAGTTTGCCGTTGGCTTTTATGATGCTTTAGGAGCTGGGCGATCGATTGAGGATGCGTTTAAGCTTGGCTGTATCGCTATTGATTTAGAAGGTATTCCGGAGTCTCTCACGCCCGTGCTGAAGAAAAAGGAATAACTAGCAAAATATCAAGGATAGTCGAACAGAACATCTATTTAATACCACTGGAGTTTATAAGCAGGCGATCGCCTCCGTACCATCCGGTTTTTATGATTCAATTTTAAACTACCAAAACATACAATTATGGCAGCAACATTTCGCAATCTAGCAGTTGTCATTGGCATTAATGCCTATCGACCTGAAAACGGCATTAAGCCACTTGGTACAGCCGCTAACGATGGTAGAGCGATCGCCCAACTCCTTAAAGACGAATATAAGTATTCCCAAATTTGGGAGTTATATGATGAGCAGGCAACCTATGAGGCGATTAAAACGCTACTAAATGAGAAGTTGCCCAAGGAAGTAAGAAAGAGCGATCGCCTGCTGTTCTATTTCGCTGGACATGGCATCACTCGCAAAGGAAAGGACGGTAGTCCAGCCGGATATCTCATTCCCCAGAATGCCAAAGTCAATCTCCAAAATGCTGGAAATGACCAATCCGAGAACTTTCTGCCCATGCAGGAGCTTTATGATGTTTTTAAAACCATTAACTCCCATCACTTACTGGTAATTCTAGATTGCTGCTACGCGGGAATGTTTCGTTGGGCAACTCGCAAGCTAGGCTCTCCATACGAACGCATTCACCAAGAACATTACGCTCGCTTCATCCGTTATCCTGCTTGGCAAGTGATAGCATCTGCCGCCCACGATCAAGAAGCATTAGATTTAGTGACAGATGAACGAGGAGCCGTCCCAGGTACAAATCATTCTCCCTTTGCCTTAGCATTACTCCAAGGATTAGGGCATACAGATGAAAAACTCAATGCCGACTTAACTGAAGATGGAGTTATTACTACACCGGAACTTTATTTTTATGTGGATCGAGAAGTTAACCGGAGTACGGGCGAACGGCAAACCCCAGGCTTTTGGTCATTACGACATGAATTTGACCGAGGCGAGTTTATTTTCGTTAAACCAGGATTTGACCCAAAAAAGAATCTCACTCCTGCACCGCCTCTAAATGCTAGTAATAATCCCTATCGTGGGTTAGAGTCGTTTGAAGAAAGACACGCCCGCTTATTTTTTGGTCGTACAGCACTGGTGGAGGAATTGAGCAATCGCCTTTCAAAACCCAGTCGTTCTCTCACCATTGTTTTAGGGGTTTCAGGTTCAGGTAAATCCAGTTTAGTCAAGGCGGGACTAATTTCTTACTTACGAAACAAGCAGGAAAAAGATCCACAATCACAAAAGTGGTACATTCTCGATCCCATGCGTCCGGGTGAGTCTCCCTTCACGGCTTTAGCACGGATAATTTTACCGCTTGAAGATGCTAACTTGCTATCGCAACTGAATCAGATTAAAGCTATTGATGAGGTATTTAAACCAAAAACAGAACCCAATCCAAACAGCGATAGTTCTCAGGAAGCTCAGCAGAGCCAGAGTAATTCAGAAAAAACAGACGCAGCTTTTACTAAATTAGCAGACTCTTGGAATAACTCTACTCCAGAAGCCAAGCTATTGTTGGTTATGGATTATTTTAAACAATTGCAAGAACTATGCCCGTCTGAAGAATTAACTAATCTAAAAAATACTATTCAAAAAAAAGTAGCTAGGTTAGCTAGTGATGTACAAAAAGACCCTCGCTATTTAACACAGGTAATTGCAAGCTGGAGTCAAACTAATCCTAATATCAAGCTTCTACTGATAATTGACCAGTTTGAAGAACTGATCACGATGGCTCAAGAACATCAAGGAAAAAGTGACTCTGACCAGAAGGAGTGGCAGCAATTCCTATCCATGCTCAGAATGACTTTAGCAAGTCATCGTCACCGATTGCATATTCTGGTAACACTGCGGTCTGATTTTGAACCGCGATTTTTGGATTCGTCATTGAAGGCGCATTGGAGAAAGGGACGGTTTCCAGTTCGAGCGATGAATTCCGATGAGTTGCGAGACGCAATCGAACAGCCTGCACGGAAACAAGCGCTATATTTTGAGCCACCGGACTTAGTGGGAAAACTCATTGATGAAGTGGGGCAAATGCCAGGAGCATTGCCATTGCTCTCATTTACCCTCAGTGAACTCTACATCAAACTAACTAAGCGGTGGATAGATCCAAACAGTAGCGATCGCGCTTTGCGAATCGAAGATTATAACCAACTTGGTGGAGTTGCGGGAGCGTTAACCCGTCGAGCCACAGAAGAGTATGAAAATCTCGTTAAAGAGTTTGGCGAAGAATCAGGCAAGGCACACCAAGCCACGATGCGACGGGTAATGCTGCGGATGGTGACGATTGAAGGGGGAGGAGTGGCACGGCGACGGGTGCCGGAGTTTGAACTGGTGTATCCAGATGCAGAAGAGAACAAGCGTGTGGCACAGGTGAGCGATCGATTGGTGAAAGCTCGTTTGCTGGTAAAAGGGCAAGAGACAGGGGAGCCTTATGTGGAGCCAGCTCACGATTTCCTAGTGCGAGGTTGGGATAAGTTGCAGGAATGGATTAAGAAACAACAGGAAGATCTCGCATTGCAACAACGTTTGACTCCTGCTGCCCTTGACTGGAAACAAGGCAGAGGAATGCTTTGGATTGAAGAAGTTGAACGTCTCGCTAAGTTAGAGAAGGTGCTTGAGTCAAAGACGGATAACTGGCTCAACCAATTAGAAACAGAGTTTGTCACACGCAGTATTAAGGAAAGGCAAGACCGGATTAAGAAATTGGAAGAGGATCTACGGATTTCTGAAGAACGCCGACAAGAAGCAGAAAGGCGAACTATTAATGCTGCAATCAGTGCACAAAATCTAGCCGTAGATAATCTTTGGAATTCTCGCTTGGAAATAGATGCTTTAATAAAGGGAATCGAGAATGGAGAAAGAGTACAACAATTACAGGCAAGTAATACTCTAGACGCTGATACAGAGATGCAAGTCGTCACAAAACTACGACGCTTGGTTGATGGTATACGGGAATCAAATCGTCTAAATCATGGTAACCGTATCAGGAATGCCAGCTTTAGCCGTGACGGAGACTTCATCGCTTCTGGAGGTCATGACGGTACAGTTAAACTCTGGAAACGTGATGGAACCCTATTGCATGTTCTTCAGCATAGAGATAGCAACACAGATTTCGACAAAATTTCAATGTTCAGATTCGACCGCGCTGGAACATTACGATGGGTTGCGCGTCCTGGCGTCATTGTTAATTTTAGTCCAGACGGTGAGATGATTATCTCCAGTGGAGCTCATATTATCAAATCATGGCGTAGAGATGGTAAGTTATTAGGCTCCGTAGAAATTAAGGAGCAAGCTACAGTATTAGACAACGCAATCAGTTTTAGTCCAGATAGTAACCTAATTGCTGTTAGCTTAGGTAACAAGGGAATTCAACTCTTAGATAAGCACTGCAACCTCTTAAAGACTTTAAAGACTCCTTGGGAACCCAATTCCTCACAACTTGAAAGCATTGAGCAAACATGGCGATATCCCTATTCAATTAACCCCCTTGTGAAAGAGCAAAATGCAACAGATTCTGACTTACTAAAACTCTGGTTAGCTTATCAGGAAATGCAACAGCGCCCTGATCTGGGTTATGAATACGAGGATTTAGAGTTTTCTATGGGAAGTATAAGCTTTAGTCCTGATGGCAAGACTATTGCTTACACTGTTGGTCACACAATAATGCATTGGAATCTTCTTGATGGTACTTTACACGAATCTTGGTCAACTAGAACTCCTCAAGAGACAGGTAGGTATGACTGGCAGTGGACATTTAATAGTAGCGTAAAATTCAGTCCAGATGGAAAAAATATCATCTCGGCTAGTGTAGATGGTGTAATTAAATTCTGGGATTGTAAAGGTAATCTGCTCAAAACTCTAAGCCTGAATGATGGAATTTCCGATGTGAGCTTTAAACCTGCTGACCAGATGATTGTTACCGCTCATCGCGATGGCGTTGTAAGGCTATGGAACTTTGAAGGAGTTTTACTTCATACCCTCGAAGGGCACATTGGTACAGTCAGCAGCGTAAGTTTTAGTCCAGATGGAAAGACGATTATTTCTGCTAGTTATGATGGTCAAGTAAAATTATGGCATCTAAGAGAACCTAAACCCATTTTCCTATATAGTCTTGATGGACCTAAGGGAGCATGGGATCAAAGTTTAATGCGTGTAAGGTTCAGTCCAGATGGGCAACTAATTGCATTAGTTGATACATCGGGTGTATTTCTAAAGCCGACTTCTAGAGCAGAACTAGCAGACGAGATCGATCAAGAAGATCAGACTCGCACAATTTCTTTTGCTAATACTATGAATTTTAGCCCTGATAATAATATTCTTATCACAGGTGAATATGATGGCATTAAACTCTGGGGGCTTGATGGAAAAGAAATTTCAGCCTTCAAATGTAAGGGACATAGCGATGGTCAAAGCACCTCGATCAATGACATTAGTTTCAGCCCAAATGGAGAGTTAATTGCATCCGCTGGAAGCGATCACACTGTAAGACTATGGAGAAAGTCGGACGGAACTTTACTCCATATCCTCTCAGACCACCGAGATTCCGTTAATAGTGTTGGTTTCAGCCCAAACGGGAAGTTAATTCTCTCGGCTAGCAGCGATCGCACCGTGAAATTATGGGAGTTGAACGGGACTTTACTCAGTACTTTCTCAGGTCACGGCAATGAGGTCTATAGCGCAAGTTTCAGTCCGGATGGAAAAATGATTGCATCTGCTAGCCGTGACCGCACTGTAAGATTATGGAATTTGGACGGAACCTTACTCGGTTCTTTAACGACTCATGGTGATGCAGTTAATAGTGTCAGCTTCAGCCCAGATGGAGAAATGATTGCATCTGCCAGCAATGACGGCACTATTAAACTTTGGCGACGAGATGGAACATTATGGCAAACTTTCATAGAGCCACGGATCAAAAGGTTCTATAGCGTAAGTTTCAGCCCAGATGGTCAAAAAATTGCGGCATTGGGTTCTGATGGTACGCAGAGTATTCGAGGTCATGGGAACACTAAAGAAAATATCCAGGTTCTTGTCTGGGATCTAACAATTAGCAATCTCATTAAAGAGGGATGTCATTGGCTTGAAGAATATCTGGCTGTTCATCCTGATGACCTAAACCGATTACCCATATGTCAAAATTTAACTAGCAAAAAGAAAGCAGCTTTTACTTGGGTTAGGCAAGGAGAAGAATTAGCAAGAACAGGTGATTTTGAAGGTGCAGTTGTTAAATTTCAAAAAGCATTGGCTTGGAATAATGATCTAGATTTTAATCCTCAAATTAAAGCAAAAGAGATAGCAGTTCCTAATCTAGTTTTCCAAGGCAAATCCTTTGCACGAGATGGTAATATTGAGGGAGCAATTGCTAGCTTTAATCAAGCCTTAAAGCTAGATGCTAATTTAGATTTGGTTCCAGAGATAGAAGCAAAACGATTAGCAGCAGCACCCACTCTGATTGAAAAGGGTAAGGAACTGCTACGAGAGGGTAAGCTTGAGGAAGCGATTACAGCTTACGCAGAAGCCCAAACATTTGACCCAACTCTGAAAATTTCTGCTGCATCTTGGAATTCCCTTTGCTGGTTTGGTAGTCTGCACGGACAAGCTACTAACCCTAACGTCATGGCTGCTTGTGAAAAAGCCGTGGAACTTGAACCTGAAAATGGAAGTTGGCGAGATAGTCGAGGACTTGCCAGGGCGTTAACTGGCAATACTGAAGGAGCGATTGAAGAGTTTCAGGCATTCATTGCTTCGACTAACAATGAGGAAGAGAAATTGCAACGGCAGCGCTGGATTGATGCCCTCCGCGCTGGAGAAAATCCGTTCACCCCTGAAGAGATTCAGACGCTATTGGGTCAGTAGCCCAAACTCAGCCAGTCTAATCTAATTAAATCAGTTCTCCGGTGCTATTGCAGGGTGCAATAGCTTTCGATACTGGAGTTTAGACTAGGCAGCAAGAAAAGACTCAGCAAAGGTGAGTTGAAAATAAATAGACTTCAGATCTGAAAATCTACACTACTAAG
>NZ_SRRZ01000010.1 GCF_013179805.1 Microcoleus asticus IPMA8 | reverse complement strand
AGGAACTTGTTTTTAATTGCTGAAATCACCAGTTTATAGGATTCGTATGTCTATTTTCAGAATCCTATCAAATAAGCATTCAACACTTCTGGGGCAAGATATCGGCTAAAAGGAAAATTAAAAGTCCCACGTCCGGTAAGTGAAAAACAGAAACCCGGGGTAGTAGAAGAATTTAAAAAAAACTCTCATCTCTAATTAAAAGCAGTATGAGTCAGAGTGAGAGCTTTTTAAAGCAGTGGAAAAAAGTGCGATATTGGAGTCAAGATGAAAGTCGGATGGGGCTGCATACAATTCAAAGAAGAAAGTTAACAGGTTACGGAATCAAACCGCAAGGAAAGGTGCAATGGGATTTTACTTATTTGTGGCTTTATGGGGCAGTAGAACCGCTAACGGGAGCCAGCTTTTTTTATGAATTTACACATTTAGATACAGTGTGCTTCGAGAAGTTTTTAGAGCTCTTTGCCAGTGAGTATCCGGAGGATTTACATATAATTCAAGTAGATAATGGAGGATTTCATAACTCTTTAAATCTCAGCATACCAGAAAATGTTATTTTACTGTTCCAACCCGCATACAGTCCGGAAGTAAACCCCATAGAAAGACTGTGGGGATACGTAAAAGAACAATTGAACTGGTTGAGATTTGACCAAATAGAAGAGTTGAGAGCAGCGCTGCAAAAAGAGTTAAATAAGTTGACGTTGGAAGTTATTGCTTCTTTGACGGGATGGAAATTTATTTTAGAGGCTCTATTTGTAGCAGGACTTTAGGAAATTGGTATAAGTCCTATATTATTAGGTTTGTAGTGAGGACTGAAGTCCTCCTCAAAAATCTGAGGATTGAAGTCTTCACTACAAAAGAATTACCAATTTTTCAAAAAAGACAGTAGGTATTGTTGCCCGCCTCAGTTTACGATACTTAATAGAACTTTTTTCCCAGATGAGGTAAAACACAATGCCTGATATTGTTGATATTGCCGTAGGTGCGGGTTCGTTCCAAACCCTCGTAACAGCCGTGCAAGTAGCTAATTTAGTAGACGCGCTCAAAAGTCCGGGCCCTTTTACTGTCTTTGCACCCAATGACGATGCTTTTGCGAAATTGCCGCCGGGAACTATCACAACCCTAGTGCAGAACGTTCCCCAATTGACCAGGATTTTGATGTTTCACGTTGTCTCCGGCAAGTTTATGAAAGCTGATTTGGCAAAACTCGGTTTTGTTACTTCCTTGGAAGGTTCGCCGATTAAAATTGATTGTTCTGACGGTTTTGAGGTGAAAAATGCTACAGTTGTCGCTGCGGATATCGAAGCTGATAACGGCGTCATCCATGTGATCGATAACGTGATTTTAATGGGGTAGTTTCACCGTCCATCGATTTTCGATTTTCAATTTTCGATTGACTCTAAAGATGAATTTGAGGCTTTGAACTTTGGTCTAAATTTTTTTTAATTTAACCACGAAAGTCTGGAGCTTGCATCTGTCTTTGGGTGTAAGGTTAAGTCGGGCAATGGGAGCGAAAGCTTGCATAGAGCAGTGTCTCTTTGCTCCCGATCGCGCCCTTGTTTTTTAGCGGTTGAAGGTAATATCAATATAAATAACGTTGTCTTTTCGCCGCATATCTTTTAGAATCATTGTTTACAAAAGTTTGAAAATCAATAATTATAATATAAGCAAACCAGTGTGGTGAGCACTATGCAAATCCTAGCCGCCAGCCTCAAAGCAAAAGTCCGCCAGCGTACCTTGGAACTGCAAGTTCTCAACGAACTTACTGCGAAATTACAACTCGCCACTTGCGCTGATGAAATTTGGTCTGCGTGTTTGACACATCTCGATCGCCTGATTCCGGGCGCGGCGATCGCAATTTTGACGCCACCGGACGATCGACTATACCTGCAACACTTACAGCCCTTAACTGCTAGCGCCAGAGCCGAAATTGAAGGCCGATTGCAAGCAGCTCGCGTTGAATGGCTCGCTGGAAATCGAGACTGGGCCCACAACATCGATCCGCCACCAATTGCTCAGTTTCAGTCGGTCTTGATGGCACCGGCTAACCCGGATGAAAGTGAAGAATTGTTGGGAGTAGTTTTCATTGGTGCAGAGCAAGCAACGGCTTTTAATTTGGAACACCTTTGTTTGCTCCACACAGTCGCTCAAATTTGTGCCGAATCGTTAATTAGCCTAGCAGCTAAAACGACCAATGTCAAGGGGAAAGCTCAAAATAACTTGGCTCTGGATGCGGAAAGTCAAGAACTGTTGTTGCGGGCTTTAATGGACGGTGCGCCGGACAGAGTTTTTGCGAAAGATAGAAACTTTAGATACATTTTGGTAAATCAAAGTTTTGCGGCATATTTGGGGAAAAATGTTGAGGAAATTATCGGCAAAGATGATATTGAATTAGGGTTTTCAGCCGAATTAGTATTTGGCGATCGCAACGGCCGGGTTAGGGGCATCCGCGAGGAGGATCGAGCTGTGCTAACCGGGGAGATTGTTCGCAATCCCTACCAGACGATCGCCTTTGAAGGCGGCAAACAGCACATCTTTGACACGCAAAAACTGCCGCTGTGCGATGCCGAGGGCAATATATTTGCGGTTTTGGGTTTTTCTCGGGAGATTGGTCAATTGCAGGCCACAGATGAAGCCAGGAATCAAAGCCAAGCCAAACTGCAAAAAATTACTGCTAGCGTACCCGGTACGGTATATCAAATTGACTTGCAGCCAGACGGCTCAATGGCTTTCTCGTTTGTGAGCGCCGGCTGCCGAGAATTGTATGAAATAGAACCAGAGGCTGCTCAGCAGGATTTTAATGTAATTGTTGACATGATTCATCCCGAAGATCGAGATGATTTTCTCAATTCGGTCACGCTTTCTGCTGAAAATTTGCAGCCTTGGCGCTGGGAAGGAAGAATTGTCACTCCGTCAGGAAAACTTAAATGGGTGCAAGGAGCTTCTCAGCCAGAATTGCAAGCATCGGGGAAGATAGTTTACTACGGCTTGTTCACGGATATTAGCGCCCGGAAACAAGCGGAATTGAAGCTGCAACTTTATCAACAAATCTTTTTGAAATCCAACGATGCGATCGCCATTTTAGACCCCCAAGGCTATTACTTAGAAACAAATCAAGCTCACACAGCTTTGCTGGGTTACAGTTCGTCGAAATTGTGGGGAAAAACGCCTGCAACTGGGATGGGAGAACAGGCATTTGCGTCGGTACTGCAAAGCTTGGCAGAAACTGGGAGTTACCGAGGCGAAATGACCTTTATTAAGGCTTTGCAAGGGGGAACAGTTGAGGTGGAGCTTTCGGCTTTTGCGGTTCTCAATGGTGCTGGGGATGTAATCTGTTACGTAAACGTCAAAAGGGACATCACCGAACGCAAGCGAGCTGAGGAAAAACTCAAACTTTACCGAGAAATATTTTTAAACTCCAACGATGCGATCGTCATTATCAATGCTGACGGGTTTTTCCTCGAACAAAATCGCGCTCACCAATCGCTTCTAGAATATACAGACGCGGAATTACAAGCAGAAGCGTCGCCGCTGGTTGCGGGGGACCGCTTTTCGGCAATTGCCAAAAGTTTAGCGAAAACAGGAAATTTTCGGGGCGAAATTACTAACTCCACTAAACAAGGTCGCACGCTGGCGATCGACGTTGCGGCATACTCTGTGATTAACAACGCCGACGATGTAATTTGTCATGTCTGCGTCAAGCGCGACATTACCGAACGGATAAAAGGAGAAGAAGAACGCCAAAAATTTGTGTCGCTGATTGAAAACAGCAGTGATTTTATCGGTATGGCTACCCTTGAAGGTCAAACGCTGTTTGTCAACGAAGCCGGACGAAAACTGGTGGGATTAGAAAATATTTCGCAACAGCTTTATACGGAGATATGGGATTATTTCGGCCCAACTTTTAAACAGGAATTTAGTCAAGAGATTTTGCCAATAATTATCAGTCAGGGTCAGTGGCAAGGAGAAGGTCAAATGCAACACTTGCACACCCGAAGATCCATTGATGTTGTGATGAATGCTTTTCTGGTCAAGCACCCTCAAAGCAGCGAACCGCTGTGCTTGGCTGCGGTAATTCGCAATGTCACCCAACGCAAGCAAGCTGAGAGAAGGCTGCGGGAACAAGCAGAACAAGAACGGCTGGTTTCGGCGATCGCCCAGCGAGTCCGGCAGTCTCTCAACCTCACTCAAACTCTGAGCACTGCCGTACAAGAAGTGCGGCAGTTGCTGGCAACTGACCGCGCGGTAATTTATCGTTTTGATTCCCAGGAAACAGCGAGTGTTGTTGTGGAATCTGTAGGGGATGATTGGATTCCGTTGCTGGGCATAAAAGTTCCAGAAATATCTTTTGGCGAAAATGATCTATCGCTATACCGCGCCGGAAAAATTCAAGCAAGAGCAGATATTTATACGGCCAGTTTGAGCGACATCCACCGAGATTTCCTTGTTAGTTTCCAAGTAAGGGCTAATTTAGTTGTACCAATTTTTATCGGCGATGAAAGTCAGGAGTTGGCAACAGAATATTCGCCGGAAACTCCCGGAATTGAGTCGCCGATGGGGAGTTTGGAAGCGAGTCAAAATCGATTGTGGGGATTGCTGGTTGCCCACCAGTGCAGCGCTCCGCGTGTTTGGACTGATTCTGAGATTGATTTGCTGGGAAGGTTGAGCGTGCAGTTGGCGATCGCCATTCAGCAATCTACTTTGTTTGAACAAGCGCAGCAGGCCCGAGAAGCGGCCCTAGAAGCATCTCGAATGAAGTCTCTATTTTTAGCAAATATGAGTCACGAAATCCGCACTCCGATGAATGGAGTGATGGGGATGACTGATTTGCTGCTGAAAACGAATCTTACTCCCGAACAGATCGACTTTGTGCAGACGCTGAAACTCAGCGGTCAAAATTTGCTGTCCATCATTAACGATATTCTTGACCTCTCCAAACTGGAAGCAGGAGAAATGCGCTTAGAAACGATCGAATTTAACCTCACTATATGTGTGGATGATGTGCTGGATTTGTTGGCAACTCCCGCCCAAGAAAAAGGTATAGAATTGGTAGCGCTGATTGACAGCGACGTGCCGCTGCAAATTAAAGGAGATGCAGCGCGGTTGCGGCAAATACTCACTAATTTGATTAACAATGCGATTAAGTTTACAGAAGCTGGAGAAGTGGTAATTGAGGTTTCTCTTGGCAGGTCTCAGGGGTTATTGGCAGACAGCGACGAGCAGAAATTTGTAGAGAATATCCAACCGTTAGAACTCGGAAGCAATGGCTCGACAGTCCTGCTTTTCAAAGTCACAGATACAGGAATCGGTATTGCTCAAGAAGACCAAAAAAAGCTATTTCAATCTTTTACTCAAGTTGATGCTTCTACGACGAGAAAGTACGGTGGCACAGGTTTGGGTCTGGCTATTTGTAAGCAGTTAGTAGAGTTAATTGGGGGTCAAATCGGTGCGGAAAGTACCCCTGGCAGAGGCTCGACTTTTTGGTTTACTGTGCCTGCAGTCGAGGAAAATTTAACTGCTGTAGGAACGGCGTGCAAAGTTAATTTGGAAACGGTGCTGGCGGGGCGAAAAATGTTAGTTGCCAGCGATAAAACGACAGTGCGAAAAGTGCTGCTGAGAATGGCTGTTTTGTGGGGAATAGAAGTTGAGGAGGTTGAAAATGGTTGGATGGCGATCGCATCTCTGTACAAAGCTGTCAGCGTTAATTGCCCTTACGATATTGTTTTGGTTGATATTCAGTTGCCGGAAATGGTGGCGGGAAGCCTGGAACGCTTGATGGTTTCTGAGCCGACAATGCAGCATACAAAGTGGGTGGTGCTGACTTCAATTACTCAGATATCGGAGGCGAAACGTTTGGTAAGTAGCGGTTTTAGCGGTTATTTAACTAAACCTGTGAAAGCTCATCGGCTGTTTGATTGCTTGGTGAATGCGATCGCCCCGGGTGCGGCGATGGATCGGCAGGTGGCAAATCCCAAGTCCAATGGAGCCTCAGCTATTGAAAACCGGGAGTTAGCCAACTTAAAGATTTTGTTAGTTGAAGATACCCCGATCAATCAAAAAGTTGGTCTGAATCAACTCAGAGTTTTGGGATGCACGGCGGATGTCGCGAATAACGGCGCAGAGGCGCTATCGATGGTTGCTATCAAAAAGTATGACATTGTGTTGATGGACTGTCAGATGCCGATTTTGGACGGTTACGAAGCGACGCAGGAATTGCGCCGCCTGGAAGCGGCAAATGCTGCTGCTGGTTTGATCGAGCCACATCAAAAGACGGTGGTGATTGCGATGACGGCGAGTGCTTTGAAGGGCGATCGCGAAAAGTGTCTGGCGGCGGGCATGGACGATTATATTAGCAAACCTATTTCGATCGAAAAGTTAAAATCTGTGCTCGAAAATTGGTCTGCCCAGTTAAAAATTGAAAGTCCAAAGTTTAATGGCGAGGAACTCAAAAACTCTTCAGAGGGTATTCAATCTTTAGTGGATATGGCACGTTTGCGCGAAATTGCTGGTGCTGATTTAGAGTTTGAGCGGGAAATACTCCAAGCTTTTGTGGTTGATACTGGCAGTTATTTAGAAGCGGCTAAGGTAGCGATCGCCTCGGCAGATGTCCAGACATTGGCCCGCCGCGCGCATCAAATTAAAGGTGTCAGTGCTACGGCGGCGGTGCGGTTAATGCCCGAGATGGCAGATCGGCTTCAAAGTCTTGGCGAATCAAACGATTGGGAGGAGGCCACGAAAATCATCGCTGAATTAGAAATAATTCTGGCGGGGGTTCAAAAGTGGGTGGCCCCTGAGTAAGCTGCTGCTATGTTCGAGAGGGTGACAAGATTTGACTCTTTGGGGAATACGGCATTGAAATATACAATTTAAATGCCCAACAGCTTAATTAATTTTCTGGCGAACCGGGCAGGAGTGCCCGATCCCCGACAGCTCCTGGCAGCCCCCACGAGCTATAGTATGTAAAGATTTTTAATTTTTTATCAAGATTTTTATCTCAATGTGACAAAATTCGGAACTCTTATAACATCTTGTGTGTTGTAGCTTGTGACACTACTTTATTGAGTTATTGTGGTCAAATATAAAAAAATCATTAAGCCGATGGCTATGACGGTGCTTTTCGTCTATCGGCTTGAGACACAAAGACCAAGTTTTCGCCCAGTCCGCCCATTAACTGCGTATTTACGCTCCAGGAGGTTTTATGACTCCCATCATGTTACGTCAACTTTGGTCGTTAATTGAGACCACCCAAGCTACTCTGTTAGTGAATTTGGACGATGCCACCCTGGTACAGTGGCTGCTGAAGCAGTTGAAGATGAACTCTGCGCTTAATGGCAAAGAAGCAGATTTGTTGAACGAGTACATCGAGTCTCGGCTGTCCCTAATCCGCGATTTAGCTGAGCAGCGCCTAGCACCATAGGTACAGTGAGCGCATTCAATCAAAATCGGATAAATATTCCAGGGAAGGGCGATCGCCGCGGGCAAAAATAGCCGCAAACAAACCGGGTTTCTATGATAAATCTTGGGTTGGACGGCGGTGCCTCCAGTCACAAACCGGGTTTTTCGCTCTCCGCGCCCTGCTTGCTGAAAAAAACACAGGCGGGTAGCTGGTGCAATTGCCAGAGTGCAGCACCGGATGCAAAACGGCTAATTTGAAGCCGGAGGCTGTTGTGCGCCACAGTTCTCGACAGCTACAAGGTAGGATGATCAGGAAAGCGTTCTACTAAAATCTATGCGTAAATGGGGATTTCTGCTGCTAGCAAGCGTGTTGTTTGCGGCACCGTTGGCTTCTTGTAGGGATCGATCGGCACAAATCGGACAAACACCAGCAACAAATGCTGCGGGTGGCAACTCGCAACAAGGTTCGAGCCGGATAGATACAATTGTCAGCCGCGGCAAACTGATTTGTGGTGTCAGCGGCGAACTGCCGGGTTTTAGCTTTGTAGACGAAAAAGGCAAATATTCGGGACTGGATGTGGATGTGTGCAGGGCTGTCGCGGCGGCAATATTTGACGATCCCGAAAAAGTCGAGTACCGAAAGCTCAACGCTAAAGATAGATTTACAGTTTTGCAGGCTGGAGAAATCGACATTCTCAGCCGAAATACCACCTACACGGCGAGTCGCGACAGCACTACCGGACTGGAATTTGCCCCGGTGATCTTTTATGACTCTCAAAGCATCATGGTCAAAAAAGACAGCGGCATCAAAACTTTAAAAGATTTTGCGGGCAAATCTATCTGCGTGCAGACAGGTACGAGCACCGAACAAAATTTGTCCGACCAAATGCGAAAATTAGGAATTAAATACACTCCTGTGGTGTTTGAAGATGTGAATACTACCTTTGCTACCTATCAAGAAGGTCGCTGTCAAGGTATTACTGCCGATCGATCGCAACTTGTTTCTAAGCGGACAACTCTGCCGAATTCCGAGAATAATGTTGTTTTGCCGGTAGTGATGTCAAAAGAACCTTTAGCCCCAGCGGTGAAAAGCGGCGATCCTAAATGGTCGGACGCCGTGAAATGGATTATTTTCGCCGCGATTGAAGCTGAGGATTTGGGAATTAATTCGGGAAATGTAGACAAAATTGTGGCAAGCACTACAGACCCGAACGTCAAACGTTTGCTAGGAACAGAAGGAGATTTAGGTAAAGGTTTGGGACTCCCGAACGACTACGCAGTCCGCGTTGTTAAGAAAGTGGGTAATTACGGGGAAATGTACGATCGCAACCTCGGCCCCAAAAGTACACTTAAGTTAGAACGGGGTCAAAACAGACTCTGGAAAGATGGCGGTTTGCTTTATTCGCCGCCGTTCCGCTAATTTTAGTTAACTGTTGACTGTTAACTGTTGACTGTTGACTGTTAACAGTTAACCAACAAGATATTTTAGACAGCAAGGTACTCCGCGCTTACCCGACTTGTAAGGTGCTTGCTAGGTGTACCCTACAAGATATTTTAGGCAGGCTAAAGTTAGGTATAGTTCGATCTACATTAAACAGTTATGAACCCAGAACCTCAACCGGGCCAATCGCAGAAATTGCCCAAATTTAAAGATCTATCAAAACTGCTGCGGGACGATCGCTTCTGGAAAATAGCCGGACAGGCGATCGCCCTAATTTTAGTAATAGTTGTTATCGCCATTCTCTGGGACAATCTCAGTGCCAATTACTCGCAACTGGGGATTGCCTTTGGATTTGATTTTCTCAATTCCCAAGCATCTTTTGATATCGGCGAAAGTGTCATTCCCTACAGTCCCGAAAACAGTTACAGACAAGCTTATTTTGTCGGTTTAATCAACTCGCTGCGGGTAATGGGTATCGGCATTGTTTTCGCAACTGTTGCTGGTTTGACTGTAGGAATTGCGCGCCTTTCCGACAATTGGTTGCTGCGGAGTTTGGCTGGTTTGTATGTAGAAATTCTGCGAAATACACCTTTATTGCTGCAATTATTTTTCTGGTATTTTGCAGTTTTCATTTCCCTGCCAAAACTGGAAGACAATCAGCAGGTGAGGGGGCCGATTTACTTGACAAATCGCGGCATTGCTGTACCTTGGCCTGTGGCTTTGCCGGGTTTTGAGATTTGGGTGATTTTGCTAACTATCGGAGTTTTGGCGGCGGCGGGGCTGTGGATGTGGCGGGCGCGGGTGATGTTGGAAGAAGCTAAGCCGGGAAGACAGTTGTTTTGGGCTGTAGGTGCGATCGGGCTGAGTGCAATCTTAGCTTGGATTATCACCAAAAATCTGCCTTTTCGCCTAGATTTCCCCCGCCTGACACCAGCATTGCAACTCGAAGGAGGATTAAAAGTTACTCCAGAATTTGCAGCCTTGGTGACAGGGCTCAGCTTGTATACTGGCAGTTACATTGCAGAAATTGTCCGGGCCGGAATTCAGTCAGTATCGAGAGGCCAGTGGGAAGCCGGAAAGTCTTTGGGGCTGAAGTCTGGAACAATGATGCGGATGGTAATTTTGCCGCAAGCTTTGCGGGTGATTGTGCCGCCTTTAACCAGTCAGTATTTGAATTTAGCTAAGAATTCGAGTTTAGCGGTTGCGGTTGCTTATCCCGACGTTTATTTTGTGGTGGGAGCTCCGACGTTGAATCAGACCGGTCGGGCGATCGAAGCAATGTTAATTATCATGGTAACATACCTAACAATTAGTTTGATAGTTTCTCTGTTCATGAATTGGTACAATAAAACTGTACAAATCAAAGAAAGGTAACTGCTGAATATTGGAGATTTTTGATGTAGGATTAAAGGAGAATAAATGGCATACAGTGATTTTAGTTTAGCAAAAGTATCTAAAATTTTTGAACTTAAAATTTTAGACGCAGTTAATATGTTTTCTGCTATTCCAGAGTTAGAAAGTAGTAATTTTTTAGAAGAAACCCTGCTATATACTGTGCCATTAGCCATTAGCAGTAATACAGAAAAAGCTCGCTCCGAAATGATTATTGCACCAATTTTGATCGAACTGAGAAAACAGTTAAATTCTGAAATTAGCTTTTTTTCAGGAATAGACTTTACAATCGATCCCGAAAAAGGATTAAATGGAAATTGCGATTTTCTGATTAGTCGTTCTCCAGAATTATTAATTCTTTCCGCACCAGTAATTATCATTGTAGAAGCCAAAAAGGAAAATATCAATGGCGGATTGGGACAGTGCGTAGCAGAAATGCTAGGCGCTAGAATATTTAATGAACGTGAAGGCAACGATATTCCTGCGATTTTTGGCGCTGTCACTAGCGGGACTAACTGGAGATTTCTAAAATTAAAAGACCAAGTAATTGAAATAGATTTAACAGAGTATTACCTCAGAGATGTTAATAAAATTTTAGGAATTTTAGCGAACAGTATTAGAAATTAATCATAACTAAAAACTGATGGAAACAATACCTGTATTACCGCCCCCAGCCACCGAATCGCCTACCCCTTGGAATTGGGCGCGCAAAAATTTATTTAGTACCTGGTACAACAGCATTCTGACAGTACTTTGCCTAATTATCGCCTTCCAAGCGATTAAAGGAATTATCGTTTGGGCAACAACAAAAGCTCAATGGCACGTGTTAGAAGCCAACTTGCCGCTATTTTTCGCCGGCAGATTTCCCCGCGACTCCTACTGGAGGCTGTGGATAGTAACGGGGATAATTGCCTTGTTGGGAGGATTAACTTGGGGAAACATTCAGCGGCAAGAACGTCTTTGGAATCCGCCTTTACTAATTATACTCGGTGCTGCGGTTGTGGGTGCGGTCATTTCGCCGATCGACCTAACCTCTCGCCTCTACCTCTTAGGAATTATTATCGCAGCCGCCGCCAGCTATGTCATCGGCAGGCAAATTAACCGTAACCCCCCCTCGCCCCCCCTTAGCAAGGGGGGGTTGGGGGGGGTTAGCTGGATGCCTGCAATGTGGGCTCTTTCCTTCCCCATAATTTTGTGGCTAATTAAAGGCGGGTTGGGTTTGACCGAAGTGTCAACAAATGATTGGGGCGGTTTAGTATTGACGCTGTTTTTAGCAGTTATTAGTATTGTGCTTTCCTTTCCTTTGGGAGTATTGCTAGCACTCGGCAGACAAAGTTCTTTGCCAGTTGTAAGACTGTTATCAACATTATACATTGAAATTATTCGCGGTTTACCATTAATTGGCATTTTGTTTTTAGGTCAAGTGATGCTGCAACTCTTCTTGCCGCCCGAATATCCGAAATTGGATAGAGTGATTAGAGCCATTGCTGGATTAACGTTATTTAGTGCGGCATACTTGGCGGAAAACGTGCGCGGTGGCTTGCAGGCCGTGCCCCGAGGACAAATAGAAGCAGCTAGGTCGATCGGGCTAAATACACCCCTACTCACAATTCTCATTGTACTGCCTCAAGCACTGCGAATAGTCATTCCGGCGATCGGCGGTCAATTCATCGGATTATTCATGGATACATCCCTGCTATCTCTATTCGGAATGTTAGAATTAATCGGAATATCCCGCGCAGTTTTAGCAAATCCATCCTATATCGGTAGATACGCCGAAGTTTACATATTCGTCGGGATAATTTATTGGATATTTTGCTACTCAATGTCCCTAGCAAGCCGCAAAATAGAGCGAACTTTAGGCGTAGGTCAAAGGTAAAAAAAATCTGCGTTCATCCGCGTTCATCAGCGGTTTAAAAACAAAAAAATATGGAAACTGAACCCACAATCCTAGAACAAGTAATCGTAGCAGAAAACGTCCACAAATGGTACGGACAATTTCACGTACTGCGCGGCGTCAGCATGACCGTCAACCGTGGCGAAGTCGTGGTCGTTATGGGGCCATCTGGTTCGGGAAAATCGACGTTTATTCGCACATTCAACGCATTAGAAGAATACCAACAAGGTAAAATTACGATCGACGGAATCGAACTTTCCCACGACTTGCGCAACATTGAGACAATTCGCCGCGAAGTAGGAATGGTGTTTCAGCAATTTAACCTGTTTCCCCACTTATCTGTGTTGCAAAATGTCATGCTAGCGCCAGTATGGGTGCGCCGCTGGCCCAAGAAAAAAGCCGAAGAAGTGGCGATGCAACTGTTAGAAAGAGTGGGAATTTTGGAACAAGCACAAAAATATCCCGGACAGTTGTCTGGGGGACAGCAGCAGCGGGTCGCTATTGCACGTTCTCTAGCCATGCAGCCTAAAATCATGCTGTTTGATGAACCGACATCAGCATTAGACCCGGAGATGGTGCGGGAAGTTTTAGATGTAATGCGAAATTTGGCTCAAACAGGAATTACAATGGTGGTGGTGACTCACGAAGTGGGGTTTGCGCGCGAAGTTGCCGATCGCATTGTATTGATGGATGGCGGCGTTTTAGTTGAAGAAGCGAAGCCGGAACAGTTTTTTCAGCACCCGAAGGAAGAACGCACGCGCAAGTTTTTATCTCAGATATTGTAACTGATTTTCAAGTTTAGTCGGTGGGTTTGCGACGGTAGCCGCCGTAAAAGTCCGCACAATTAAGGTAAAATAAAAGAGTGTACAATAACTCTCTATTTTGCTGAGATAGCTTGCAATGCCATCCACAAAAACTCTGCCGTTAGTTAAAGACTCGGAACGCCTAGAAAGTCGCCTCAAAGAAATTCCGGCGGTTCCTGGTGTATATTTAATGCGCGATGAGAGCGATCGCATCCTTTACATCGGCAAATCCAAAAAACTCCGAAACCGCGTCCGTTCCTACTTCCGCGAAAGCCAAAATCTCAGTCCCCGCATTGCGATGATGGTACAGCAAGTGCGAGAAATTGAATTCATCGCCACCGACACAGAAGCGGAAGCTTTGGCCTTAGAAGCAAATCTGGTAAAACAGCACCAACCTTACTTTAATGTCCTCCTCAAAGATGATAAGAAATATCCTTATTTGTGCATAACTTGGTCGGAAGAATACCCGCGCATTTTTATCACCCGCAAACGCCGCGCAGGAAGTGCAAAAGACCGCTATTACGGCCCTTACGTCGATACAGGGGCGCTGAGGAGTACGCTCCATTTAATTAAGCGAATTTTCCCCCTGCGGCAGCGCCCTCAACCGCTGTTTAAAGACCGTCCCTGTTTGAACTACGACATCGGGCGCTGCGTTGGCGTTTGTCAAGGTTTAACTTCGCCTGAAGAATATCGAAAAATCATCCAAAAAGTAGCGATGATTTTCCAGGGAAGGACTCAGGAATTGCTTGATATCCTGGAGCCGCAAATGCAACAAGCTGCCGAAGATTTAAACTTTGAAACTGCGGCGCGCCTTCGCGATCAAATTAAGGGTTTGGAGTCTTTGAGTGCGGGTCAAAAAGTGTCTTTGCCCGACGATACGGTTTCCAGAGATGCGATCGCACTGGCGGCCGATAGTCAGCACGCTTGCGTTCAATTGTTCCAAATTCGCGCCGGTCAATTGGTCGGAAGATTGGGATTTATGGCGGAAATACCCCCCCAACCCAGAGCGGGAACGGAGGCACCGCCCCTACAATCGGGGGAGCAAGAGTTATCTCAACTTTCTCTTTCCTCCCCACCTTGGCAAGGGGGGGTAGAGGCCGGAGCGATTTTGCAGCGCGTGTTGGAAGAACACTATCAAAATGTCGAATCTGTAGAAATTCCCAGCGAAATTTCAGTGCAGTACGAATTGCCAGAAGCGGAAATATTAGCAGATTGGTTGAGCAATCGTAAGGGGCGAAAAGTTATCATTTTGACGCCGCAGCGGCAAACTAAGGCAGAATTGATTGAGATGGTGGAACGCAATGCTGAGTATGAATTGGCGAGAATGCAAAGATTGAGCGATCGCAATTCTCAAGCAATGGAAGATTTAGCAGAAATTCTCGATTTGCCAGAAGTTCCTCGGCGCATTGAAGGTTACGATATTTCTCACATTCAAGGTTCTGACGCCGTAGCTTCCCGCGTCGTATTTATTGACGGTTTGCCGGCTAATCAACACTACCGCCATTACAAAATTAAAAATCCTGAAATTAAATCAGGGCATTCTGATGATTTTGCTAGTTTAGCAGAAGTTATCGGTCGCCGATTCCGGGGATTGAAGGAAGAAGAAAGAGGGAAGATGGAAGATGGGTTTAGCGATTTAGAAGAACCGAAAGAACTCAGCAATTTATCCTCAGATTCTCCTACTATTTCCGACAAACCCGACTTAATTATGATAGATGGTGGCAAAGGTCAACTGTCAGCAGTTGTGGCTGTTTTGCGGGAAATGAATTTGCTAGAAGAGTTGCGCGTTGTCAGTTTGGCCAAGCAGCGAGAGGAGATATTTTTGCCGGGGGAATCTTTGCCGCTGCCAACTAATTCTGAGCAACCGGGCGTACAATTATTGCGCCGGGTGCGGGATGAGGCGCACAGATTTGCTGTGAGTTTTCACCGGGATCGAAGAAGCGAGAGAATGAAGCGATCGCGCCTTGATGAAATTCCCGGATTGGGACACCACCGACAAAAACAATTGTTAGCACATTTCCGGTCGATCGACTACCTGCGTTTAGCGACTCCCGAACAGTTGGCAGAAGTTTCTGGGATTGGCCCGCGTCTGGCGCAGCAAATTTACGATTATTTCCACCCGTAAAGTCTTACGCAGCATCGGAGAGAGGGATTGTAGGCGCGATCGGGCCGCAAGTACCGATTCAGCCACTGTGAGGGAGCTATTCAAAAATTTTGCACAGGCCTATTGCAATCCCCAGAGACTTGTGGTATGTTTAGTTTCTATGTGCGGGCATAGTTTAGTGGTAAAACTTTAGCCTTCCAAGCTAACTATGCGGGTTCGATTCCCGCTGCCCGCTTGCGCCTACAAAAACCTCAAACCAACGATAAGTCAACGGTTTGAGGTTTTTTATTGCCCAGAATAGGGGTGAGTCGGGGCTCCAAGTGACTATCAAATGACTCTCAAATAACTACGAAATGACTATCAAATGACCTTTTTGGATACAATTTGGAGACAATGTGACTAGAATTTGACTAGAAATATCCAGCCCATAGTCAATAGCGGTAAGGTGCGCGGCAGAAGATCACCCAACCTAATTAGCTTCTGTGTAAGTCCTGTATCTGCAAGAATAATTGGTTAACATAGAGTTCCCTGATTTGACAAGCTTGCCGAGCGCACTCAGCTTGAGTTATGACTGATTCGGAGTCGCATCAGTCACAAGGAGATCCCGTGAAATATTTTTCAGTAGTAATGTATTTGCTGCGGGAACGGCAACAGTTTCTCGAAGAAATTCGCCAAGGTGTCAAGCTCAAATCTAAAATTTTCGGTTTGTTGATTTCTAGTACCGTATTTTTTGCCATTTACGGAGCGATATTAGGTGCCTCTAGTACGTGGATGCAATGTCTGGTTTCAGCAATTAAGTTGCCAGCACTTTACTTGCTGACGCTGATTATCTGCTTTCCCACACTGTACTTTTTTAATGTCATGTTTGGTTCCAAACGAACTTTTGAACAGTATTTGACATTGTTGATGACAGCGATGGCGATGATTAGCGTTTTGCTGTTTGGATTTGCACCTGTTAGTTTGTTTTTTCTCATAAGCAGTACCAATTACAATTTTTATCTGGTGCTGAATGTTGCTATCATGGCAATCACAGGATTTTTGGGAGTAAGTTTCATTTATCAAGGAATGCACTTTCTTTCAGAACAAGATGCGGAAGGCAAAGACATCAGGCTAAATATTTTGCGCTTCTGGTTGGGACTTTATGCGTTTGTTGGCAGTCAGTTGGGATGGACGCTGAGACCGTTTTTTGGCGCACCTGGACAAGCTTTTCAACTGTTCCGAAACCGAGAAAGCAATTTTTATCTGAGTCTGTGGGATTCAATTAGGTCGATTGGAGGGTTTTAATTAATGTCAAGTTAAGGAGATTTGAAATAGTGATACAAGCGGATTTGGATGAGTTGACAATTCCGGAAAGAGAGTTAGAGGATTTGAGCGGAATAGCTTTGAGCGACGGTTTTGCAGCCGACTTTTACCGATCTGCGGCACTGCTGAACGGGAAAAAGCTGTTCTCTCTTTTGTTGAATGAGTTGCTGATATTTTGCGTGACATTAGTTGTTTCACTGCCTGTGGCTTTACTGGCTAATCAACATAATGTTGGTTCATTTAGCGATGCTGAGATATTTGTCCGGGTTTTACAAATAACTTTGGGTTTGTCGCTGGCGATTACTGTTGCTTGGAATATCTATAAATGGGTTAAAGCAAAGCCTCTGGCAACGCTGGCGGGTCTGCTGGATGAAGTTGAGAAGTATCATGAGGTAATTCAGGCTTTAGATATTATCGATCGCCTAACGGCGGCTGGCAATTTACAAGCCAATTTAATTAACCGAGCAGATGCAATTGAGGCATTAAAAATTACTAGAGAAAGTTTAGTCTGTGCTTTAAAAACAGAAAGGATTCTCAGGGAAAATCAGCAATTTATCGGTCGCCGTTACGAGTTATTTGCTAATATTGAAAGTAATTTGGCCGCTTTGATGGCGGTGGATGTGAGCGATCGGGCGACTGAATACGGTCGGTTGTTGAATGAGGCTTTGGAAATAGGGATGAGCGTGCACAAAGAGGTAAGAAAGTTGCAAAATGGGCGTTAGAGTTGCTGGAGAGTTCCTGGTTTGTAGTAAAAGTAGTAACTGAGATATTGCACCATGCTCCAGAACAGGCACGATGCCTGTTCCACAAAAGTTAAATTTTCTTGTGGGGTGGGCAGGATGCCCGCCCCTGAAAGGCTTATTGAAAATGGTGCAATATAGAAGTTACTACAATTTTTTTTTCACCGGAAATTTCAATCCTCAAAAATATCCAACTGTTCGCCCTCAGACTCTTTTTTACCATCTTTTTTAACACCCTTTCGCAGCCCGATCGCAATTTTGCTATGTTTCTCAATCTGCTTCATTACCTGTCTCGCCCTGTCAATCACCGACG
Source organism: Microcoleus asticus IPMA8 (assembly GCF_013179805.1). Lineage (GTDB taxonomy): Bacteria > Cyanobacteriota > Cyanobacteriia > Cyanobacteriales > Microcoleaceae > Microcoleus > Microcoleus asticus. The sequence continues at coordinate 70,330 of NZ_SRRZ01000010.1, read as the reverse complement.
GCGGTAAACCAGCTAATCTGCCCGCTTCAATTCCGTAAGATTTGTCAGCACCTCCCGGCTGAACTTGGTGCAAAAATACGATTTGATCCGGCAATTCTTTCACGGTCACCTGATAATTTGCGACATTATCCAAAATAGAAGCTAACTCATTCAATTCGTGATAGTGAGTAGCAAAAATTGTCCGCGCCCGAATCTCAGTTGCTAAATATTCCGCCACAGACCAAGCAATCGACAGTCCGTCAAACGTCGCCGTTCCCCTGCCAATTTCATCTAACAACACCAATGATTGCGGCGTGGCGTGATTGAGAATATTTGCAGTTTCGTTCATTTCCACCATAAACGTAGATTGACCGGTTGCCAAATCATCTACTGCGCCGACGCGGGTAAAAATACGATCGCAAATTCCCAAACTCGCAGCTTTCGCCGGCACAAAACTGCCCATCTGCGCCATTAACTGGATCAAACCCACCTGCCGCAAATAACAACTCTTGCCACTAGCATTCGGGCCGGTTAAAATAATTAAATCTGGGCGGTTTAACGATTCTTCCCGACCCAAAAAAGCAGAATTAGGTACAAAAAATCCCGGCGGCAAAGACTTTTCCACCACAGGATGACAACCTTCAATAATTTTAATTTCCCGACTTTCTGTCATAGTCGGGCGGCAGTAATTTTGGTAAACTGCTACTTCTGACAAACCGCACAAAACATCTGCCGCCGCCACGGCGCGGGAAACATTGCGAATAATTTCGGCGTGTTCTCCTACCTCCGATCGCACTTTAGCAAAAATATCGTATTCCAATTGATTTAAATCTTCCCGCGCTGTCAGAATTCGCACTTCCCTTTCTTTTAATTCTTCAGTGCTGTAACGTTCTTCATTGGTGAGAGTTTGCTTGCGGGTGTAGTCGTTCGGCACTTGGTCTACTTTCGATTTAGTAATGCTGATGTAATAGCCGAAAGCTTTATTGTAGCCTACTTTTAAATTAGAAATTCCGGTGCGTTTTCTCTCAGTTGCTTCTAAATTTGCAATCCATTCTTGGTCTGCTGATGCAGTGTGGCGCATTTCATCTAGCATGGGATTGATTCCGGCTCGAATCAAACCTCCTTCTTTTAAATGAATCGGCGGTTCATCAACTAAATGAGCGTGAATTTTACTTGCTAATTCTTCGAGAATTGGCGGTACATTTTGCAGCGCTTTCAAATATGGCGATCGCCCTTGAGCTGCGATCGAGGCTAATGCCGGCAGTTTTCCCAGAGAATCAGCTAAAGCGACCAAATCCCGCGCGCTAGCTGTTCCAGAACCGGCGCGGCCTGTCAGTCTTTCGATGTCATAAATTTGGCGCAGCAACTGCTGCAAATCTTGGCGCAGGGCGTTATTTTCTACTAATTCTTGAATCGTGTCGTGTCGGGCGCCAATGCCTTTAATGTTGAGCAAAGGTTGCAGCACCCAGCGGCGCAAAGCGCGGCCTCCCATTGCGGTGCTGGTTTTGTCTATCGCCCACAGCAGCGAACCGTGAAAAACCCCATCTCTGACTGTTTGAGTAATTTCGAGATTGCGGCGGGTTTGGTAGTCCAGTACGAGAAAATCGGTGAGAGTGTAAGTGTGCAATCTTTGCAAAGAAACTGCTTTTTCCTTTTGAGTTTCTTCGAGATATTGCAGCAAACCGCCGGCGGCGCGCACTGCGAGGGAAAGGTGTCCGCATCCCATACCTTCGAGCGATCGCACTTTGAACTTTTGCAGGATTCTCTGTTTTGCTTCGGACAAACTAAACGGAACTTGCGATCGCAAAGAATAGCAAAACGAATTCGGCAAACAATCGGGCAAATGCTCTGATTTCTCTCCGGGCCTTAACATAGTCACCAAATCCGGCGCATTAGTCGGTACCAAGACTTCCGAAGGTTGCAAGCGCAGCAATTCTAAGGTTAATTGTTCTAAACTGTCTGCTTGGGTAGTGACGAATTCTCCCGTAGAAATATCTGTATAAGCCAGTCCCCAGTGTTCCCCAGCGATGACCACTGCGGCTAAAAAATTATTTTGTCTGGGTTTGAGCATTCCGTCATCAGTCAAAGTTCCGGGAGTGAGAATGCGGGTAATTTCGCGCTTGACTTGGCGGCCTTCTTTAGCAGCAATCGACGCATCTTCAACTTGGTCGCAAACTACTACAGCATAGCCTTTTTCTACTAACATTGAAGTGTAGCGGTCGAGGGCGTGGTGCGGCACTCCTGTCATCGGCACTCTGCCAATTTCCTTGCCGCTTTCTTTGCTAGTACAAACAAGTTCTAATTCCTGCGAAATCGTAACTGCATCTTGGAAAAAACACTCAAAGAAATCTCCGACTCGAAACAATAAAAGTGCGTGGGGATACTGTTCTTTCACTTCCACATACCGCTGCATCATCGGCGTTAGCTTGGTGAATTCTAATAGGCGGTGGTCGGCATTGCGGATGTTGGGTTGATTGGGGTCTGTTGGGGTAGATGCAGTGTAAGGCATAAAAGGCGATCGATAAATTTTAATCTTTAACAACTTTAGCGCAAGCTCGGCTTTTAGCTATAACTAATATACAATATTTGACGATTAATCCTTCTTAAGCAGGGTGCGTGATTCTCAATATTGGGGCATGGTGTTGAGCTATACAAAAGTCACGCACCCTACTTAATAATCGATAAACCCGCTTTTACTTGAGAAGTTTTCGGTCGTTATTTATCTTAAGTGAGCTTAAATCTCCGCTTTAGTGAGATTAAGTGAGAAAATTTTATTTATTGTGAGAGGAGAGCGATCGCCGATCGACAAAAACAATCTCAGCTATGTAGTTGTTAGCTGTTATAGCAGATGTTGAAGGAAGAAAGAACAAGGAAAAAGGAAAAAGGAAAAAGGCTTTAGTTATCTAGAAGAGAAGGAAGAAGGCTTTACTTATCTAGGAGAGAAGGAAGAAGCAATCTTCGGCAACGGTTTCAGCAATTAAGAATGTTCTAACCGTCGGGCGCGGTTGCTATAACTGTTGGGGCTTAACAGAAGAATGTGAAATCTGCCGCACTTTACTTGGAGGATAAACTTTACATTTTTGTTATTGAAAACAGCCGGAAGATAGATTTATAAATTATACCTACGATAGAGATAAAATTTATTTTATCGGGTTAAAGTAAAACTCATCCAAGTAAGTAATTTATCAGCGTAGTAAATTTAAGATTTACAATCAAAAATCTACTAGCTAGTAGTTAACTAGAGGAAAAAAAATAATGAAAGCTCTTTGCTGGCACGGAGCAAATGATGTGCGAGTTGATAATGTACCAGACCCAACAATTATCAATCCGCGCGATGCAATAGTTAAAATCACGTCTACAGCAATCTGCGGCTCAGATTTGCACCTCTACGATGGCTTCATCCCGACAATGCAATCGGGCGACATCATGGGGCACGAATTCATGGGGGAAGTAGTCGAACTCGGCAGCCAAGTTAAGAACTTAAAAAAGGGCGATCGCGTCGTCATTCCTTTTACTATTTCTTGTGGCAGTTGCTTCTTTTGCAACCGCGATTTGTGGTCGCTGTGCGACAACTCCAACCCTAATGCTGGGCTGGCTGAAAAAATGTTCGGTCATTCGCCGGCGGGACTGTTTGGCTACTCGCATTTAACGGGCGGCTATGCAGGAGGCCAAGCAGAATACGCGCGGGTTCCGTTTGCAGATGTCGGCCCTTTAAAAATTCCCGACGGACTTTCTGACGAACAAGTATTGTTCCTCACCGATATCTTTCCTACCGGTTACATGGCGGCCGAAAACTGCGACATTCAGCCGGGGGATACTGTAGCAGTTTGGGGATGCGGGCCGGTCGGACAATTTGCGATCAGAAGCGCGTTTATGCTGGGGGCCGATCGAGTAATTGCGATCGACCGCGTACCGGAACGCTTGCAAATGGCGGCCGCGGCCAAAGCTGAAATCATCAATTACGAAGAAATGGACGCCGGGGAAGCCGTCACCGAAATGACGGGGGGACGCGGGCCCGACTCTTGCATCGACGCGGTGGGAATGGAAGCCCACGGCACCGGTCTCGACGCTTTGTACGACAAAGCCAAGCAAGCCGTGCGGTTGGAGAGCGATCGACCTACGGCCCTGCGACAAGTGATCCTTGCGTGTCGCAAGGGTGGTACAGTGTCAATTCCCGGCGTTTACGGCGGCTTCGTTGACAAAGTGCCCCTAGGTGCAGCTTTCAACAAAGGTTTGACCATGAAAATGAGACAGACGCACGTTCACCGCTATTTGCGGCCTTTGCTCGAGCGCGTTCAAAAAGGCGAAATTGACCCGTCATTCGTAATTACGCACCGAATGAAATTGGATGAAGCGCCCCACGCTTACGAGATTTTCAAACAGAAAAAAGACAACTGCATCAAAGTTGTCCTCAAACCCTAACTCGCATTTAGCCTTCAAGGAAAAACTATGCTTTTACAAGAAAAAGAATCAGGCGACTTGATTGAAATCCTCGATGTAGATGCTTTAATCAGCCCTACAAAAAATGAAGTGCCGGGAAAAAATCAAGCTGGTGAAGAAGAGCAAGAGAAAGCAAATTTTCCAAAAAGTAAATTAGTGTTTCCTTCCGGTGAAGCTCTGCCGCGCTGTTGGACTGAGGAAAATTATAAAACTAGCTGATTCAAGACATTCCCCCTAGTCCCCCTCGTTAAGGGCGGGACAGGAAGTTAGGGGGAGGGACACGGCACATAGGTGTGAGCTAAACCCGAAAAACCGCTCTCCTACAGGGACTCAAACCCCTGCACGAGGGTGGTTTTGACGTGTTTTTTGACACTCGGAAGAAACAGCGCTGTGTTTGTTTAAAGAGAATGTACGATCGACTAAATTTAATAGAGTCTTTAGTTCGCGGGCGCGAGAAACCGCATTAAACTAAAGTGATAAAGATAACCGGGTTTGATTGAATTTCTTTATGACTAAAAGCTGATTTCCTCCCTCACGGGCAGCGTTACAAATAAGGGAAGTTAATCAAACAACCCTGGGAGGAATTCCCCATGTTTTACCATAAGAAGCCACTACAGTATTACAAAAGACCAGAAAAGCCAGATGCCGTTTACGCCAAGAAAATACAAGAACTAATTGGCGGTACATTTGGCGAAATGACCGTGATGATGCAGTACCTATTTCAAGGTTGGAACTGCCGAGGCCCTGCGAAATATCGCGATATGCTGCTTGATGTCGGTACAGAAGAAATCGGGCATATCGAGATGCTAGCAACTATGATTGCTCACTTGTTAGATAAAGCTCCTGTATCTATGCAAGAAGACGGTTTCAAGGATGCTGTGGTGGGTGCTGTGATGGGTGGAAACAGCCCGCGAGATGCGATAGCCAGCAGCATGAATCCGCAGCACGCAATTGTATCGGGTTTGGGCGCACTTCCTAGCGACAGCGTAGGGTATCCCTGGAACGGCCGTTATATCGTTGCTAGCGGCAATCTTTTAGCAGATTTTCGCTCGAATTTGCACGCCGAATCGCAAGGAAGATTGCAGGCTGTGCGGATGTATGAAATGTCAGACGATGCGGGCGTTAAAGACACCCTGAGTTTTATGATTGCTCGCGACACGATGCACCAAAATTTGTGGCTGGCGGCGATCGAAGATTTAGAAAGTTCGGGAATGGAAACAACACCCGTTCCGAGTTCCTTCCCGCAGGAGTTGGAAAAGTCACAATTTGCTTATCAGTTTTGGAATCATTCTGAAGGTTCCGAAAGTAGCCAGGGACGCTGGGCGAAAGGCAAATCAATGGACGGCAAAGGCGAGTTTGAATATGTCGCCAATCCCCAACCGTTAGGACCAGAAATAGTACCGCCGCAGCCCGAACCCAAATTGCACGGCACCAGCATGAAATAGCCAACCAAAAAGTTAGTAGTGGAGTGGTCTGTCCCGATTGAGTAATTAAGTAATTAAGGACTAAAGTGCTTACTCCTAACCTAATAAGAACTAAAGTTCTTACTACCAACCTTTGGTTTGTAGTAAGAACTTTAATGGCAGATTTACTAATTAATTAGTTAAGGACTTTAGTCTTTACTACAAACCAGCTTTTGACAATAATTCTAATAACTAACAACAAATAAGTTATGCAATTGCAAGCAGTAATTCTCGATATTGACGGTACTCTGGTGCTCAGCAATGACGCCCACGCTCAAGCTTGGGTAGAGGCATTTGCGGCTTACGGCTACGAGGTGCCGTTCGAGAAAGTTCGCCCGCTAATTGGCATGGGAGGCGACAAAGTTATACCCAAAATGGTATCAGGACTTTCCGACGAAGCAGGCGACGGGAAAAAGATTGCACAGCGACGCAAAGAACTGATTATTAACCGCGCTTCCGAACTTTCTCCAACCCCCGGTTCGCGGGAATTGCTGTTAAAAATGCAGCAAGAAGGATTGCGGCTAATTATTGCTACTTCATCTACCACCGAAGAACTTTCCGGTTTGCTGAAAGCTGCACAAGTTGACGATTTATTAGATCGAGCCACGACATCTAGCGATGCGGAAGCTTCTAAACCGGAACCAGATATTGTGGAAGCTGCTTTGAGCAAATTGCAGAGGGAAGCGAGTCAGACTGTGATGTTAGCTGATACTCCTTACGATATCGAAGCTGCGGACAAGTGCGGGGTGCCAGTAATTGCTTTTCGGTGCGGAGGTTTCGATGATGCTTCGCTGGCCAATGCTGCGGAAATTTACGATCACCCTGCTGATTTGTTGGCGCATTATGACGATTCTATTTTAGGGAAAAAGGAGCTGGTAGCGCGTTGAAGTAATATAGCTAACTGCGGGGCATCGCCCCTAAAGTAGCCTAATCGGCTACGATACACTCGACTTGATGCGCTTCTGTGATATCTGGAATATCCAGGCGCGCAGCTAATTTGCGAATGACTGCTTCCGGTACTATTGCTGTGCGCGATCGATTCCGCTGCAACATTTCTTCTAGAGGTACTTCCAGATAAACAATGCGAATTCGCGCTTGGTAAGCAGCAAAAAAATCAATTAATTGCTGCCGCATTTGTTTAGTGGTATTCGTGGCGTTCCACACAAAAGAACGCCCCTGATTCATGTATTCGCGCGCTTTTTGTTTGGCGGCTGTGACCACATTTCCCGGAGTTTCGTCGGGAGGGACATTCATCTCTTTCCGCAGTGCATCCAGCGAGATTACTGGCAAATCTGCGAGATTTTTCCTAATCCAATAATCTTTACCGCTTCCTGGCAAGCCAGACATCAAAATTACTTCGCATTTAGTGTCGTCAAATGCTTCGTAATCCGGGTTTCCGTTCTCTTTGCGGAAGTAGATAAATCGGCTGTGTGCTGATGGGAATTGTCGGGGAGAATCCAAACAATTATTTTCTTGACAAAACTCCCGAAATAGTTGTATTTTATCGAGCAATTCTTGTTTGTCGGCGCAGTGGCGGCCGCGCACGTCTGCTTCTGCTAAAAGTGCGAGGAAATCGCAGCGGACAACTTGACTGACTTTAATTACTGACTGCTGCGGGTTGGGTTTGTCGATCAACCAGATGGGTAAACTGCCGAATTTGACGATCGCCACAACTGTTTCGCGAATGTCAAACTGCACAGGCGGCTCGAATTGAGATAAAATTTGTCTGACCATTCTCGCACCTTGGCGGGCGTGACCTTTTGAGCTAATTCTGCCATTTTCTTCAGTCTTTGTAAAGGCAGGTTTTGCGACATCGTGCAGCAAAGCGGCGGCAAAAAGCATCGATCGTTCTTTTTCGGGAAGCTGCCGCCAATTTGGAGAAGAGATTAAGGCTTCGCAGACCATTTTGGTGTGAATAAAAACATCTCCTTCGGCGTGGTAAATCGGGTCTTGCTGACATCCTTTGAGGCTGTCAATCCAGTCGAAATGCGTTTGAATACCGTCCCAATCCAGGAACCAATCGGGCGGTTCGGGACAAAAGGGAAAAGTCCAAGGCGGCGAGGGCGATAACAGTGTATTCATAAATTCACCTGCTGGTTAACTAAAATTAAATAAATCTGCGCCGGGACGCAGAATATTGGGTATAATTGGGCGATTTAGCCAATGTCCTTCGGCATTTTTAATAGCAGTCAAAAAACTGGCACGCACGTATTTGTAACGCGCCTTTACTATGCCATCTTCTTCGACTTTAATGTACAGACCCTCCATGCGATCGCTCTTGTCAGTCTCTTTCAAACACCGTTCTTCATCTAATCCCAATTCCCGACAGTACAAACGCAAGCTTTCCAAATGTCCGGGTTGAATAAAATTAGATTTTTCCATAAACTGCATCATTTGCTTGGGAGATTTCAACACTCCCGAAAACAGCACGGGGACGGACACTAACGGCAGTCCGCTTAACAAATTGCGGCGGGATTCTGTACTCAAAAATTGATTGGTCTCTAAGTCGAGCACATCGTATTCCATGAAATAGTGCGGCAAAAAATCATAAAAGACAGTGTGTTTGGCATAAAGCCATTCACCGTAAAGAATATAGCGATTTCCCAGGACTTCTCCCAGGGTTCCGCTGAGACTGAAAGCCCACTGTTTGAATAAGTTAAAATGTTTTTCCCTGGGCCCGCCGGTGAGATAGTGGCCGCGACTTTGCAGCAGCATTTGTCCGTCTGGTGCAAAGCTGATGCCTGTATTAGCGCCGTCTACCTTTTCTTCAATCACTGTAGGGCGATCGGTCAGGGCGCTAAATGGCACGCTATTGAGGTCTTCATCGCCTGGTTGGAAACGCGAACCTTCGATGTGATAAGTTCTAGGATATTTAACAATTTTGAGCATCAGCCCATCCATTTTAGATTTAAGATTTCAGAGGCAACCCCATCCATTTTAGATTGTAATTTTAGATTTAAGACTTTAGATGCGACCCAATCTATTTAACCATTATAATGGAATGAGCACAAAGGAGCGTGTAAGTTGAAAAATCAAAGTTTTCAGAGCATATCATCAGCACTCGCTGGGATTCTATTAGTAGGCGCGCTACTCATCGGTTTAAACTGTTTTGTCGTCATCAATCCAGGCGAAGCAGGGGTAGTCAGCGTTTTAGGAAAAGCCAGAGATGGAGCATTGTTAGAGGGGTTTCACCTCAGACCCCCGCTGATATCTAAGGTAGATGTGTACGATGTAACAGTGCAAAAATTTGAAGTTCCCGCCCAGAGTGCTACTAAAGACCTTCAGGATTTAAATGCTAGTTTTGCGATCAATTTTCGCCTTGATGCTGACAGAATAGTTGAAATCAGAAGAACTCAAGGAACTTTGGAAAATATAGTCTCAAAAATTATTGCTCCTCAGACTCAAGAAGCATTTAAAACAGCGGCTGCACTCAGAACCGCCGAACAATCTATTACTCAAAGAAGTGAACTGAAGAGAGACTTTGATACTGCGCTGAAGGACAGGCTATCAAAATATGATGTAATCGTACTCGATACGAGCGTTGTTAACATTCGATTCTCCACAGATTTTGCGAAAGCGGTTGAGGAGAAACAGGTTGCTGAACAGCGGGCGCAAAGGGCTGTTTATGTGGCTCAGGAAGCAGAGCAACAGGCTCAAGCTGACATTAACCGCGCTCAAGGTAGGGCGGAAGCTCAAAGGCTGTTGGCTGAAACTTTGAAGGCTCAGGGCGGCAATTTAGTTCTGCAAAAAGAGGCGATCGAAGCTTGGAGAAGCGGCGGCGCTCAGATGCCCAAAGTGTTAGTGATGGGCAGCGGTTCGAGTCGGGTTCCTTTCATTTTTAATATGAGCGATATTCAGGAAGAACCCGATCGCCCGCCAGTGACCAACAATTAAAATATGACTGAGGGTAACAAACTCGGTGTCTCCGAAAATATTAGCTTTGCTAAGCAGAAATCTCGCAATAAACCGAGTTTCCTCAGAAAACACACGTAAGTCCTATGAGAGTTGCCGGAATATGCTACACTTCTGAAAGCCACAATGTAACGACAGTTTGAAACCTGTCGCTATAAAAGCGAAGTCCGCAATTAACACGCAGGCAACACACTCATTTTAGGAAGCAAGGAAAAATCATGACCCGCGCTATTATGGAAACCGACAAAGGCACAATCAATTTGGAATTGTTCGATGCGGATGCGCCTAACACAGTGAAGAATTTTGTTGACTTGGCGGAAAAAGGTTTTTACGATGGATTGGCTTTTCACCGAGTCATTCCTAACTTTATGATTCAAGGTGGCTGTCCAAAAGGGAATGGAACGGGCGGCCCCGGCTACAAAATCAAGTGCGAAATCAACTCCAACAAACATTTGGCAGGAACTTTATCGATGGCTCACGCAGGTAAAGATACGGGTGGTAGCCAATTCTTTATTTGCCATTCTCCCCAGTCTCATTTAGATGGAGTTCACACAACTTTTGGCAAAACTGAGGATATGTCTGTCGTCAATGCTATCCGCCAAGGTGACAAGATTCTTTCGCTGAAAATTGAGCATTAATTTCCTCTAATTAGTTGCGTTTGTAGTAAGGACTTTAAGTCCTTATTGCAAACAAAACCTGTGAAATTTAAGAGTTTTAAAATCTACAATTTATGACCAATAATTTCTTGATGGTACAAGCCCCCGGATTTATCCGTGGAATCAATCCAAAATCCAAAATCCTTCCATCCTCAAGCCCCCGGATTTATCGGTGGTGTCAATCTAAAATCTAAAATCTAAAATCTAAAATCGAATGACTGTTATCAATGATTCTGCTGTGGTGACTGAGTTAACTAAACTATATTTAAAATACGAAAAAGCTCTTTGTACGAACGATATTGAAACTCTCGATAATTTGTTCTGGGATGCGGCGGAAGTCGTGCGGTTTGGGGTCACGGAGAACCTGTACGGGAGCCATGAGGTGAGGGCTTTTCGCCAAGGGCGATCGCCTGTAAATGTCGATCGAGAAATGTTCAAACTCAAAGTCGTGACATTCGATGCAGACACGGCGGCTGTGACGGTGGAATTCCGGCGTGTAATGGATGGAGTGGTGCGGCTGGGGCGGCAGAGTCAGATGTGGCGCAAGTTTCCTCAAGGGTGGAAGATTGTTTCCGCTCACGTTTCTTTGTTGCCGGTGTAGATGTTATGTCATTTCCGTTGAATTGCCCGTAATGAAATTCTGTCGATCGGGCTGGGCGGGTTTATAGATATTATGGATGTGAACTACAGATTGTTAGTGAAACCCAGCCCTACAAGTATTGTGATTAATTTACCTGACAGGATATTAAAAGTAAGAAAACAATATAATCAAATGAAAAAAGAGTATTTTAATTTGATTATTGTTGAACCATTTAATTCAGCATATATTCTTTTTTTTCTTTACTATTAGTACCTCTGATTTTTTCCCTGCTCCCATCCCCTAATACAGTTCATATTTGAGCAAAGTACACGGAATCGATCCATTAAAAACCGGAATTCGCCGCGATGTCCTGAGTCCCACCTTTTTACCCAACTCCTTATTCCCAGTCAAAATAAACGCATTCCAACCTTTAAAACGATTCTTGAAAATATCCCCTAACATCTTGTACAAATCTCCCAATTCGCTAGCATCTCCCAGGCGCTCTCCGTAGGGAGGATTGCAAATCAGAACGCCTCTGTCTGCGGGTGCTTCCAACTGGGATAGCTCGGTTTGAGCAAACTGAATCTTACCGGAAATACCAGCTTGCTGCGCGTTCGTGCGAGCTTGGGTTAACATATCGAAATCGCGATCGCACCCAGCAACCACTTGCTGAAGTTCCGGTAACTCACTATTTTCAGCTTCGGCCCACAATTTATCCCACAAAGGTTCGTCAAAATCCCGCCAAGTCATAAATCCAAACTTTTCTCGAAACAATCCCGGTGCAATATTCAACGCCTTTAAAGTCGCTTCCAAAGGCAAAGTTCCAGAACCGCACATCGGGTCTAAAAACGGCAAATCTGGCGTCCATTCTGCCATCTCCAACAAAGCCGCAGCTAGGGTTTCTTTGAGGGGAGCAAGCCCCATCGCCGGTCGATATCCCCGGCGGTGCAAACTGCCACCAGAACTGTCTAAACTTAAAATAGCTCTATCTTGATGAATGTGAATGTTAATTAGCAAATCGGGATGCTCTACATCAACATTAGAACGCTTGTTAAATTGAAGGCGCTGTTGGTCGGCGATCGCATTTTTGACCTGCAAAGCTGTAAAGTGAGTGTGGTTCAAATTTTCGTTGCCACCGGTGCAGTTTACTGCTAAAGTATTGTCGGGATCTAAGTATTCGTCCCAAGGGATTTTCTGCACTTCGCGGTAGAGCATATCCGAGTTGTAACACCGGAATTCGGCGATCGGCATTAGCACTCGAAAAATTGTTCTCGACCAAAGATTGACGCGGTACAATAAAGCTCGATCGCCCGCAAAGTAAACCCCTGTAAAATCTGGCTTGACATCCTGAGCCCCTAAACGTTCTAATTCTTGGGCGGCAATAGTTTCTAAACCGCGCGCAACTGTAGCAAAATATTGATTCATTTGTTAATGGTTAATGGTAATGGTTAATTGTTAATTGTTAATTGTTAGTGGTTACTACTGACAACTGATAACTGACCGATCACCATAGTAGCTGGTTTTAATCCTAAGTCTCAAAAAAATAATCTACCTTAAGGCAGATGCGTCGGTTTACCAATGCCAGCTTATCAAGAATAATATTCAACAAGTCCTCGCATTTCCATCCCTCTATTTATAGCGCTGACCGCGGCAACATAGGCGGTAAACCTTAAAACTCTTACTTGCAGAGGACTTCAGCTCTCATGCTCAACTTAATTTCTCACTCTTGCGGATGAGCTTTCTTCTCAGCTCTTGAAAATCTTTATTAACTACTTGTGCAATTTATTGACTTTATGCTAAGGTACTTAGAGCTTGAGATTGAACCCTCAACACAATTGTTAAGGAACATCTGAGCTAGATCGGTTTACTACATTTGGAGACATTTATGTCAAAGCAAATTGACGGATCGACTTTCAAACAATCCCGTGCCAGCAAAATTCAAGTTGAAGTCAAGGAAATTGCCAAGCAGGTAACAGCTAAAAACCTCTCATCTCATCTGAATGTTGATGCTGATGGTGACGACGTTAGCAACGAATAATTAAAAGTCTTTTCTGTTAGACTTCGCATCCCCAAGCAAGAAGTAATAGATTGTACTCCTTGCTTGCGGGATAACTATAGGGGCATTGCCTCTCAAAATTAATTTGTTCAACTTTTATTGAGAAAAATTGTCATAAAGAATTATGCGATCGATCGCCAACCTATTGCAACCATACAATCTCAAAGATTTTCTAGATGACAACTGGACAACCAAAGCAGTTGTAATTCCCAGCGAAGGCAAAAAAGACTTTTCACATTTATTTTCCTGGGAAAAACTGAACTACCTTCTCAACTTTCACGAATTAAAATACCCCGAGATCCGATTAGCAATAGGAGGAAAAGTCCTTGATGAAAGTGCCAATGAAAACCTCATCAAATCTTGCCAATCGGGAGCAACTTTAATTATCAATGAAGTACATAAACTAATTCCAGAAATCGCTCTCTTTGCTGCGGAAATAAAATCAGATTTTGGCTATGGAAATCAAGTAAATGCCTACTGTTCCTGGCCGGAAAAACAAGGCTTTTTTTCCCATTATGACACCCACGAAGTTTTTATATTGCAAGTAGACGGAATCAAGCAGTGGTATGTATTTGAAGACACAATTAAGTGTCCGCTGAAAGATCAAAAATCCTCATCTTTTCCCCCACCAGAAACCGAAGCATATTTAAGCTGTATTTTACATCCAGGGGATGTGCTTTACATACCGCGCGGACATTGGCATTATGCAGTTGCTTGCGAAGAACCATCGCTGCATTTAACATTAGGAATACATTGCAAAACCGGAATTGACTTTTTAGAATGGTTGGTTAGCGAATTGCGCGAACAATCAGATTGGCGCAAAAGTTTACCGCTACGAACAAACCCCGATTCTATCAATGCAAATGTCAACAGTTTAATTGCCCAATTGCACCGCTACGCAAACAGTAAAAATCTTGCAGATGAGTATAGCAGTTATCTGGACAGTTTAGGAAAACCTGTTGCCAAATATTCTTTGCCACATCAAGCAGGATTCAATATTTTTCCCTGTGGTGTGCAAACCAAGTTTAGAATTCCCAAGTTTCAGCGGGTGAGAATTCACGAATTATCTGATGGTGGCGGATACAAAATAGTTGTTGCAGGTAAAGAAGTATCCCTGAGAGGAGTCACAGCTAAATTTACGGACAATTTATTTAGTACGGAGTTTTTTACTGGGGAAGATGTTATGGATTGGTTGCCGGATTATGATTGGGAAATAGATGTAGTGCCACTTTTGTCGAAGTTGGTAGTTGAAGGAATTATTTTTGTTGGTTAAAATTGGAGAAGAACATGAGTTCTTATAAATGGGTTGTAAAAAGATCAATTTCTAACACATACAATGAGTTAAACAATGATGGATAAGTTTTTTTGTGCTGATGCTTCTAAATGCGTTGAAGAGGATATTATTGGCAGCGGTAGTAATTACCAAACCTATATATTAATTGAATGTTGTTTACCTTGGGAATCAGAAGCGTTTAATTCTAAACAAATTTCCCAAAAGCTCAAGGATTTGGTAGAGGAAGTAGAACATTCAAAACAGAAAATTCGATTTTTGTTGATAAATAACTATCGAACCAAATGTTCAAATCAGCGAAAAGTTTTGATTTATGAAAATAAAGAACAGGAACTTTTTGGCGGTTACGAAAAGCATGAATTTAATGTAGATAGTTTTGATAAAGTAGCGGGAGTTGTCAAAAGCTATTTAGCTGGAGAAGTGCCTGGTTGCGAAACCGAAAACAAGCAAACTAGAGATATTTTGGTTTGCACTCACGGCAGTCATGATATGTGTTGTGCGAGATACGGCAATCCTTTTTATGCCCAAGCAACTGCTTTAGCTTCTGAGTTAGAATTGAATGATGTTCGCGTTTGGAGAGCCAGTCACTTTGGGGGACACCGCTTTGCACCGACTGCGATCGATTTGCCTGATGGCAGATATTACGGAAATCTCGATCGCGCGTCGTTCCAATCAATTTTAACGCGAACTGGCGATATCGAATGCTTGAATAAAGTTTATCGTGGTTGGGGAATTTTGCCAAATCCTATCCAAGTTTTGGAAAGAGAATTGATCGTGCTTTACGGGTGGGATTGGTTTAACTACAAAGTCGCCAGCAAAATTCTCGATTTAGACACAAAGAATGATGCTTTTTTAGCGGAAATTACCTTTGAAAAAGCCGACGGTACGTACACCTATCGTGCCGATTTGGTAAAAGATGAAACAAAAACTGTTCGACTCAAAGGTTCCTGTGGTGCTAAACAAGAGTCAGAATTTGTCAAATATTCGGTAAAAAATCTCCATTTTTACTCGAAAAAGGAGGAGTTAAAGTTTGCAATCTCTCCTTCAGTTTCGCTGCCAAAATTGGTCGAGACTATGTGATCGGCTGTCCCGCATCTAAATTATTCTTTTTTGCGGGCGGGACACCTCACAAGAATTTCATCAAACTTGAGTGTAAAATTTAAATAGGCCGATGATTAAATTTCTAACTGCATAAATATGTGCGGGATTCCCAGGTACTCAAAGGGATTTTCTTGTTCGGAAAATCCGAGTTTTTGGTGAAATTTAATGGCATTAATGCGAGACATAAGTCTCAAAGTGTTGAGATTTTTTTGCTGAGCTTTTGCTATTAAATTTTTAATCAATTTAGTGCCAATTCCCTGATTTTGAAATTCAGGAAGGACGGCAACGTAGCTGATGCTTCCTAATTTTGGGGATAATTCTCGCAGTCTGGCTGAAGCAATGATTTTGCGATCGCACATGGCAATTAAATGCAAAGCATCATCTTCGTGACTATCCCTTTCGCTACCAATCTCCATTCCTAGAGGCGATCGCAAAACCAGCCACCGCTGGTAAAACATCTCTTCTAATTCTTGTTGATTTTTAACGGGATGTATATCTACTTGAGGCATTTTTTAATTAGATTAATGTTGTATTTATAAGAGTAAAGGATGAGGGCGGGTTTACAATCTAATTTGTTTGAGGGCAAGATAGTTGGTAAAATCTACCCCTTGTAGGGTGCGTCGCTACCAGATTTTCGATTTTAATTACAGATTGTTTGGAGCGACGCACCCTACGTTATAATGTGCGAGTTACAAACTGTCAGTAATACTGGTGAAATTAAAAGCTTTCACGCGCACTCCGGGCACGACACTACCGCCGTAACGCTTCACCGCACTAACTGCATCCACATCGCGCAACATATCAGGTAAAACTTGATTGAAACGCAGGTTTTTAATCGGATAAGCAATTTTGCCATCCTCAATCCAAAAAGTACCGTCGCGAGTCATTCCCGTTACTTCCAAAGTTTTCGGATTCACGTAGCGAACGTACCAAGCTCGACTGACGAAAATTCCTCGCTCGGTTTGAGCAATTAAATCTGCTAAACTTTGGTCTGAACCTGTCATCACGATCGGGTAATAAGCACCTTTTGCCTCTTTGCCTTTTTGTGCGGCCCAGTAGCGGGAATAAGACAAACTTTGAGGCACGCCATCTTTGATGATTTCCAAATAGTTATTGCTCAATCCGTCGCCGAAAAAAGTATCCGATCGCAGCAAAGGATGAGCCGGATCGCGCTGCACTTGCACTAACGGGCTAAAAAGTTGTTCCCCCGCACGGTTTCCCGCTGGTTTTCCCTCTGCATCGGCGATCGACATAAACGATCGCCCCTCATCCGCCGCCCTCGCATCCAAACTCCAAATTACCCACGGTAGCAAATCCGCAAAAGCAGCACCGTCAAAGATTACAGGATAAATGCCGGGAGTGACTTCGCGGGGGTTGCGGGATGCGATCGCCCGATCGAGCACTTGTTCTGCTAATTGGGCGATCGGCAATTCGTTGATACTCCAAGCAGTGCTCTGAGCCCAGCTAGAACCGTTGTCAATGCGAGCAGTAAAGCTGAAATCTGCCTCTGTAGATTGGTTGCAGGCGCGGAGTCCGGTTGACGAGGCGATCGCGTACAGCGACGCATCAGCGCTCAAAGTACCCGAACCGTGAGCCCCCCCCTGTCCGGCAATGGCGCAAGCTTGCTGCACCATTTTGGCCCGCGCTAGAGGCGATACAGTTGCCGTTGCTGCGTCGAATGCGGGCGATCGCAAATCGTAGGTTTGAGGCGGCAGCAACGGCATCCATTCGGGGTCTGCCGGCGCAATTCTGGCCAATTCTTCCGATCGCTTGACTGCGGAGGCGATCGCATCTTCATCAAATTCTGTAACAGCAGCAGAGGCGCTTTTGTTGCCAAAATAGCTAGTAATGCTCAGGTTAAATACAGTTTTGCTGATATTTTGGCTGATTTGGTTTTCCGAGAATCTCGAAAGAGATTCTTCGCCAGTAGAGAGACTTACAAATACTTCCTCTGCTTTGGATAATTTGACTGCTTTTTCTACTACCGATAAGGCTTGGTCTTCACTTAAACTTGCGGGCGATGTTGTTACAATCATGATTAGTAATTAGGCATTAAGAATTTGGCATTGCGAATTGGGTATTGCAAATGGGACATTGGGCATTGGGCATTCTTAGCAATTAACTAATAAACTAAGAACCGATGCCCCATGCCCTATTACCCAATTTGAATATCCCTCACTCGCACCGGCACACAAGCGTGAGTCATTTGAGCAACCTGCATCGGCTCGCCCTTTCCGCATATATGAGTACCGCATTGAACCAGCTCCGAAGCTGGCCCGATCGCATCTATTTGATTCCAGAAATCAGTAGTCATCGCCTGATAAGTTACATCCTTCAACATACCGACAACTTTACCTTTTTCCACCTTCCAAAAAGCATCGCCGCCGAATTGAAAATTGCGTCGCTGCTGGTCGATCGAATAACTACCTATACCGTCGATTAAAATCCCGTCTTCCGTATCAGCAATCATCTGTGCCAAAGTAGCAGTATGGCTGCCGCCATCCGGACCCGGCTCCAATCCCAAATTGGGAATTCTCACCATCGGCACGCTCGACCAACTGTCAGCGTAAGCAGAACCGTTGCTGCTACCGCGTCCGAGACGATAAGCCGTCTCTCTGTCAGTGAGATAATCAACTAAAATTCCATCCTTGACAACGTACCAATCTTGTGATTTTACGCCCTCATCATCGTAACCCATTGTACCGCGGCCGCCTGGTTGAGTGCGATCGCACTTAAAATTCACCCAATGTGCAGCGTATTGCAGTTTATTTAACTTATCAGTAGTAGCAAAGCTCGTGCCAGCAAAATTAGATTCGTAGCCGTAAACCCGGTCTAATTCAGTTGGATGTCCTACTGATTCGTGGATAGTCAGATACAAATTTGTCGGCTTAAGAATCAGGGATTTGCAAATACCAGCCGGGACTGTGGGAGCGCTGACTTTTTCAATAGCTTCAGCAGCAACTCTTTCGACTTGACTCAACAAATCATCGGGATTAATATGTTCGTAACCGATATTCATCGGCGGGCGATCGTAACTGCGACTTTGGGCATCGCCGCCCGCAATTGCTGTACAGCCAAAACCGGGATAGCTGCGGTAGATTGTTTGTTCAATTAGCGAGCCTTCTGTAGAAGCAAAAACCTTGTCTTCGCGGCTGGACTGCAAAAAAGAAGAAGCTTTTTTGATGCCTTGTGCGCCGTGTGCTAGTAGCTTCTCGTTAATAGTTAGCAGCAGTTCCGCTTTGTCAGCAACGGCTACAGAAAAAGGATCGATGGTGATCGGAGTAATGTAGGTATCGACATATTTTTCGACAGGCACTAACCGCACCGGTTCCTTCTGAGTTAGGCGGCTGCCTTTAGCGATTTCTACAGCCAAAGCGACTATTCTTGCAACCTCTGCCGGCGTTTTGCTGTGACTGGCGGCAAACCCCCAAGCGCCGTCTAGAAGCACTCGCACGCCAAAACCGGAACTTACATTATCTGACAGTTGACTTAAAGATCGATCGCGCGCGTAAAGATTCTGCCTTCGGTAACTGCAAAAACGCACATCACCGTACTCGCAACCTGTTTTCCGAATCAAATCTACAGCCAAATTTGCCAACTCGTTAGCAGAGATTTTTGCAGTTAATTGCACCATAGTTATTCGTCATTCGTCGTTAGTTGTTAATTATTATAGCGCTTTTTAATGTTTTGAACGAACCGCGAAGAACAGGAAGGAAGAACAGCATCTTCCGCGCCTTTGCGGTTCATTTACTCTGATATCTTGCACAATAATCAATAAGCCTTTTATGGGCGGGCAGGATGCCCACCCCACAATAAATTTACTGTTTGTGGAACAGGCATCTTGCCTGTTAATGTGGGACAGGCATCCTGCCTGTTAAGCGATAATGGTGCAAAATCTCATTTTAATCCTACTCCATCTCCTGCAAAACCCCAGTCAAAATTTCTACAATGCGATCGATATGTTCCTTCTCAATAATCAGCGGTGGCGACAAAACAATAATATCACCTGTAGTCCGAATTAGTAACCCTTTTTCATAGCACTGCAAAAAACAATCAAAAGCCCGTTTCCCCGGCTTCCCAGCAATAGATTCCAACTCAATTCCCGCCACAAGTCCCAGATTGCGAACATCAATCACGTGCCGCACGCCATTCAAAGAATGAACCGCATTCTCCCAGTAACCAGCCATCTTATCTGCCCGTTCAAATAACCTTTCTTCCTCATAAATATCCAGCGTCGCCAAAGCAGCCGCACAAGCCAGAGGATGACCAGAATAAGTATAACCGTGAAAAAGCTCGATCGCATTTTCAGGAGCATTCATAAAAGCATCGTAAATCCCCTCTTTCACAAACACCGCGCCCATCGGTACCGTACCGTTAGTTATCCCTTTTGCCGCCGTCACAATATCGGGAACCACCCCAAAATATTCCGTTGCAAAACTAGAGCCGAGCCGCCCGAATCCGGTAATTACCTCATCAAAAATCAGCAGAATTCCGTATTTGTCGCAAATCGCCCGCAGCCGCTCTAAATAACCTTTCGGCGGAATCAAAACCCCCGTTGAACCCGCTACGGGTTCGACAATTACCGCTGCAATATTAGACGCATCGTGCAAAGCGACAATCCGCTCCAATTCATCCGCCAAATGCGCTCCCCATTCCGGTTGTTTGCGGCTGAAAGCATTGTGTTCGAGATTGTGAGTGTGAGACAAATGATCGACTCCCGTGAGCAAACTGCCAAAATACTTGCGGTTTGTACCGATACCCCCGACAGAAATTCCCCCAAAACCAACGCCGTGATAACCGCGTTCCCTGCCGATCAATCTTTGGCGAGTTCCTTCACCTTTCACCCGGTGATAAGCAATCGCAATTTTTAACGCTGTTTCAACAGATTCCGAACCCGAATTAGTAAAGAAAACGCGATCGAAATTGCCCGGAATCATCTTTACCAAACGTTCCGCTAATTCAAAAGCCCCCGGATGTCCCATCTGAAAAGCCGGGGAGTAATCCAAACGCAAAACCTGCTGTTTAACTGCTTCGGCAATTGTCTCGCGCGCGTGTCCTGCATTCACGCACCAAAGCCCCGCAGTACCATCTAAAATTGAGCGGTTATCATCGCTTGTAAAGTGCATATCTTTGGCAGAAACCAACATTCGCGGATTCGCTTTAAACTGTCGGTTGGCAGTGAAGGGCATCCAGTAAGCGTCCATATTTGTCATGTTTTGTTATCCTTTTATATTGATGCTTCTGCATCCAAACTATAGCTTGCTACCGATTGTCTATCGCCAGACGCTTATTATAACTTTACAAATAGATATTGGCTCTTTTAATTAAAGCTTAGTTAACAAATTAAACCTTTCTATATACTCGTTACTAGGCTCTGCCTGGTAACGCATATCCGGCGGCTCTGCCTCCAATTTTCCGGCTGGGAAAGCGAGGCTCTTCCTCTGGATATCGGTTCCTAGGCAGAGCCTAGAAACCAGTTAAAAATAGATGCGCCTAAGCTTAATTCACGATCGCGGGTACAGACTCATGGTGCAACAAACCTGTCAGCATTTTCACAGGCCTCTCGTCGTAGGGCCACGCGAAAGCATGGCGAAAAGCGGCCTCTTGACACGCTTGCAACTGCCGAAAATCAATGATATCCAAAGTTAACAAATTCTCGTACTCAAAAGGCAGTCGCACGTTGTGCAATCCCGCGTTGTCAGTACAAATGGCAATATCGACACCAGCTTCAAAACATCGATCGAACACAACCTTCAATTCGCGCATATCCTGCAACGTCCCCGTTTTGAGATAGGTAGTCGGGCAAACTTCTAAGCATTGACCCCTGCGCGCGACTTCTGGCAGCAATTCGGGATATTTTAATGGAATTTGAATCCCGTGGCCGATACGCATCAGATAGGGCAAAAGTTCGGGATAACAGCCAGAGGTAGTTTCGTATAGGTGGCCGGTAGTTTTGATGCCGATCGACCTCGCGTACTGGTACAATCCGACAAACTCCTCCAAACGCTCGCCAATACAATCATCGCCGCCAGCTATATCGATCGCACAAACATACTCTCCCATTTGCGCCGCCAAATCTACGATCGCCCGATTCACTTCATAAGGTAAACGCGAGTGCATACACAAAATTTGGCTGGTAACAATCGGACAATCGCTAATTTGACTTGCCTTGCCCACAACTTTTACAATTTCTGCCATCAAATCAATGCGTTCTGACTGATCCAAATGTTCTGGAGTCCGCAAATAAGGCGTATAGCGCAACTCCAAATAAGCCAGATTTTCAAACACGTAAGCGCCCCGCATCAACCGATAGATAAAATAAGGCAAAGTTTCAACAGTTTGAACGCTTTCTACCAGCGTGTGCAGTTCCAAATACTCATTGAGAGTATTACGCGGACGAGTGTAAAACTCCTCAAACTCCGAGTATTCTTGAAATCGATTAACCATCTCAGCATTGTGGCGATCGAAATACCGCCACAGCACCCTAGGAACGACAGAACCACCCAGATGGCGGTGCAACTCAGCGTGTAAAGTCATGGCAACAAAGCCTCTATTTTCTCAATGTTAACAAAAATTAATTTGACCGAAAACAATCGGGTCTGTTGCCCCCGGACTCGTCTGTGGATCGGCTCTCACTAATTTGCGTAGCCGATCGACCTGTGAACCGATGTATCCGTGGCGTAGCCTCTAAAATCTAAAATCCAAAATCTAAAATCTAAAATTGATTGACATTTGGGACGCATTCGTCCATAATCGGAGATTGTGTCAACCTGAACTGAACGCGAGAAACCCTTGGCTAACGTAGTTGTGATCGGCGCCCAGTGGGGCGATGAAGGAAAAGGCAAAATTACCGATTTGCTCAGCAAATCCGCAGATATCGTTGTCCGCTACCAAGGGGGCGTCAACGCCGGTCACACCGTGGTAGTAAACGGTCAGACTTTCAAGCTGCACTTAATTCCGTCCGGGATTCTCTACCCTGATAAAGAGTGTATCATCGGCTGCGGTACGGTCATCGACCCTAAAGTTTTAATTGCAGAGTTAGACCAGTTAGAGGAACTGAATATTTCGACAGCCTCGCTGATGATTTCGGAGACGGCTCACGTAACGATGCCCTATCATCGATTAATTGATGTAGCATCGGAAACGCAGCGGGGAAATTATAAAATCGGGACCACGGGACGCGGCATCGGCCCTACTTACGCCGACAAGTCAGAACGCACTGGCATTCGGATGCTCGATTTAATGGACTTGGAAGGGTTGCAAGAACAACTGGAATGGACGATTAATTGTAAAAATGTCCTTCTCGAAAAACTCTACAATTTGCCACCTCTAAATCCCCAAGAGGTAATTGATGAATATCGAGTTTATGCGGAACGTTTGCGGCCGCACGTAGTAGATAGTTCCCTGAAAATTTATGAGGGAATTCACAAGCGGAAAAATATTCTGTTTGAAGGCGCGCAAGGCACTTTATTAGACTTAGACCACGGTACTTATCCTTACGTTACTTCCAGCAATCCCATCGCTGGTGGGGCTTGTGTGGGAACCGGAGTCGGCCCGACAGCGATCGATCGCGTAATTGGCGTAGCAAAAGCTTATACAACCCGCGTCGGCGAAGGCCCCTTCCCTACCGAAATGGTAGATGGAATAGGCGAAATTTTGGGCGATAGAGGTGCAGAATTCGGCACGACAACCGGCCGCAAACGCCGCTGCGGCTGGTTCGATGCGGTAATCGGCCGCTACGCAGTCCGCATCAACGGTCTTGACTGTCTGGCAATTACCAAACTAGATGTTTTGGATGAATTAGAAGAAATAAAAGTTTGCGTTGCTTACGAAATTGACGGCGAAAAATGTGTTGATTTCCCCAAAAGTTCCCGGATATTTGCTCGGTGCAAACCTATTTACGAAACCCTTCCCGGTTGGAAACAGTCCACTGAAGAGTGCCGCAATTTGGAAGATTTGCCACCGCAAGCATTGGATTATCTGAAGTTTTTGGCAGACTTGATGGAAGTACCGATCGCGATCGTTTCTCTCGGTGCGAGCCGCGACCAAACTATTATTGTAGAAGACCCGATTCACGGCCCGAAACGCGCTTTGCTCTCTGCTGACGGCCATCCCGCCAAACCATTTTAGGTTTGAGATTTTAGATTGGGAAAGAGTGATGGAGAGATTGGGAGAGTTGGAGAGGCGGAGATTCGGAGAATAGCCAAATTCTCAATTCTCAATTCCCAATTATTACGATCAAATATTCAGCGAATTTAATTAAGTTCGATCGCTGTAGCATAAATTTGATAAAATGTGAAAACAATCAACAGAAAGTCATAAAATGGAACTCGCAGTAGAATGTCAAAAGCGGGCCGAAGGCAGCAAACCTAACGCCCTCCGCCGCTCTGGATTGATTCCCGCCGTCCTCTACGGCCACAAAGGATCTGAATCCATTTCCCTTACCATCAAAGCCAAAACAGTTGAAAACCTGCTCAAAAAGCACGTAGTCAACAATGCCCTAATTGACCTCAGCATTCCCGACCTCTCTTGGAGCGGAAAAACCTTGCTCCGGGAAGTTCAAGTTCATCCTTGGAAGGGCTATCCTTACCACCTGAGCTTTTTCTCCGTGGCAACTCAAGACAGTCTGGAAGTTGAAGTGTCCCTGAATTTTGTCGGCGAAGCTGTCGGCGTCAAGTTAGAAGGCGGCATCTTGGATACCGTACTGACGCAACTAGCAGTTAAGTGCAAACCAGACAGCATTCCTGAAGCAATTGAAGTAGATATTTCTAATTTAAAGGTAGGGGATGCGGTGCACATTCACGAATTAGTTTTGCCTGCGGGAGTGGTAGCTCTCGGCGAACCAGATCAGGTGGTTGTTACAGTGCTGGGAATTCAAGCAGGTTCTGAAGCCGAAGACGCAGAAGAAGACGCAGAGGCAGCAGCTTGATTAGTAATTACTAATAGTTGTTAACTAATTAATTGTGGAAAAAAAAGGGCGATCGCTTTCTCCCAAAAGGGCGATCGTTTTTTGCTAAAAAGGCTATTCTCGTTTGGGTTTGCTCGCACATCTTTCACCCTGCTCAAAAACAGGCTTTCGGGCCTGTTCCACAAAGAATGAATTTCTTTCTTGTGGGCCGTTGCTCCTAGCCCGCCGGTAAAAAGCCTGTAGAAAAGGGTGCAATCTTCCTTACCCAATCAACAAGAAAGCATCCCACAAGCAAGCACCGGCAGTGTTTACTTTTCTTTACAAAACGGGCGATCGACCCGAAGGTACAAAAGTCTGGACTGGCGCGCAAATCTCCCAGAAACCGGGCTGATTCTTAGAGATTTAGCCGTAAAATCAAAAAATCAGCCGAGAATCCCGGTTCCTCCCCAGCACCGAGAGTCAAAAAAATTAAGAATTGGGGGAACAAGCCCGCTACTCTTAGTGTCAAACGCGAGTATAATTGTGAAACGTTTTGACTACCCTATTTAATTCCTGCCTCTGGAGCCGCCGCCCATATGCCATCAACAGTGAGTACAGAATCAACAGCGGTTCAATTTAACCAACAGGGAGAAATATACTTATCCCAAGGAAAATTAGAAGAAGCGATCGCCTCCTGCGAACAAGCTTTGAAAATTCACCCCAATTTTGCACCGGCTTACAAGACTTTGGGCAACGCGCTGCAAGCTCAAGGCAGGATGGAAGAGGCGCGGCACTGGTACGCTAAAGCGATTGAAATAGAACCGAATTTTGCGGAAGTATACGCGAATTTGGGCAGCCTTGGCGCGCAGCAGCAAAAATGGCAGGAGGCGATCGGATTTTATCAAAAGGCGATCGCGATTAAGCCGAATTTCGCGGGAGTGTACCGGAATTTAGCAAAAGTATTCGGACAAATTAGCAAACCGGAAGAAGCCCAGCAGTGCTGGTATCAAGCATTTAGTTTGGAACCGGAAAAAGTAGCGCCTGTGGAACACTTGAATATGGGCGACGCTTTTTTTCGGCAGGAAAAATTCCCCGAAGCGATCGCTTGTTACGATCGCGCCATAAAATTAAATCCTAATGTGGCGACTCCTTACCAAAATTTGGGCGAAGCGCTCAAAAAACAAGGCAAGTTAGAGGAGGCGACAGCATATTATCGCAAAGCTATTGAACTCAACGCAGCTAATGCGAGAAACGGCAGCGAGGGACAGCAAACTTTGGCGGGTGCAACTGCGGCGACAAACGGTGCAGTTAAGCAGCAGCCCGCAGCAACCGCAGTTAAGCCGCCAGTGCAGCAGCTAGTTAAGCAGCCTGTTCAGCAGGCAGTTAATTCTACAATTAATATAGAAGATCCAGAAGCATACAAAATACTGGCAGAAGGCTATTTTGCTCAGGGCAAATTGGAACAGGCGATCGCAGCTTGCAAGAAGGCGCTGCAAATTAAGCCGGAAGCGCCGCTTTACAAAATGCTGGGCAACGCCCTGCAAGCTGGCGGCAAAATTGATGAAGCTAAAAGTTGCTATGTCAAAGCAATAGAAATTAACCCAAATTTTGCCGAAGCTTATGCTAATTACGGCAGCATTTGCGCGCAGCAAGAACAGTGGCAGCAAGCGGTTTCTGCTTACGAAAAGGCGATCGCCCTGAAACCGGATTTTGCCGGTGCTTTCCGCAATTTTGCGAAACTTTTGACGCAGTTAGGCAAGTCGGAGGAGGCGGCTGAGGCTTGGTATCGGGCATATGCGATCGACCCCAAGTCGGGCACCGCTGAGGAACACGAAAATTTAGCCAAAACTTTGATCGAGCAAGGTAAGGTAGATAAGGGAATTGAGTGTTACCGGCGCGCGGTGGCATTGAACCCAAATGCTGGCGCAGCTTATCACGAATTGGGCGAAATTCTCAGAAATCAAGAACAGTGGGAAGCGGCGGTAGATGCTTACAGCAACGCTATTAGAAATAATCCCGAACTTTCTTGGTCGCACAACAATTTAGCTGAGTCGCTGGTTAAGTTGGAACGGTGGGAAGAAGCTGTAAATGCTTACCGCAAGGCGATCGAATTAAATCCAGATTTTAGCTGGTCTCACAACAATTTAGCAGATGTGTTGCTGAAGTTGGAACGGTGGGATGAGGCGGTAAATGCTTACAGGAAAGCAACAGAATTAAATCCAGATTTCAGTTGGTCGCACAACTATCTAGCTGACGCGCTGATTAAACTGGGAAGGTGGGAAGAGGCAATTTCGGCTTACCAAAGGTCGATCGAACTCAATCCCGATCATTTTTGGGCGCACAACAATTTAGCAGAAGCGCTGGTGAATTTGGAACGCTGGGATGAGGTGGTTGTTGCGTATCGGCGTGCTAACGAAATCAATCCGAATTTCTTCTGGTCGCAGAGCAAGTTGGGCGACGTGTTGCTAGAAATGGAAAGGTGGGAGGAAGCGATCGATGTTTATCGGCGCGCGGCAGAGTTGAATAGTGATTTTTCTTGGACTTATTACAACATGGGAACGGCTTTTGAGAAGCTGGAACGGTGGGATGAGTCGATCGCCGCTTACCGCCATGCTGTGCAAATTCAGGCGGATTTGCCGTGGATTTCGCAAAAGTTGGCTGATGCTTTGAGGATGCGATCTCAGTGGGATTTGAAGGAGGCGATGCGTTTGTACGGGCGGGCGATTCAGGAGAATCGTGATGACGTGCAGTTGTATCACAAAGCGCTGGAGATTGCGCCGAATGATGCTGACCTTTATGTTGGGTTGGCTGATGCTTTGGTGCGCAAGAATTGGCCGGATGGGGCGATCGTCTTTTATCAGATGGCGTTGCAGGTAAATCCCGAATGCGGTGAGGCGCAATTGCAGTTGGGGTTGATATTCGCGCAAAAGAATGATACAGAGCGGGCGATCGCTTGTTACCGCCGCGCTATTGAGGTTCAACCAAATGAGTATAAACCTTACCAATTGTTAGGCGATGCTTTGAGTGCAAAAGGTCAGCGGGAGGAAGCGATGAACTGTTACCGCCGCGCGATCGAGTTAAAACCTGACGATCCGTATATCCATAACAATTTAGGGGATATGCTGCGACATCAAGGAGATTTGGAGGGAGCGATCGCAGCTTACCGCCACGCCCTTGAACTCAAGTCAGATTTCTCGTGGTTCCACTATAATTTAGGGGAGGTTCTAACTAAGAAAGGGCGAATTGATGAAGCGAGTGCTTGTTACCGTCGCGCCCTGGAATTGGAACCCAAGATTTTCTAATTTACCCTCTAATTTGCCATGTATTTCGCAGGTTAACCTAACATCAGAAATACTATTTCCATGAAAACAAGCCGAACACTATTGAAGGAGCATTCATGACCCCTGAAGAAGCCCAGCGTTTAGAATCAAGTATCCAAAAGACTTTATCCACTCACGCTAAAACCGACAAAAGTTTTCTGTGGATGGCGTATTGGGTCATCTTCGATCGTGAAGCAGACCCGGATGGGCTAGAAGGTTGGTTAAACGATATCAAGGGTGGTTTGAATCGAGCTGATGTCATCAAAAAAATGGTTGAGTCAGAGGAATTTCAAAGACGCCTTCCAGGTGGAGGAGATGGAAACCAAAGTCTTCATAGACTTCACAGTGCCAGAATGAAAATGGTGAAAACACTACTTCCATCGGCTAAAGTTGTTTTAGATTTGGGAGGTTATTCGGCCTCAGATCAAAAAGGTGCTTTATTGCAACTAGGCTATTCTAATCTACCGGAAAAGCTCTATATATTAGACTTTCATCCAGACCAAATGATGTTTCCCGGGCCGGAGTGGCCAAAACACATTAACCACCAAGGTTGTGAAATTGAATATGTCTATGGCAGTATGAATGATTTAGATTCATTTGATGAAAACTTTTTTGACTTGATTTGGTCGGGAGAATCAATAGAACACATAACCCCTGAAGAGGCTGAAGCAGTTTTCGATCGAGCATACAAATTATTAAAGCCAGGTGGGAAGCTAGCACTAGATACCCCAAATAGGCGAGCCACCAAGCTACAATGCCCTGATACGTATATCCATCCCGAACACAAAATAGAATATTATTGGGAAGATTTGTGCAAACTCTTAGAGAAACATAACTTCAAAATCATTGAAACCAAGGGAATTATCGATTTATCGACGGCAATTGAAAAATCTAGCATGGAACATTTTAACCATGAATTTATGAACAGTCAACTCATCAATGATAATCCCGATAAATCCTATTGTTTCTACATTTGCTGTATGCGAGCAGAGGATTGTTAGGGTTGCGGATAAGTGTAGCCATATTTGGTCTGAGCGTTGTGCAGTTAAAACCTTGAGCGCTCTAATTCTCTTTGAGCTTGCAAAGCCGCTTGTTTCCAAGCTTGAGCTTGGGATTCATACCAGCTTTTCTGTTCTATTGTCCTGGTAATATATTCAAGGCGATGTCTAATTTTTTGACCGATAACCTCAGGACTGAATAAAGAGCGAATCTCCTTAGCTGCTCTCGCTCCTACTTGCTGTGCTTGCGGATAATTTTCAAAAATATACTGCATGAGCTCCGCTGCACGATCGATATCCGGCTGGGCCCAGATACTACCTTTTGGATAAAGTCCGTAAGCTTCAGTAGTTGCAACTAAATCGTATTTCACCAAAAAACTATTGCCGACATTCATAAAATCGGTATTCGAGGAATAAGCGGTAGCTATGACTGGCTTGCCGTAATACATAGCTTCTGCCATAGTCAAGCCAAAACCCTCAGCCCGATGCAGCGATACATAGCAGTTACAATTATCTACTAAGGCATGAACCTCTTCCTTGCTCAAATGCCCTTCGATCAGTTGAATAGATGGCCAGTCTTCTGCCAGTGCTTTTAATTGATCGTACTGATTTTGATAATAAGGATGAGGTCGAAACTTAATAATCAGTAAAACATCTTCATTAGACTTCCCAAAAGCTTTTTTAAACGCCTCAATGGTAGCCAAAGGATTTTTTCGCTCAAAACCGCTACCCATGTCGAACATGAACAGAAAAATAAATTTTTCTTTAGGTAATCCTAAAGATTCTCTCCCCAACTCGTTGGGCGGTAAATAAATGCTAGGTGGTAATTTGACAACGGGAAGAGGCGAGACATCGGAAATCGTTTCAGCAGTGTAATTACTGTAAGTCCACACCTCATCAAATCGATTAAAAGCTCCCATAAAAAAATCAGGAAATACCGGAAGTTCCCAAATCCAAAAACCAATATTATAGCGATTATTAAAACATTCAGGCTCGATACAATTCAACAAGGACTCGTGCGGGTTGGTATGGACGATATTAATGGGATAAGAATGATCGCTGGAAAAATTGGTGTATGTAGAATCTAAGTTGCGTTGCGAATCTTCTTTCAGATCCTTTATTGTAAAAGGAATGTTAGCTGCTTCTATCGCTCTGATCGTCCCTCGCACACCCCCGCCCAAGCCAAACTCGCCACTCACATGACCGATAATATTAACTCCAAACTTAAAATTTGTGTTGTTGAACATGATTGAACTCCTAATAACAAATATCTACAGTAAATTAAACTTTTTAAGTCTTAGCAAGCCTGTGGTGTTGCGCTAGCTCTGATTGAACTTGCTGTGTTGTCTGCCGCCAAACTTGGATTTGAGAATGAGCCAAAGCCGTCTCTTGCTGCATCTGATGGATTCGCGTTGACCAGTTTGTAGATTGGTTCATTCTGTTTCTAATGATTTCCAACCGATTTTTGATTTTGAGGCCTTGAAGTTGAGGACTCAGTAAAGACTTGATTTCTTGAGCTGCTCTCGCTCCTACTTGTTGTGCTTCCTGGGCATTTTCAACAACATACTGCATTAATGATGCTGCATGAGCGATATGGGGATCTGCCCAGTAATTACCTTTAAAGTAAGGCCCATAATCTTCTGTCAGCGTCACTATGTCATATTTTACTGGAAAACTATTGCCGACATTCATAAATTCCATATTAGATGAGTAGCCAGTCGCAATTACGGGTTTGCCGTAGTACATCGCTTCCGCCATTGTCAAACCAAACCCTTCGGCCCGGTGCAGGGAAACATAGCAGTCACAATTGGCAACTAAAGCATGAAGTTCTTCTCTCTTTAAATGCCCATCTATAAAGTGAACTGGCCAGCCCTCAGCTTGCGCTTTGAGTTGGTCTCGCTCTTTGGGGAAAAAGTTGCCATTAGAAAACTTGAGTACCAGTAAGACATCTTCATTCGATTGAGCAAAAGCTCGCTTAAATGCCTCCAAAGTAGCAAAGGGATTTTTGCGACCTATTGTACTGTGGAAGTCAAACATGAACAAAAAAATAAATTTGTCTTTGGGTAACCCTAATGCTTCTCTCTCAAATGACGGTTCGGGAAATTCAAGGCTGGACATCATCTTAATCACAGGGACGGGGGATACGGGCGCGATCGCTTCAGCACAGTAATTGCTATAAGTCCATATCTCGTCAAATAAAGAAAAAGCGTACAGCCACCCTGGAGGAAATATCGGCAGTTCCCAAGCCCAGAAGCCAATATTGTATCGACCTTTAAAGCACTCGCGATCGACCATGTTGAAAA
Source organism: Microcoleus asticus IPMA8 (assembly GCF_013179805.1). Taxonomy (GTDB): domain Bacteria; phylum Cyanobacteriota; class Cyanobacteriia; order Cyanobacteriales; family Microcoleaceae; genus Microcoleus; species Microcoleus asticus. The sequence goes on along the minus strand of NZ_SRRZ01000010.1, from coordinate 39,344 downwards.
CAACGGGTTCTGGCAGAGTGTGAATTAGGTTAATGGGATAGGGATTTTGCTCGGAAAAACTTGTGTAGCTGTTATCTAAATTTCGATGCCAATCTACTTTAATATCTTTCAGTGCAAAGGGAATGCCAGCAGCTTCGATCGCTCTGAGAGTGGCCCTCGAACCTTCTCCCAGACCATATTCACCACTCAGGTGTCCTATAAAGTTGATGCCGAAATTAGGATCTAGGGTTGGATTTAACATTGTTCGTCTTTTACTTAACAAATATCTAGAATAAATGCTTGAGAATTCAGGGCTCTTATCGTTGAAATTAGGAGTATTTTGCTAACTCTTTCTGTACCTGTAATGCTGTCTGCCTCCAAGCTTGGGCTTGACGAGCCAATAGATCTCTTTCTGTCTGAAGTTCATGGAACCGATTTGACAACTGGGTATGATTTAGATGTGCGATGATAAATTCAAGGCGATTTTTTATTTTTATACCTACAGCTTGAGGATTTAATAAAGACCTGATTTCCTTGGCTGCTATTTTTCCTATTTTCTGAGCTTCCTGATAATTCTCAAATACAGACTGCATGAGAGACGCAGCATGAGCAATATCTGGTTCCGCCCAGACACTGCCTTTGGGGTAAGATCCATAATCTTCAGTTGTTGTCACCAGTTCGTATTTAACCGGAAAACTATTGCCAACATTCATAAATTCCATATTAGATGAATAGGCGGTGGCTATTACGGGCTTGCCGTAGTACATGGCTTCCGACATTGTTAAACCGAATCCTTCAGCCCGATGCAGAGACACATAACAGTCACAACTATTAACCAAGCCGTGAATCTCTTCTTTTTTCAAATGTCCGTCTATAAACTGAAGAGATGACCAACCCTCAGCTAAATCAATTAGTTCCTGCCGCCGTTGCGGAAAAAGATGAGCATTGGCAAACTTGAGAACGAGTAAAACATCTGGATTAGATTTACCAAAAGCTCGTTTAAATGCCTCAACGGTGGCAAAGGGATTTTTCCGTTCAAAGGAACTACCAAAGTCAAACATGAAAAGAAAAATAAACTTATCTTTGGGTAAGTTTAGGTTTTCTCTTGTTAATAGAGGTTGCGGGAAAGCGAGGCTAACAGGAATTTTGAGGACAGGAACTTGGGAGACAGCGGAAAATGCTTCTGCACAAAAATTACTGGTAGTCCAAATTTCATCAAATAAATCAAATGCCCACTGCCATTCACTAGGAAATACTGGCAATTCCCATAACCAGACACCTATATTGTATTTGCCTTTGAAATATTCAGAACCAATGCCGGGAAAGTATCCTGCTAAAATCTGCTCAACCCAATTTGGGTTGGTTTGGATTATATTGATTGGATATGGATTGTCGTCGGAAAATTTTTTGTAGCTGGTATCGGAGTTCGGTAACCAATCTATTTTCAGATCCTTAACCGCAAAGGGAATTCTGGCTGCTTCTAGGGCTCTGAGATTTCCTCTAGCGGCTTCCGCTAGCCCAAAATCTCCGGTTATATGACCGGTTAAATTTACACCCAAAGAATTATTTAGTTGATGATTTAACATTCGTCTTGGTTTTGGCTGAGTAGAAATGTCTGAATATGATTGAAAAACGATTTAATCTATGAAGCCTTTTGAATGAGCAGCCCCAAGGATGTTGTGACATATTGTTCCAACTGAAGCTTTAAGTGTATCCCCGACCAAGGCGGTACGTCTATGTGACGATCGAACGGCCCGCTTCCAGTGTTGTAGTTGAGGACTATTTCGTGTCCTTGGCTTATCAACTCTGCTGCGAGTCGGTCGATGTCCTGCCGTCGAAACAGTACAGTCTGTTGGTGGTCGATCGTCGCGTCATTAGAAAAAACGTTGAATTCGGTGGTATGTACTGCTATTCCGCCCGGACGCAGACACTTAAGGCTGTTTTTGACGAATTGCAGCCCCAGTTCGATCGAGCCGACGTGCTCGAAAGCGCAAGACGAATAGACAAAATCGAAGCCGACCAAATCAGGATCTATCTTGTTCATATCTGCCACGCGGTAACTCACCTTGGATGCAAAGCGTTCGGGGGGGCAGATGCCGCGATCGTTAAGTGCCTCTAGCGTGGCTGCATATTGACCGGTACCTGCCCATCCCTGCTTAGTGGCTTCCTCTGAATCTAGGTCTGTGGCCACCACTTCGCAGCCTCGCGCCGCCATTACAGCTACTAACGGTTCCTGGCCGACACCAAAACCTAGTCCGCGCCTGCCTGGTGACATCATCCCCGTCTCTGACAGACACTGGAGGATATAGGCGTACTCCCACAGTTTTCGATGAAATATTGGCTCGTGCGGCAGACGAGTTTCCTCACACCAATAGTAGAAGGCATCCGATCGACACTGGGCCTCGGTGGCCATCTGCGAGACAGGATTGGTTAAGCTTGGCTCGTCATTAACAATCAATGGCTGATACTTAATCATAGTTTTCTCAATATTGAAACCCGAATTTGTCATCATAGCTTGCTTGCAATCTCTTACTAATGGATGGTTAGCGCAGTTTTGCCATTAATGCTACGACGCATCAATTCTTTCCATTCTGCTGAGTTAACTAAGGTATTGGTATCGAGAATCTCTCCTTTTTCTGACGAAAATCTAGCAAAATTTTCTAACCAGTTCAAAACTGTTTCTGTTGTTGAAAAAGGCGTGCACTTCAAGGATTTTTTAAGAAAGCTAGCCATCCCCTCCATATCACCTTTGCAATAAGCGTACCACCCCTCCCACAATAAGTCTTTGTACTGCATCTGACTTTTGACCTCAGTTTCTCTAACCCTAGCTGGCGAAAACTTTAATCTTTCCAATTCACTCTGAGCCTGATGCAGTTGTAACTGGGATTGTTCCAATTCGCTCTGAGTCTGCTGCAGTTGTAACTGGGATTGTTCCAATTCACTCTGAGTCTGCTGCTGGATTGCTTGGGATTGTTCCAATTCACTCTGAGTCTGATGGAGTTGTAACTGGGATTGTTCCAATTCACTCTGAGTCTGATGGAGTTGTAACTGGGATTGTTCTAATTCACTCTGAGTCTGATGGAGTTGTAACTCGGATTGTTCCAATTCACTCTGAGTCTGCTGCTGGATTGCTTGGGATTGTTCCAATTCGCTCTGAGTCTGATGGAGTTGTAACTGGAATTGTTCCAATTCACTCTGAGTCTGATGCTGGATTGCTTGGGATTGTTCTAATTCACTCTGAGTATGCTGGAGTTGTAACTGGGATTGTTCTAATTCACTCTGAGTCTGATGGAGTTGTAACTGGGATTGTTCTAATTCACTCTGAGTCTGATGGAGTTGTAACTGGGATTGTTCTAATTCACTCTGAGTCTCCTGGTGGATTGCTTGGGATTGTTCCAATTCGCTCTGAGTCAGTTGCAATTGCAACTGAAATTCTGCCAATTCACTCTGAGTTTGTTGTAAGAGAGCCTTGTTTTGCTCGAATTCTGCCCGCGTCTCATAGGGCATATTGTATAACAGAGGACTCGGCTCGACATTTAATTCCAAGTGAAAGTCACTTGAAAGCTTGGAAAGCTCGATAACGGCGATCGCATTTGCTTGAGAAAAAGGCGAGCCGTATTCCACATAACTAAGTTCAAGAGCATCTAACTCTTCCCAAAGCACGTTAAAACTACGGTCAGTTGTTTCTCTGTCTATTAGCTTTAAGCAATTAACTGAGACAGCCTCTTTAGGAATTCCATATTTTTTAGCTAAGAGATACAAATACTCTTTACTAAACTGAATATACCATTCCCCATCTATAAGTTTTCCAAAAGGAACGGTAATCAAAGCTTTGCCATCAGGAGCCAGTAAATCGTATATCTTAGCAATTGCTTTTAAGGGACCTTCACGATCGCGGTTTTCTTCCTGCTCTCCATATCCACCAGAAGGATCTCCTTTTTGACCAATGTGTTCGACTGTAGAAAGTGAGACAATCGCGTCGTACTTCTTGTCAGACGGCAGATCCATTAAGTCTTCATTATCTACCCCTACTTCTACTTCAAATTTATCGACAATTCGTCTTGATGTTATACCAAGCGTTTCACTCAAATGATTTTCATAATGAGATAGTACATTCCCAACTTCAAGTATGCTGGCTGGTTTGTTGAGGGCGGCAAGAAAGTTAAAAGCAATAGGTATCTCTACAGCTCTTTCGGTAGGATTGTTGAATTTTATCCTATTGTAATAAAACTCTTTTTTATTAAAAAAAAACTTTCTTTTCCATTCTTGCATTGTGGCTTCTCCTGTTTTTTATCGATTAATTTTACTCGGTTTTAAGACTTGTGTGAATTGACGCAATTGATACTGATACCGAGTCCATTCGGCTAATCTGCAAGTCAACCCAATTTTCGCATAAATGATCCCCAAGCGCAGCTCATATTACAGCAATTTCCGTTAGTCTATTAAGACTGGCGTCGATCGCTATATGTTCCTGCCGGTTTAATCTGGCATCAAGCACGATCGCCAGAAGTTCTGACAACGCATGATGACTTTCACCTGTTACACTTACCCAGCCATCAGGCTGTTCGTGCTGCAACATCAAGTACATCGCCTCTCAATAGTCCGGGATTCCACCACAGTTTACACTAAGGTCAGGTCATTAAGGTTACATCTTGTCAAATGTACACAACTTAGTGTAATCTGAACTGGCTCATCAGCTTAGCACGATTAACAGTAACTCAAGAGGGAAGCCAAAAAAACTGCCGTTGATTGATTATTTGGACCAGGGCGATCGACTTCTAGAGTCAGGGAATCTGGAGGAGGCGATTGGCTGTCTTTTTGATGTTGTTGGGGTGTTGGACTCCATCATAAAGTTAAACTCTGTTTCTTTACATCTAAGCGACTCCAGCCTGCTCTAGCAGATTTTTCAGGGAATCAATGTTAACAAGTGTATCTTCATAACCATCTTTGTAGTAAACGAGTTGACGCAACTGAGGACATGGAATTCCGGAACCTATCAAATAGTAGTAGTCAAGTCTCTGGTAATGGCTAATCAGTTCGCCAATTTGAACGACCTGGTGGGGCGAGAAAATTTCGATAACTTTAGTTCCCGGCTGGCAAAAAACAAGGTTGCTGACTGCTGAACCGTGCATCAGGACTACAACCTCAGCCTGAGCCATCAATGAGACTTGTTCAGCAAAGGATATTGACTCTGCGAAGATTCTTGTAAAACCCAGCTCATTCAAAAGATTTAACACTTCATCTTCATTAATTGTTCTCCGTTCTGTTCCTGCATTCCGACTGATATATATACGCTTTAGCTGGCTTGATTTTGATGGTAATGCTAGGGGAAGAAAATTGCTTCTGAGGAAATCGCACGCCCATTTGGTTGGGAAACACTGAAAACCGGGATAAGAGGGAACAACTAATTTATTAGCTTTTATATGGGCATGATTCTTGGTCTCTATGATTTGATTGGCGCGAATACCCAACACCTCAAGGGTTTCTTTTTGAAAAGGTGATCGGTAACCATTAATTAAAAACTTGTCAATACTGCCCAGCTCAATTCCACTTAGTTGTAACAATCCTATCCTCGGAAGTAAATCTAACATCCAATGGTAATAAATGAGTCCAGTATCTACAGATAAGACAGCTACAGTACCATTAATATGCTCAACAAGTGGTAAATTGGTTGCTGAGAAAATAGGATGTCGATCTATGGGGATGCCAGGACAGGTAGAAACATCTAGCAATAACTGATTATCTGAGGTGATAACAGCAGTTTTAGTGTTATAGCCGTACTCGCAATACCGACCCTCTGGTATTGTGACTACAAATGTGGCGGGCGACTCAAATTGACTCCACCAACTACTATTCAATATCGGATAGAAAGCTCTATCTATTGTTTGCGGCGGTGCTGAGAGCGAGAAGTGATGGGGAGAGTGGAGTTCTATGTAGTTAGTTTGCTTTAATGGAGATGCAAGTACCCACTCCCGCACAGTGCCATCACACCCTTGCGGAAGTGCAACAGGCTGTGCTTTTTGAAAATACAAGTTAGCTTCTTCCTGTTTGCCTTGCTGTTGGAGAATACTGCCTATATAAGTGTGGGCGATCGAACCAAACCTGTGATGTTCTAAATCGATTAGGTCTTGGAAACACGAAATAGCTTCATCGAACTTAGATTGTGCATGAAGTAAGCCTCCCAATAGCAGATAAGCCTCAACATATTCTGGATCTATTTGGATAGATTTTTGGTAAAATTTAATTGCTTCGTCAAAATTTTTCTGGTGTGACTTTGCCTGTCCTATATACAAGTAAACTTCCGCCCATTCAGGATGCTGCTGAATGACTTTTTGATAGGAGGTAATTGCCTCATCAAGTTTGTTTTGCTGTGCTAGTGCTTGCCCGATATAGAAGTAAATTTCCGCCCATTCAGGGTGCTGCTGAATAGCTTTATGGTATGAGGTAATTGCCTCATCAAGTTGATTTTGCTGTGCTTGCGCTTTCCCTAAATCGAAGTAAATTTGAGCTGCGTCGGGGGAGTCAGATTGAATTAAGAGCGACTTTTGGTATGCCTGTATGGCCTCACCTGCCTTGCCCCTTGCTGCTAGGAGTTTCCCTAAACAAGCGTACAATTCCGCTGAGTCGGGTTGATTTAGTAAGGCTTTGAAAAATTTCGCTCTCAGAGCCACCTGTGCATCGGGTTGGTTCTGGGTGGCTAGATTGTCGGCCCAACGACTGTAGGCTAGCACGAGGTCTGATTTTGACCGAATTGCCTGGTGATAGGCGGCGATCGCCTTATCCCATTGGGCTTGTTTTGCCCATTGAGCTCCCACATGCCAGTAAGTTTCCTCTTCAGAAGCTGAGGCGATCGGTTCCCACACCCACTTAAATTCTACTGATTGTTGCATTCCGGCGAGAATTGTTCTGCGCGTAATGCTCTTGTCCGCGAGGAGCTTGATATACCACTGTTTGCCTGCTTCATCTGGATAGCGGAGCAAATATTTACGGTAAGCTGCTTGCAAAAACTCTTCATCGCTGAGGTGATAATTGGTTAGCAGAAATTGTACGTCGTTTAGTTTAAATTCTTCTGGTATTGAATCGCTGTTTAATTTTTTCTTCGGGTTCTCCCACAAAAGAGGCTCGCTATTCCAAGGATCGAAGGGGATTAGTTTCTCTGTTGACCAGTCCGGACGAAAGAAGAACTTGCCTGTTTCGTTAAGCATACACGCTGCAAACGAAAAACTGCTATTTGATATAGCGACAACATCGCACTGGCTCAATATGTAAAAATCTGAATAAAAGTCTGCTTCCGACACATTAGCACCTAAATCTAGTGCTGTTACTGGGTTGTATTCTGCAAAATCTCCGATAACTTTTCCAATTTCGTCGCTAGCAATGAATAGTACAGGTTCGTCCAGCCTTTCCCAGAGACCCCTGAGCCACTCTTTATACCATTCGCTAGGTGCTGGTAAGAAAGGTACTGTATTAAAGTGGCTGTAGTCCCCGCGGCGAAGGTGCAGACCTACAACTGTTTTGCCTAGAGAACGCAGGCAAGCGATCGCAGCTTGCATTTTTGTTTCAACTTCTGTCGCTGGTTTAAATAACGAGCGCACGTAATCTTTGTAGGGAGCGTAATATTTTGTGTGGTACTGGCAGTAACCCGAAAAGTCTACATTTTTGTAAATTGTTGGCGACTTGGGGATGATAGCTTCTGCAAACCAAACAGAAAATGTTCCATCTTGTTGCCTAACTTCTTGAATTTGAGGTAATTTCTGAGAAAGCGGCTGGTCTTGATGACCAAATAGATATTGTCCGATCCAAGCAGGTGTCTCGCACCGGAGATTATGCTGTTTGGCATAGATTCTTAAAAAAGCGTACTCAAATATCTGGTTTCCAAATCGATTGATGTCCAGTTCCGACATAGTAACGGCTGGCTTTTTGACATAAAACGCATCCCCCCAAGACGGGTGAAGCGGGGTTGTTGTTGCAGCACGATCGAAACCGTAATTCTCCAAAAATTCGTCAATTTGGTCAATCAAGGCGCAGCCTTCGTACAGTTCTTCGTAATTTACTTCTGTGTTAATTGCTTCTACATATTTTAGTAAATTAGTCGCTCCTTGCAAAGCCAAAAGTTCTGCACCTTGGATATCTATGTTGATGATATTAAAATCCGCCGCTTCCAATTCCAGTTCTTGCAGCAGGGTATCTAGAGTTTTTGATTCTACTGTTACTTGGTGAGTTTCCTGAATGGTGGGATAAATCTCTGCATGAAGCTTTAACGGCAAAATCGAACTGCTTTGATCCATTGAAGTGACGTGCAAGTTCACCGTGCCATTTCGATCGCTCACAGCACAATTAACTGCTTGCACGTTGGGGAATTCTGCTATTTTTATCTGCAATCTTTCAAACACTTCTGGATTAGCTTCGATATACAATACCTTTTGCACGCCCATTGCTTGGTACAATCCTGTTTCATGACCTTCGTGGGCTCCAACGTGAACAACACCTCGCGGAACGATGGAATGCTGCGTACAAAGTTGCTGTAAATCCAGCATTTGGGGTGCTTCACCCAAAACTGTCGATCGAAAACGTTCGTTTACTGCTAAGAAAATGCTCCACTGATAATTTTCATAATCTGGCTGAAAATTATGGCAATACTCTAATCCATCTGGTTGAATCTTAAATATTCCATACCGCAAATTTTGAAAATATTCAAAAACTTGTTTTAGAGTTTTTTTCGAGTCTATGTAAGTGCCACCGTATTCAAATTGAATGTAATCAATTTTTCCCTTACTTAATAAATTTTGGGTTCCCTCTAGTACATCTAATTCGCCACCTTCCACATCTATCTTTAAAAAATTAATGTGGCTAATTTCTTGTCTTTGACAGTAATTATCTATAGTAGTTGTCAAAACATTTAGAATTTGAGGTTGCTTAATATCATATTCCTTTTCCGCCTGCAACCTCCGGTAAAATGTACTCCATTCCGGAGACTCCTGGTAATAAGCAAACTGATTTGATTCTTCTTGTTTCCCTAGCGCATAGTTATTGGCAATAATTTGACTATTACAAATTCCTTCTGCTAAATTTTGTAAAAGAATTTTGTAAATTTTAGGAACTGGTTCAAATAGGTGGATCTCTGTTTTAGGAAATTGATTAAATACTTCCTCCGTCCAACTGCCAACATTGGCACCTACATCAAAAACTACTTGCCCGGATGAGATGAATCTTTCGATACACAGCAATTCGCCGCTGTGCAAGGTTGTCTTGGCTCCGGCTCTAGGTTTTGCCGGTTTTTCAGGCAATGCATGTGCTGGCTGTTGGAGCGAGTGCACTTGATTTTCCCATGCCTTTGTGCTAACTTCCTGACTATACTGAGCCACGAGTAATTTGGCTCCTTCGGGAACAGAAACTATTACATCTTCAACTATAACGGTATACCGACTTCTTCCAGAATTCAACAAACTGGTAACAGCATCAATAGTCGGCCACTCCTCTATACGGTGAGGACTCGGGGGTGGAGATAAAAAAAGGCGGGCATCATCTATCAGGATAAAGTGATCGCATTCAGAATCGTTGATAATTTGCAACTCTTCTAGCAGCGGACACTCCTCAGATTCTCCATATGTTATTCCCCCGCTCCAGTGGGCGTCTAGCCAAAAAATACAAGGTTCCTTGAGTGTGGGTACAATTGCTGCAAGCTGCTCTTTTGAGTTTCCCAATACGAAGTCTATATTTTTTAAGTGACCGTAGTTGTTTACTACGGCCTCATATATTTCTTTAGCTGCTTCAATTGTTATAACTTTTGGAAAATACTGTGCAGCCCACAATGCCGTTGCACCGCAGTTAGTGCCTGTTTCAATAAAACCTTGCAAATTGTATGCCTCTTTCAAGGCTATTGCTAGCTCGGTTGGCACTCCTCCTCTGATTAAACCCATTCTCATTACTCCTTATCTAAAATTGGGAAATACGTACATCTGAAAGATGGTTAAAGCTCTAGCTTGTTCTCTGAAATATCTGTGTGTATTTTGCTTTTCTGGAGCTTTATTGCCTTCACTAAAGCTCATTTCCATCAGCTTATAAGGATTGAAAGCGATCACCATTGGTTCCCGCAAATCTAATTTTACAGTTTTCCCCGGCATTCCTGCTGACAGTCGCCGCAATCACGATCCAGGCCAGTAAACAAGGTTTTCACTTAACTCACTTTCATTAAAATACCATGCTGGTTGCTCGATCACAAAATCAGAATGTCGCTCGGCAAACTCAGCCGCCGCAGTACCATGCTCTCTGTTCCACTCAGGATCGTCAGTAATTTATTTCTCCACAAGTTTCACCCCCCCAGTCATGGTGTCTTGGCCCTATTTCCGCCAGTGTCACCTTAAAATCTTGCTTATGGTGTTCTTCGTGATAGGTAATCTGATTTTGCCGACCCAAGCAAATAGTAAAATCATTATTCATAGCTTCATAATTCAGGAAATACTCCTTAATCATGTTGCCGCGATATCCCAAACACACAATAAAATCCAGGAATCCGTAGTGGGCATAGGTCTTCATAATGTGCCAGAGAATCGGACGCCCGCCCACATCAACTAAGGGCTTGGGACGAAATTCTGTTTCTTCTCGGAGACGTGTCCCCAAACCGCCGGCTAATATAACTACTTGCATTGTTTCACATCTTGAAAAGGGTACACAAACGCTGATAATTCACAACAGGTATTTATTGCAAACAAAGAGCTATCTTTTCTGAAAAATTCTCAAACCTTACCCATCCTCGCCTCTACCATCATCCGCACCACATCAGGCATTTTATATTTTGCCTCCCAGCCCAATTTTTCTTTTGCCTTACCCGGATTTCCCCTCCCAACAGCAATCTCCGTCGGTCTGTAAAGACTCGCATCGGTTACTAAATGTTCCTGCCAATCCAAACCCGCAGAAACAAACGCTGTCTGCACAAACTCCTCCAAAGGATAGCTTACACCCGTGGCAATTACATAATCGTCCGGTTCTTCCTGCTGCAACATCAAATACATTGCTTCTACATATTCGGGAGCCCAACCCCAGTCTCGCTGCACTGAAATATTTCCCAAATGCAGTTTTTCGGAACTACCTGCCGCAATTCGGCACACAACAGATACAATCTTTTGGGTAACAAACCTCTCCGGCCGCAGCGACGACTCGTGATTGAACAAAATACCAGAACACGCAAACAAATTGTACGCTTCTCGATAATTCGCTACTTCCCAAAATGCCGTTGCTTTCGCCACCGCGTAAGGACTTCTGGGGCGAAAAGGCGTATTTTCATCGGCTGGATTGCCTCGGGTATCCCCAAAACATTCGCTAGAACTGGCGTTGTAAAGTTTGATTTTCCCCCCTGTAAACCGAATTGCTTCTAACAGATTCAATGTGCCTGTGGCAATGCTTTCGAGGGTTTCTACGGGTTGTTCAAAAGACAGGCCGACGGAACTTTGACCTGCTAGATTGTACACCTCATCTGGCTCTATTTTGGCAAGCACTTGCAACACGCTGCGAAAATCGTTGAGAGACATGGATTCTAGTTTTACTCTGTCTCGGATGCCCAAACGGGCCAGGTTTCCGAAACTAGACATTTGGGCATCCCTGGAGGTGCCGCAAACTTCATAACCTCGATCGAGCAACAGTTTAGCTAAATAAGCTCCGTCCTGACCTGATATACCGCTAATTAACGCTTTTTTCATATCACATTTTGTTTTCAACACTGTACCGTAGCTGTTGCTATTTTTTCAGGTTTTTAACTTTTATAGTCGGAATTTTTATTTTTTTAATATTTGGGATTTTCCCAGGATTTACCAGAGCAAGTTTAAGCGGTTACTACCAACAAACAACAAATTTATCATCAAGCAGACCCGAAAGCCCGATCGAAGTATTATTGCAAAAAGTTCGATCGATAGCTGGGAGTAGCAGCATAAGGATATCGTAGGGACACGGCACTGCCATCTCCCTACGATATTTCATTTTGTACTCGCCAACTATCGACTGCCAAAAGTCTTTACCGTTCGCAAACAGAAATAATAACTCAGCTAGAAATCGACTCAAAAGTAAAAAATATCAGCATTTTTTACCTTTTGCCGAATGACTAATGCCTTCTGCCTTCGGGTACTAGGCTTCCCACCTTTGGGCGACTAATTCAGCCAAGTCAACCACCCGCTGACTGTAGCCCCACTCATTGTCGTACCAAGACAACAGCTTCACCATGTCGCCATCCATAACTAGCGTCAAGCTGGCATCCAGGATCGAAGAAGCATCGTTTCCGCGATAATCGCAAGAAACAAGAGGCAAATCGTTGTACTCCAAAATCCCTTTCATGGGGCCTTCGGCTGCTTCTTTGAAAACTTGATTTACCTGCTCGGTAAAAGTCTTTTTCTCTACCTGAGCCACAAAATCAACTACCGACACATTAGGAGTCGGCACGCGCATGGCGATGCCATTTAACTTACCCTTTAATTCTGGAATCACCAAAGCCACAGCTTGGGCCGCTCCGGTAGAAGTCGGCACAATATTCATCGCAGCAGCCCGGGCCCGCCGCAAATCCCGGTGGCTGGCATCCAGCAAGCGCTGGTCGCCAGTATAGCTGTGGGTAGTGGTCATCATGCCTTTGACGATGCCAAAATTTTCGTGAAGCACCTTCAGCACGGGAGCTAGACAGTTAGTGGTACAGCTAGCATTGCTGATGACAGTGTAGTCACTGTGCTTGTAGTTGTGGTGGTTGACTCCCATCACGTAAGTACCGACCTCAGGCCCCTTACCGGGAGCTGTAATCAGCACCTTTTTAGCACCGGCCGTGATATGCTTCGATGCACCAGCCTGGTCAACGAAGACGCCGGTTGCTTCAATAATCAGATCAATACCCCAATCTTTCCAAGGCAGGTTGAGCGGATTGCGATCGCTCACGCATTTAACTGTCTTGCCGTTGAGAATAATCGAATTTTCATCCGTACTGATGTCCACATCCTTCAACGTTCCCATCATGGAATCGTATCTCAGCAAGTGGGCATTAGTTTTCGGATCGGAAGTGTCATTAATAGCTACCAGTTCTAGCTGGCTATCTTTTCTGCCCAACCAGCAGCGTGCAAAACTGCGGCCGATACGTCCAAAACCATTGATCGCGACTCTAATCACCTTGTACCTCCTAATGATGGCAGCCCCTTGCTCAGGCTTAAATTTTGGAAAAATTTAAGAATTGACTTATGAGACAAGATCATATCGCAAAGGTCGATCCTTTCTAACTTTTTGTGTTTATCAAAAAAGCTGGAACTTTTTTAGAAGGCCGAAATCGCAAGCCAGAAGGCATTCGGCATTCGGCATTCGGCCGCTGGTTACTGGTAAAGCTGATGGGCCGCAATATAAGCCCGGACAACTTCCGGGACTAAGTAGCGGAGGTCGCGACTTTCGGCGCAGCAACGGCGGATTTGGCTCGACGAAATCTCGATCGCAGGCATGGACAGCACCTCCCAGCGAATATCCACGTCCAAAAGAGCCATTTGTTCGGCAACTCGCCGACCAACAGCATTTGCCTGAACCAGCATCCTGTCCCCCCCGGAATCGAGCGGTTTTCCACTCGGACAATCTCCCCACTCGGACACTCCCCCAATCTCCCCGCTTTCTCCTGTTTTCCAATCTCCCTGACTCGGACGCGGGGCCACCAACCAGTCGCACAACCCGCCAATTTCGCCGCACCGGTGCCATTTGGGGAGAGTAAGGAGTGCGTCGCTACCAATAATCCAGTACCAGCGATCGCCTGGATACAATTTTTGCAAATACAGCAGGGTGTCAATCGCAAAAGAACTTTCGGAGGCATTTGCCTCCGGCGGCGAAAGTAGGAAGTCAGGGCGATCGCCGATCGCGAGAGCGAGCATTTCCCGCCGTCGCTCAAAACTTGCCAAATCCGGGCGCCACTTGTGAGGAGGAGAGCGATCGGGTACCCAAATGACTCGATCTAGACCAAATTGACTTGCAGCCGTCTCGGCAACCAACACGTGGCCCCAGTGAACCGGGTCAAAAGTCCCCCCCAAAATCGCTATTTTCCCCATATTTCCCAAAAATCAGGATTAATACAGACATCGCGCAAATTTTATGTTTGTACGCTTTTAAACATAAGCTCGTTTATTACAAAACCCTCGCTTCACATCGGAGACCAACCCCTGCAGAACCGGAGTTTTGGCGATCGTCCTGGACTCGTCCTAGACGCTAAAACCGATTTTGTTAACCCCCTTAGTTCTTCAAACCTTCAATCAGAGTTAAAAAACCGGTTTCCCAGCGTCGGAGTGCTTCTCGGACTAGATGATTAACCTTACCAATATTAATGCCAACTTGTTTAGAGTGGGCTATCGACCGCCCGAGCATTAGTTTGTTGGCGGGCGAAAAAGTTTTGACAGTAGATATACTTAGCGGATTGGTAAAAATTTTAAGGACTGCCAAGAGCCTCCATCGGCTTCTCGATCAAACCCAATCATTGGTTTGATTAATGGCTTTTCGACTATTTCGAGTAACTGCATAACTTGTATACATACAATCAAGTAAAAATATATACTATAGCTGCGATCGTGTCAATCTCTGACTTTCAGGAGAAAATGACCGTAAAAGTAGATTTATGACTATAAAATGAGCGAAATTTTGTCATACGTGGTAGTGTTTGTAAATCCTTATGGGTTTTCCCTCAATCTTGGTAAAAAAGTTGTGGGGCTCTTGCTGCCGTATCCCAGCACAGCAGGCGGATAGAAATAGAAAGAATGCAGGAGTATGCAACTACCCAAAATTAGTCTATCGATCCAGACCCCAGACCCCGTTTTCTGTTCTCTGCAATTTTCGAGCTGTGACTGTTCCGGAAAACTACTCGGTAGTAAGTCATATAGGATACAAGACAAATATCTCTACAAGTCCCGCAAATCAAGGGACGCGCAGAGAATTTTGTACAAAATCTCTAGCGAACTGTATCCTGAAAAAACAATTCTTGATATGATATCGCGTGTTATTGGCGTGGTGTGGTGTGTGAGGAGCAAAGATGCCGAGTTCTGTTGATTTCAGCGGTAGACCATTTCATTTTATCGGCATTGGCGGGATTGGGATGTCAGCCCTTGCCTACATTCTAGCTAAACGCAAGTTGCCTGTGTACGGCTCCGACATTAAATCGAGTCACATAACCGAGCGCTTGCAAGGAATGGGAGCTCATATTTTTTGGAGTCAAGACGCCAGCAATTTTGAATTATTTCAAACGACCCTTAACGGTAGCAGTCCCGACCGCGGGTCACAGGAAAGGGCCGTATCCTCGGCAGTCGCTGGTACGGTAGGGGCTTCTGTCGCGACAGCCGAAGCTCTCCAATTCAACGGCAACGGTTCAAGCGCCCAAGCAATTCCGGGATTACCTCAAGTAGTCTGTTCGACGGCAATTCACCCGGCAAATGCCGAATATCGAGCTGCTTTAGATTTGGGCTGTCCGATTTTTCATCGCTCAGATGTGTTGGCAGCGTTAATTCAAGATTACCAAAGCATAGCCGTAGCGGGGACTCACGGCAAAACTACTACTAGCAGCTTAATCGGCTTCATGCTGATGGCGGCGGGTCTAGACCCGACGATCGTGGTAGGAGGCGAGGTAAATGCTTGGGAAGGCAATGCCCGTTTGGGTGCAGGCCCCTACTTAGTTGCCGAGGCTGATGAATCCGACGGTTCTCTCGTCAAGCTGGTAGCCAAAATTGGCATAGTGACGAATGTGGAACTGGATCATCCAGACCATTACGATACCCTCGACCAGGTAATAGACACATTTAAGGTGTTTGCCCAAAACTGCCAAACCTTGGTGGGCTGCATTGACGACCAAATCGTTAAAGACTGCCTTCAGCCTCATGTCAGTTATAGCTTGCAGCCGGACAGCGGTGCTGACTACACGGCTTCGGGCGTGGAGTACGGAGCCGAAAGCACCAAGGCCCACATTTGGGAGCGAGGAGCTTTCCTAGGGGAAATGGAGTTGAAGTTGCTAGGCACACACAATCTCAGCAATGCACTAGCTGCGGTAGCAGTGGGTCGATTGTTGGGGTTAGAGTTTTCGGCGATTGCCAAAGCGATTGCTGGCTTTGAAGGAGCTCGCCGCCGTTTTGAGGTGCGGGGTTTTCACAATGACATCCTGTTTGTGGACGACTACGCCCACCATCCTAGCGAAATTCGTGTCACCTTGGCGGCGGCTCGCTTGCGCATCGAAGGTAGCGAAAAAAATCCCAAATCCCGAAGAGTGGTTGCGATTTTTCAACCCCACCGTTACAGCCGGACTCTGACATTTTTGCCAGAATTTGCTCAATCTTTTGGGGATGCTGATTTGGTTGTGGCTTGCGATATTTATAGTGCTGGGGAAACGAATTTAGGAGAGATTAGCGGGCAGCAAGTTGCTGATTTGATTGCTAAAGAAGGCCGAGAGGTTGAGTTTCGGCCTTCCCTGGAGTCGGTAAGTAAGTTTTTAACCGAAAATCTGCAACCGGGGGATTTGGCTCTGTTTTTGGGTGCTGGCAATCTGAATCAGATTATTCCAGAGGTTATGGCTTTTTATCAAAAAGCCGATCGCCCGGATTAGCTCAATCGCCCACTCAGAAGGTCGATCGACAGCCAGGGCGGTGCAGGTTGTACCGACACTGCTATCTGGCGGGCCGCTCAAAGAGGCGGCATAAGTTAGGTAAATGAATTTTCAACCACGTCTTCGAGCGCAGGTATTTTTAAGGATTTTCAAGATGGTGACTATCTCGAATGACTCCTCTGTTAAGGACAATCGACGAGTGTATTCTCCTATTTCTTTGCGGGGAACTGATTGCAAGATTAACTCCCAAGTTTCGCTGGCAAGCCTGACTTCCTTCCGAGTCGGCGGCCCTGCCGAGTGGTACATTGCTCCCCGCAGTATGGAGGCTTTGCAAGCGAGTTTTGCCTGGGCTGACTCTGAAGGGGTGCCTGTGACTCTGCTGGGTGCGGGTTCTAATTTGTTGGTGAGCGATCGGGGTTTGTCCGGTTTGGTCGTCGGCACTCGCTACCTCAAACAGGTGAATTTTAATCCAGAAACAGGTCAAGTTACAGCCGGGGCGGGGGAGTCAATTCCCCGCCTCGCTTGGTTGGCGGCTAAACGGGGCTGGAAAGGCCTAGAATGGGCAGTCGGCATACCGGGTACCGTGGGAGGGGCTGTGGTGATGAATGCAGGTGCTCACAGAGGCTGTACTGCTGATATTCTAGTCAGCGCTCGCGTCCTATCCCCTGATGGCAAGGTGGAAATTCTGACTCCCCAAGAGTTGGAGTACCGCTACCGGACTTCGGTGCTGCAAGGGGGCGATCGGCTAGTAACAGAAGCGACTTTCCAGTTGCAGCCGGGATTCGACCGATCGCAAGTAATGGCAGAAACTAATGACCATTTCAGCCAGCGGCGGACAACTCAACCTTACCACTTACCGAGCTGTGGCTCAGTCTTCCGCAACCCCGGTCCCAAGACGGCAGGTTGGTTCATCGAACAAGCGGGACTGAAGGGATATCAGATCGGCGGCGCACAAGTAGCTCAGCGCCATGCTAATTTTATTCTTAACTGCGGGTCGGCAACGGCCAATGATATTTTTCAAGTGATCCGCCACGTTCAACAGCAAGTCGAGCAGCGGTGGTCGCTGTTGTTGGAGCCAGAAGTTAGAATACTGGGAGAGTTTCCCTTCTAAGGCATCATTGAAGTAATACGGAAACGGCAGACTGCCAGCCCACACACCATCACAAAGTAGTTATGACAAAATCAGGACAAGGATTTGGCTTCGGCCTGGGAAAAATGAAAGAACTGACTGAAGCTTTCAAAAAAGCTCAGCAGGTTCAAGAAGGAGCTAAAAAGCTCCAAGAAGAGTTGGATGTAATGGAAATTGAGGGAACTGCCGGCGGCGGCTTGGTCAAGGTTTTTCTCAGCGGCAACCAAGAACCCCGCCGCGTGGAAATCTCGCCGGATGCCCTCGGTGAAGGTGCTGATGTGGTTTCTGAACTCGTCACGGTGGCGATGCAGGATGCTTACGCTAAGTCTACGATGACGATGCGGGAGAAAATGGAAGAACTCACCGGCGGACTGAATCTCCCCGGTTTCGGTTAGTCATTAGTCATCAGTCATTAGTCATCAGTCATTAGTCATTAGTCAGTGGTGATGGATGTTTAATAACGGCTTGATAGCTAATGACTGGTTGATTGGTATGAAGCAGGAAACATAGGTAATTGGAAAGAAAAATTTTCTTTTCTCTTCCTTCCAATTACCAATTACTAATTAATAATTACCAATTACTAATTTAATGTCTTATAAATTATTGTTTGTATGTCTCGGAAATATCTGCAGATCGCCCTCAGCAGAAAATATTATGAATCACTTAATAGAACAAGCTGGTTTGAGCGATAGTATCACCTGCGATTCGGCCGGAACTGCTAGCTATCACATTGGCAGCCCCCCTGACAGGCGGATGGCATTGGCGGCGCGGAAGCGAGACATTGAATTGTTAGGCGAAGCCCGCCAATTTACCAGGAAAGATTTTGAAAATTTTGATTTGATTCTGGCGATGGATCGGGAGAATTATCGCAATATTCTTGCTCTGGATGCTACAGGAAAGTATAAAGATAAAGTGCGGCTGATGTGCGATTTTTGCCAGAAATACGACCTTAAAGAAGTGCCAGATCCTTACTACGGCGGCCCGGAGGGATTCGATCGAGTAATTGATTTGCTGCACGATGCTTCCGAGGGTTTGTTGGAGTACGCGATTGCTCAAGAAAAATTAAGACTTGGCCGCCAGCAATCAATTTAAAAAAGTGCCTTTTTTCGCCCGAATATTAGCAATGCTGTAGGGGGGACAACGCTAACAAAACTCGTAACTAGGGAGATCAGAGTTGTTCCAGCTCCCCCTCCCAAGATGATACTGGGTGACAAAGAAAAAGTTAAACTTGTTAATACAAATTTGGGAGAATTGATACTCAAAGCAGCAATTGGCAGCAAAATAGATGGATACCAAGGCATTAACCAAGGTGTAGCAAACAAAAACAAAGTGAGAGTCGTCCATCCAATATCTGATACCAAATTAATTTCCGAGTCATTTTTGCGGAAGAAGGATTTAATCAACGTCCCTGCATAGTAAACTATCCAACTTAAATACGCAAAATATTTGAAGAATGATAGAATAATTTCCGTGGTTTCAACATTTACATTCGGCAAAAAGTTCAGAAATAAATTGAGAGCATGGTGAAACGATCGAGCTGTCGCCCCGGCGGTTCCGGGATTTAACAGACTTCTCCAAGCTGAAACTGTTGGCAGAAACGTATAAGTTATCACGGCGATAATTAATAAAGAAAGCAATACTGATGCTAGTAAATCTTTCCACCGACGCTCCTTGCACAGGAAAGCAAAAACTAAAGGCAACCAAATTATAGGTAAGGTTTTTACTAGAAAACCCACCCAAATTGCTAAAATTGCAAAAACATAACGTTGATAATAAATACATCCTATTAAAACAATCAATGTATTAGCAACTAAAACGTCAAGGTGAGCGTTAGTTATTTGCTCGTTCAATAGCATGGGATTGACTAAATAGGCCATTGTTATGAGGTTACGGTTTTCATAACTTGTTAGCAACCGCCAAATTAAATAAGCATTGAGCGCGTGTACCAAGACGCAGATGATTTTAAAAATATAAACTGCTAGTAAAGGGCTAATGGGTACAGCCAATGCTGATACCGAAAAAAAGAATAGAGAAACTGGGCCGTAGGTAGAAGTTTGCAACCAGTGGAGGAAAGGAGATAAGTTAGAAATGAAGGTATCGGAACTATTAAGATAAGGATTGATGTTATGTAAGCTCATCGCTCCGTAATGCAAGTACAAATAAATATCACTGCTTTGGGGATAAGCTATGAGCGCAAGTGCCAGAAAGGGGATTGCATACTTGCAAATGTCTAGAAAGCTGGAACTTGTATGTTTTTTTTTATCCAAACAATATATGTAACTGTTGCTATCAAGTAGGAACCGTTAATTAGAAGTCGGATGAGACTGAAACCGTTGGTAGGGAAATCGTTATAGTTTTCTCCACCCTGTAAAACGCTGTAAAATTTGGTAATTCCCATTGATGTCGTGGCTATACAGAAAATTATGGAAGCTGCTAATGCGGTACCATATAGAGTTTTCGGATTTTTTAAGTAATTGTTAATCATGCTGTTATTCATGTTTGTGTGACAATTGCAGGTGATTTTATTGGGCGAAGGAGCGTTGGCGGTTATCTGACTAAATGGTGTTCCATCGCAAAGCGAACGAGTTCTGCTCGGTTGTTGCTGTCAGTTTTTCTGAACAAGCTGCTGACGTGCTTTTCGACAGTTCGAGGGCTGAGGTTGAGTCGGGAGCCTATTTGAATATTAGAAAGACCTTCTGTCAGCAAATCTAGCACTTGTCGCTCTCGCTGCGTCAAACTCGGGGCATTTTGGCTGGGAGATGCCCGTGAAGCGGAGCTATCCCGTAGGGAATCACCTGTGTTTGACTTTTGAGTTAAAAAATCCGCTTCTGGGTTGCCATTGGCTCTGTTGCGCGCCTCTGTTGGCGTCGTTTCGGGTTCCGGGGAACGAGACGGTGCCTGAGCGATTAGAGCGTAGCGATCGAGCAAAGAGCGAATTACCGCCCCCAATTCTTGGAGTTCAAAAGGCTTAGCCAGATAATTGTCACACCCCATCTGATAGCCGCGAATCCGTTCCTGCGTGCTCGTGCGTTCCGTCAAAAAAATCACCGGCAGCAAGCGGAAAGCGGGACGAGTCCGAACTCGGCGCACGAATTCGTAGCCATCCATCTGGGGCATTGTAATGTCGGTAACAATCAAGTGGGGCTGAAATTCCTCTACCAAGCCTAAAGCTTCTTTGCCATTCTCAGCAGGGATTACAGAGTATCCGGTAATTTCCAGATAATCGATAATCGACAAGCGAGTCGCGAAATCGTCGTCAGCAACCAGAATCGTCAAGGGCATGAGGGGAATTTAAAAATTAAACCTTAAAAATTAAAAGTGACTAATTTCACTTTTAATTTTTAATTCTACTGTTTAATTCTGTTTATAACTTGCTGTTAAAGTAGCAGGCTGCCCTAATGTTCCCTCCAAAACTACGCCGCGCCCGTTTGCTGCCAAATGCCGCAGAGTTTTGTAAATTGTCTCGATTTGCTCTGGCTTTCCTGCTTTTTTGGCTATTTCTGAGACAGACAGAGGTTTTTCAGCGTCTTTGAGCACTTGCAGTACCCGTTGCTGCAAGTCCAATACAGCAGCGGCCGCTTTTTTACCTGCTTCGACGCCCGGTTGGTGATAGGCATTGACATTCACCAAGGAACCGTAAAAACCTACGGCTCTTTCGTAGAGGGCGATTAATGCTCCTACTGTCCGAGGGTTGACTTGGGGAATTGTGACCGTAATGGAATCTCGGTGATTTTCGTACAAGGCTTGTCTAGTTCCCTGCAACAAACCAGACAAATAATCTCCGGAAGTAACGCCGGTTTCTACTTCAGGGGAAATGCCTTGCCTGTCTTCCAACACTTCGATAAATGTTAGGAAGAAATTCGGCACCCCATCTCGCAGTTGCTGGACGTAGGCGTGTTGGTCGGTGCTGCCTTTGTTGCCGTAAACTGCGATTCCTTGATGAACTGTGTTGCCGTCTAAATCTTCCTGTTTGCCGATCGATTCCATGACTAATTGCTGCAAGTAGCGGCTGAACAATAGTAGTGAATCTTTATACGGCAAAACTACCATATCTTTTTCGCCCCGTCCGTTGCAGGCAAAATACCAACTCATGGCTAAAAGGGCGGCGGGATTATTTTTAATGTCGGGAATTCTGGTAGCTTCGTCCATGACTTTAGCGCCGTCGAGCATCGCCCGAATGTCGATGCCTTGCAAAGCTGCTGGCAAAAGTCCTACTGCTGACAATTCGGAAGTGCGTCCTCCCACCCAGTCGGCCATCGGGAAGCTGTCAATCCAGCCTTCGGATTTGGCTAATTTGTCTAGTTTGCTGTCTGTTCCAGTGATGGCAACTGCGTGTTTGGCAAAATCGAGTTTTTCGGCGGCGAAGGCTTTTTGAACTTCGATCATACCGTTGCGGGGTTCGGGGGTGCCGCCGGATTTGGAGATAGTAATTACTAGGGTGCTGGCGAGTTTGTCTTTAATTTTGTTGAGGATTCGATCGATCCCGGCGGGATCTGTGTTGTCGATAAAATGAATTGCTAGGGGCGGAATGTCTGGGGATAAAGCTTCGGCGACAAATTGGGGGCCTAGGGCCGAACCGCCTATGCCGATCGAAATTATGTCGGTAAATTGCGGAGCAAAGGGCGGTTTAATATCGCGGTTTTGAACTTCCTTGACAAATCTTTCGATTTGTGCTAAGCCTTCGACTATTTCTTGTTTTAATTCTGGAGTGGGAGCTAAATCGGGGTTTCGCAGCCAGTAATGGCCCACCATGCGGTTTTCGTCGGGATTGGCGATAGCACCTGCTTCCAAAGCTGCCATGTCTTTGAAAGCTTTGTCAAATTTGGGCTTCAGTGCTGCTGCGAAAGCGTCGTCGAATCCCATGCGGCTGATATCGAGGTACAGTCCCAATCCCTCGTTATAGTAAAGCCAGTCTTGATAGCGTTGCCAGAGTGCTGCGGCGTCCATAGGAATTCTCTACAATTTTTTTAATGTTCGATCGGCGTCGTCAGGAATCCACCAATTGTAGTTTAAAACGATCTGATGTACGGCTTTTGCACAATCCCAATAAATTTAACCATTAGTCGTCTGAAGATAGCCGGAGCCGAAGGCAGGCAGAGCATTGGGCAGAATTAAACAATAAAAATATGACTTGGGCAACACTCTTAGTAGGTAGATCCCTCATTAATGGTCACACCCCATAGATAGATCGAAGCGGCACAGAGATTTAACTCGGGTCGGCGTTGGCGTTTGGGCCCTAGTTTCACAATATTGAAATTCGGGCGATCGGGATCTGTAAAATAAGCATTGCGGTCAGGTTAAATATACTTTTAGGTGTCACTCAATCATCGGCTAAAAATATAGTTAACAACTGTCAACAATCTGAAGTGTAGTATAATATACAGATATTAGAATTAAAGTGCGATCGACTATGCTTGCTCTATCCCCCGAATTAAAAGAAAGGTTAGCAACTCCGCTCAAAATCGGCGATTTTGAAGTTAAAAGTCGCGTCCTGCAATCGCCCTTATCCGGCGTTACCGATTTGGTATTTCGCCGCCTGGTGCGCCGCTACGCGCCGGATTCGATGATGTACACGGAAATGGTGAACGCTACGGGTTTGCACTACGTGAAGCAACTGCCGAGAATTATGGAAGTTGACCCGAACGAGCGCCCGATTAGCATTCAATTGTTTGACTGCCGGCCGGATTTCTTGGCAGAAGCGGCCCAGAAAGCAGTGGCAGAAGGAGCAGATACTGTTGATATTAATATGGGCTGTCCGGTTAACAAAATTACTAAAAACGGCGGCGGTTCTTCCCTGCTGCGAGATCCGGAAACGGCCGAGGCAATTGTGCGGGCTGTTGTGGAAGCAGTAGATGTTCCTGTCACGGTTAAAACTAGAATCGGTTGGACGGACAAAGAAATTAATATTTTGGAATTTGCGAAGCGGATGGAAGATGCGGGAGCAAAAATGATTACCGTACACGGCCGCACTCGATCGCAAGGTTACACCGGCCCGGCAAAATGGGAGTGGATTCGCCGAGTGAAAGAAGTTTTATCGATTCCAGTTATTGCTAACGGGGATATTTTTTCAGTGGAAGCAGCGATGCGATGTCTGGAAGAAACCGGCGCTGATGGAGTGATGTGTTCGCGGGGAACTTTGGGCTATCCTTTTTTGGTGGGAGAGGTTGATTATTTCTTGAAAACTGGTCAAGAAAAGATAGCTCCGACACCAATTGAACGTCTCGAATGTGCTAAAGAACATTTGCGGGCTTTGTGGGAATATAAAGGTGAAAGCGGTGTCTGCCAAGCGCGCAAGCACTTAACCTGGTATGCTAAGGGTTTCCCCGGCGCTGGGGAATTGCGGGGCGTGTTGGCTGTGGTAGAAACGGTTGAACAAGGTTGCGATTCGATCGATCGCGCGATCGAGCAATTGCCCGCATAAACCTTACCCGCAGATCTCAACTAGGGGTTACAGAAACAAAATTCACCTCTGCGGGCTAAGATTTAAGACACAGTTAAAAATTTGTGTGTGGGGGAAAGCATGGACTCATTAAAAGGGCGAGATTTATTAAGTCTGGCAGATTTAAGCATTGACGAATTAAATTATTTGCTAGATCTAGCAGCCAGTTTAAAATCGGGAATGGTCAAGCTGAAACGCAATAAAGTTCTCGGCTTGTTATTTTCCAAAGCTTCAACGCGAACGCGGGTAAGTTTTACGGTAGCAATGTATAAATTGGGAGGGCAAGTGATTGACCTCAATCCCAACGTTACCCAAGTCAGCCGCGGCGAACCTTTGGTAGATACAGCCAGGGTTTTAGACAGATATTTAGACATTTTGGCTATTCGGACTTTCGAGCAAAAGGATTTAGTTACTTTTGCCAACTATGCGAAAATTCCTGTAATTAATGCACTGACAGATGACGAACATCCATGTCAAGTGCTGGCGGATTTAATGACAGTAAAAGAGTGTTTTGGCAAGCTAGAAGGATTGACGCTGACTTATTTTGGCGACGGTAACAACATGGCTAATTCCCTGATGTTGGGCTGTGCAATGACGGGAATGAATGTAAGAATTGCTTGCCCTCAAGATTTCCAGCCGAATGCTGAGATAGTGGAAAAAGCTAAGAATATTGCTAATGGAAAAACAGAAGTTACTGTGACGGCGGACGCAGAAGCTGCAGTGAAGAATGCTCAAGTGATTTATACTGATGTTTGGGCGAGTATGGGACAGGAAGAGGAAGCAAAAAGCAGGATTCCTTTGTTTGAACCCTATCAGGTAAATGAACAATTGCTGAAGTTAGCAGATAAGAATGCAATTGTATTGCACTGTTTGCCCGCACACCGGGATGAAGAGATTACCGATGCAGTGATTGAAGGCAGTCAATCGCGCGTTTGGGATCAGGCAGAAAATCGGATGCACGCTCAGCAAGCTTTGCTCGCAAGCATTCTGGAAAGCGATTAGGGATTAGCTAAAAATTAGTCCGTCGGGGGATCAAATCGACCTGATCGCTACTTTTTGCAGACCGCTTCCGTTATCATTTCATTTGAACCAGGATTATTTGCAAGCAGCCTGTAATTATCCGTTTCAACCATGATTAATTGCAATCTCTTAAGTAAAAGAAATGAATCACATCACTACGACAGACTTACTCGAAAATCTCAAATGGCGATATGCCACCAAACAGTTCGATCCAGCCAAAACAATTGCTCCAGAAATCTGGACAGCTTTAGAAGATGCGTTAGTGTTAACACCATCTTCTTATGGGCTTCAACCTTGGAAATTTCTGATTATTACCAGCTCGGAACTTAGAGAACAGCTCAAGCCCCTCTCCTGGAATCAGTCACAGGTTACTGATTGCTCTCATTATGTCGTGTTCGCGATTAAAAAGAATCTCACTGCCGAGGATGTCGATCGCTTTATGGCTCGCACTGTCGAGCTGCGGGGCGGGACTGTAGAGGCAATGGCAGGATATCGGAGTCTAATCGTCAGTGACTTGGTTGATGGTGGCCGCAGTTTTAATATCAATGACTGGTCAACGCGCCAAACTTATATTGCACTGGGCAACTTTATGACCAGTGCTGCATTGCTTGGTGTTGACACCTGTCCAATGGAAGGAATTGAACCTGTCAATTACGATCGCGTGTTGGGTCTTTCTGCAAAAGGCTTTACTACCGTCGTAGCTTGTGCGGCTGGCTATCGCTCTGAAGCAGATAAGTATGCTTCACTCGCAAAAGTAAGATTCCCTAAGTCAGAAATCTTAGAAACTTTATAGAACCCATTTGGTATCTTCTTGAGCGAACTATATGGTTTTGAGGGAATCGTTTTACCAGAGGATTTAATACCAGAGTCAGGAATTTAAGCTAACAGGCATCAAACCAGATACAACCTAGATACCTCAAAGGCTTGTGAGACAAGAAAAAGATCCTAAATGGGTTCTATAAACCCGGGATACGCTGTAAGTCGATCGCAATAACGCACCTCGGCGCACCTTACAAAGATATTAAGAGGCTCCGAAATTCACTTTTGTGACTTCACCTGCGACAACATTAACAGTTTGTTGAATCTGACTACCGTCAACTTTCAACTGATAAGTTCCAGGAGAAAGCTCGATCGCCCCAAACCATCCTTTACCATCCGCGCGCAGTTGACGCACCTTGCCAACAGCATCGATCGACTGCAATGTCAAGCTCGCACCGTCGCAAGTTTGAACGCACCGCTGCAAATTTCCGGCGATCGCACCTGTAGTCGGCCGCGACTTCCAAGGCATATCGGGAACCGCTGCTGCTGTCGCCCACACAGGCTGAGTTTCATAGGTTTTGCCCGTCGCAGCATCAACGTATTGACTCGGCTGCGAAAGCGCGGTGTAAAACAAGTCGTTGCTTTGGGGAACGTATTTCCAAGGCTGGCGGGGCAAATCACCGCTACCGCCCGATCGCAGTTCCACATTCGTGTACACGTTGCTGCTAGCGTAGGAATACAGCACCGTACCGGCTACGTTATTCCCTTTCGCAGACGGCTGTTCGGCGCGACGAATCTGGCCTAGAGTATCTTCAATGTAGTTGAGGTAATTGCCGGGGCCGATCGCAATTTGGCGGTTGTACTGGTGGTCTTTGGCGTACTCGATCCAGTGGTCATAAGCGAGTTTTTGGGATGGTTTGTACTCGCGCTGGTAGGTCATCGGCATCGCCATGTCTACGATCCCTTCTTCCAGCCAAGCGCGCCAATCCTGCAATACTTCTTTGTACGGCTGCGTTTGATACCATCCGGCATCGTTTTTCGGGCCGTCGCCCCAGGCGATCGTGGCGGCGGTAATTTTAACGCGCGGTTTAATCGCAAGGCTTTCTACATAAAGCTTCCGCACTAAATTTGTCACCTGATCGCGCCGCCACTGCATCCACGCGGGATCGGTGGGTGCGGGTTTGCCCGATCGACCTGTTTGCTGATTGAAACGGGCGATCGCAGTCGGATTGTAGCCCCAAGTCGGCCCGCCGTAGCGCACATAATCCAACTGTACGCCGTCCACATCGTAGCGCTTCAGCAAGTCCAAATAGACGGAAACAGTATAATCTACGGCGTCTGGATGGCCGGGATCGAGGAAACCGGGTGATTCCCCCCCGTAAGTCAGCATTGCCCAATTGTCGCTGCCCGGGGCCGAAGGCCCGTGTTGTTGCCAAACGTGACCGGCGGGAAGTTTGCTGCCCGATACCACTGGCAGCGTCACCATCCAAGCGTATACTTCAATGCCTGCGGCGTGGGCTTTGTCAATCACATCTTGCAGTGGATCGAAACCGGGGGGAACGTTGGGATCGAGGGTGCGGGGTTCGATCGCACTTGTGTAAAAAGCATCGCCACGGCGGCGGACTTGGGCGACGATCGCGTTGGCATTTGCCCGCTGCGCGTCTGCGATCAATTTTGTGACTTCTTGAGGGGTTTTGAAGCCGGGGTTGAAGGCGTCCACCCAGAAGGCGCGAAATTCGGCGGTTTGGGTTTGTGGGGGCATAGTTGCGATCGCCCGGGATGGGAAGTTGGAGAACCAACCAGGAGTCAGCAGAAAACTAATTGTTAAGCCGATCAGGAACAAGCTTGACAAAAATAATGTTTTGGGTTTACGCATCAGAAATGTGTGAGAGAGCGTTTAACAGTCCTTTACGGACTTTTGGTTTGAGCGTCCGCTTGACATTTTCGCACAATGGTGAAAGTTTGGGCGAAAATACACTGAACTGGCGATCGCACTTTTTGAACAAATGATAGTACGGCACTTTCAAACGCTAGCCCTTCCGGGTAACAGCTACTCAACTGCAAGCAATTTACTCGATCGAGTAGATGGCTGGCGCCAAGAAGCAACCCGAAAGTTGCAGCAAAGCCAGAGAGGAGAAAAGGGACAATTTTTAACACCTTCCTCAGTCGCAAGTTTGATGGCAGGAATGTTTGAATTTAACTGTCCCGATATATCGCTTTTAGATGCCGGGGCAGGAATTGGTTCCCTGTTAGCAGCCGTTGTTGGCGAGCTTTGCCAGCGCCCCAAAAAACCGCACAGTCTGCACGTTACAGCTTATGAAATTGACCTTATTTTGATTGAATACCTCAAGGAAACTTTAGAATTATGCAGTATAGAATGTCAGCGTTTTGGGATATCTTTTACCTGTGATATTCGCGAAATTGATTTTATTCAAGACAGCGCCGATATGTTGCAGCCAAATCTATTTACACAACCAGTAAAACGGGAATTCACCCATGCAATTATCAATCCTCCCTATGCTAAGATAGACGCTAAATCCCAAGCCCGAACCTTGCTGCGTTCTATAGGACTAGAAACCAGCAATCTCTACGCTGGCTTCACAGTTGCTGCTGCTCACCTGCTCAAACCAAACGGTGAATTAGTGTCGATTACTCCCCGCAGCTTTTGCAACGGTTTATACTTTCGAGATTTCCGCAAAGTATTCCTTCAAATGATGGCTTTACGCCAAGTACACATCTTTGAATCCCGACAGTTGCCATTTCGCGATGATGCCGTGCTGCAAGAAACTATTATTGTGCGCGCCACCAAACAAATAGAACAGCCAAATACTGTACTAATTACCTCAAGCAGCAGCGCGGGCGACGACCTGGTTTTATCTCACCAACTGCCCTATACCGCCCTAATTAATCCCAAAGATTCCCAGCAATTTATTCGGATTCTACCGGATTCTGTCAGCCAGAAAGTAGTCGAGCAAATGGCTCAATTTACTTGCACCCTAGAGGAATTAGGCTTAACAGTTTCTACCGGAAAAGTTGTAGATTTTCGCGTTCGCTCTGACTTGCGCCTAAAACCGGAAAACGGTACAGTTCCGCTGATTTATCCCGCACACTTCTCCACTGGCGGTGTTGAATATCCCACAGCAACGAGAAAGCATCAAGCTTTAGCTGTCACGGAAAAAACTGCTGCACTCCTCGTACCTAACGAACATTATGTTTTGAGCAAGCGCTTCTCGTCAAAGGAAGAGAAAAAGCGAATTGTTGCAGTTGTCTGGGATGCCAATAAAATTAATAGTTCTAGCGTTGGTTTTGAGAACCATTTGAATTACTTTCACCAACAGGGACGCGGATTAGACCTCACCCTGGCGCGGGGATTAGCCGTTTATCTAAATTCGAGCTTGGTAGATGCGTTTTTCCGACTGTTCAACGGACACACTCAAGTTAATGCTACGGATTTACGCAATTTGAAGTATCCTACTGTAGAGCAATTACTTTTACTTGGCACTCAAATAGGAGAAATATTTCCTACACAGCGGGAGATCGATCGACTTGTCGAGAGACAACTGCTGAACGCGACCAATCCGTTAGAAAATAGCCCAATGACAATCAAGAACCGTATTGATGAATCTCTAGAAATACTTGCAGCCCTAGGTTTTCCAAAAGGTCAGCTTAACGAATGTTCAGCCTTAACCCTTCTGGCTTTGCTTGACCTCAAGCCAAAGGATGCTTGGGAATCGGCAAAATCTCCACTTCTGGGAATCACACCAATTATGGAATTTATGGAGCAGGAGTACAGTAAAAAATATGCACCAAATACGCGGGAAACTGTGCGCCGCCAAACGGTGCATCAGTTTCTTGATGCAGGTTTAATTGTTGTTAATCCTGACAGTCCCGAACGTCCGGTGAATAGTCCAAAAACGGCATATCAGATAGAAGAAAGTGCTTTGGAACTGCTGCGAACTTATGACACTTCTGACTGGGAAAAGAATGTTCGCGCTTACCTCGTTCATTTTAACGGAGAAAAATTATTGCAGGCTTATTCCAAAAATGAAAATATTTGTGAGCCCGAATGATGCTAAAATACACTATTTATATGGCTGCCGCTGGCATCGGAATGACATATACTGTGATGCAAGCGGTTTAATTGACCGGAATTGTCGATCGCACTCAGTAAATCAAATAAGTAACTAGGTAAAATATCTCTGCAATGGAAAAAAAGCATAACGCTGGATTGTGGGTATCAGTATTATACTTCGCTCAAGGTCTCCCTTACACCGTCGTTAATTTAATGTCGGTGATTTTTTTGAAAGGTATGGGAACCAGCAACGAGCTCATCGGATTGACAAGTCTTTTGTCTTTTCCCTGGGTTTTAAAAGGTTTGTGGGGACCCGTAGTGGATTTGTATTCCACCAAACGCAAATGGATTTTAGCAACCGAAATCATATGTGCTTTTCTGTTTGCTTTCCTAGCTTTTGGTGTATTGACGCCGGCACCGATTATTATATCGCTTGTTATCTTTACGGCGATCGCCTTTGTGTCAGCTACTCACGACATCGCCATTGACGGATTTTATTTAAACACTCTCAATAAAGACCAGCAAGCCTTGTTTGTCGGGGTTCGCAACACGGCTTATAGAGGTGCTGTCATTGCCGGTAGCGGTGTATTGGTTTTCTTAGCCGGGAAACTGGCCGAACAGCATTTAGTCACCGGAAATACAGGCGACACCAAAATATATCAAGACATTCCGCTGTCACTTTTCGGTTCGGATTTTAGCGTGTCTGCGCTTAACTACGGATGGGCGACAGCCTTTGGCATTTGTGCGATTATGTTTGTGCTGATATATCTCTTTCAGCGGTGGTATCTTCCCTATCCTAGAAATTACGCTCTGGAATCCGGCGCCCCCCAACAAACCACGAGCTTTATCGAAGCATTTAAAACATATTTTAAGCAAGATAAAATTGGTTGGATTGTTACTTATGTCTTAATTTTTAGGTTAGGCGATGCCTTGACGTTTAAAATGGCTCCGCCATTTTTAATGGATAAAGTGGAGAAAGGAGGATTAGCAGTCTCTACATCGGACATGGGTCTGTTATCGGGTACGATCGGGGTAATTTTTCTGTTAATAGGAGGGTTGCTAGGTGGCTATTTGATTGCCAAACAAGGATTGAAAAAATGGATGTGGCCGACGGCAATTCTGCAAAATTCAACTAACGTGCTCTATTGGCTGTTGGCAATCAATCAGCCGGGGATTGAATGGGCTTATGCTGTAAACTCGATCGAGCAATTTACTTACGGACTCGGTGTAGCTGCCTATACAGTGTTCTTGATGCGGACTGTCCGCCCTGAATACGAAGCATCTCACTATGCAATTACAACGGCTTTTATGGCTGCAGGAGTGCTGATTCCGGGCGTTTTTAGCGGCTACTTGCAGGCGAATCTCGGCTATCAAAATTATTTCTTGATGAGTGCGCTGGCTGTGATTCCCGGTATGCTGACGATTTTCTTTCTGCCCCTAGAAGATGAGAAAAAATTAGCAGCTATGCCACGGCCTGGACTGGACGATTTCGATTAATATCAAGTCCGATCGCTATAATTATCAGATCCGGGTGGGGCGGGTTTACCCGCGTTGCACAATTTGAGGATGATTCTTGTGGGGTGTCCCGCCTGCTGTGAAAATACACGTCTTCGGGCGGGACGCCCATCCCACAAAACAATCAAAATCATGCCGCAATTATGCAACGCCGGTTTACCAATGTCTGCACTACTTTTTCGAGATTTCGGTGAACCCGCCCCTGCTGGAATATTGATGTTTTTAATCATCGGACGAGCATAAATTCTGTGTGCTAGCGTTCATAAGATAAAATAAGGACACAACATTGTTGTGTCCCTACCACTACCCAATATCTCTATATCTGTATTGCCAGCCGCCAACTAAATCGCAATAAAATCACTAGCTGTTAGCGGACTACTTGGAATGCCAGTAATACTGGCAAGAACTTCGCCGTTACTGGCCACTTCAATCGTCGTTATAAAATCGCCTGGAGTAACTTTCAGTTGGTTGAACGTCAAACCTCCGCTCAAACCGATTAAATCTTGACCCTTTTGAAAGTCTATAAATGTATCTGTACCGGCGCCTACTCCTAACACCAATACGTCGCGTCCAGCGCCACTAATTAAGAGATCCGCACCCTTTCCTCCAATCAGCGTATCGTTTCCTTCTCCACCGCTCAAATTGTCATCGCCTTTGCCACCGAATAGCTGGTCATTGCCGATGCCACCGCTGATAATATCGTTGTCTTTGCTGCCCGTGAGAGTGTCGTTTCCCCCATTGCCAATGATAATATCGTCCCCTGCAAAACCTGAGGCTGTATTGTTGGCATCGTCGCCTACTAAATTATTAATTTGGGATGGAGCGAGAGCCGTTTGCATTGCAGCAAGGTTTCCTAAAGAGGAGTTTCCCGGAGCGGTTCTTAATTGCTCTACACTGCTGCGCGATAGCAGCGATTCTCCCAATGCCGGCAGTGCAAAGTCTAACCCAGCTAACAGCTCTAAATAATCTGAATCTGTGAAAGTAAAATCAGGGCGGTTCAACTGGTCTACAGAGATTTCTGTCTGAGTCAAGCCGGGAGGAGGAGCAGTTAACAAACCGCTTTGGCTGTGCTTTTCTAAGACAAGTAGCGGGTTGACAATGGGGTTAGTAAATGTTTGAAGAACTACTTTTCCGGGGAGAAAAGCTTCTCCTCCCAAACTAACAAAATCGCCGCTAACTATATAATGAGTTACATTCTTTCCGACACTGGCTTTCTGCTTAAATGAATTGACTGTACTCTGAGCAACTCCAGGAGAATTGAAGGTGACAACATCTCCGATAGTAGAGGTAAATTCGGTGGCTGCGAGTTGCGTTAGAGCGCCGCCCAAGCTGTGTCCGAGAAGATCTGGTGGCAAGCGCCTGGGGTTTTTGACTGTATCTTGACTGATTTGTGTCAGCCAATTTCCTAAGGCTTGTTTGTTGGCTTCAAATTGGTTAAAACCGACGCCGCGCTTGTCTGCGTTGGCAACATCGTCTACGGGCGAGTCGGTGCCGCGAAATACTAAAACGGGCGGTTTGTCTGGGGTGGTGGAAATTAAGCCGATCGCGTGAAATCCAGTCGTGGGATCGTCAAACGTGCGATCGATTTGGTAGCCAGCACCGCTCAAACCAGTTTGAACTAAAGTTTGAAACTGGGAGCTGTTATCTATGTAAGCAAGTTGCTTGGCTATAGTTTCGTAAGTGGCGGGGGAGGAGGGCATATTTTTTTATTTCCTGTCGTTAGATTGGGAATTAGTGTTTAAGCTACTTAATTAAGTTTACTGTAAACTCCGTTTATTAACAATATTAATTAGTCATATTGCGTGGCTTTGTAGGAGAATATTTAGCAAAAATTTTTTGTTACAAAAAACAATAACTCGCCCCGCTTGCGTGCCACCCAAACTACCAATTTTTATCGCACAAAAGCTATACAAAATCTACCCGCGTAAGATCGCTTGCCACTACGCCTCTGAGAGTAGCAAGAATTTCCCCAGTAACCGGGATAGTAATTAAAGCTCCGTCAACACCTTGGCTTACTCTAATTTGAGGAAAAGTTAGACCCCGCGACAGTGCAATTACATCTTGACTATCTTGAAAATCTACAATCACATCTGCTCCGCCGCCGGATTCCAATACAAAGCGATCGCGCCCCGCACCGCCAATTAAAAAATCGTTGCCAAACTCGCCGGAAATCAAATCGTTTCCGTTGCCACCCTCGAAATAATCATTATCTCTGCCACCGTACAAGAAGTCGTCGCCATCACCACCGGTGATGCTGTCATTACCTCGATTGCCTCTGAGAGTATCGTTACCGCGGTTGCCGATAATTGTATCCTCTCCAGCGCCGCCGGTAGCAGTATTGTTGCGATCGTCCCCTGATAAATAATTTGGTTGCAAGGGAGCTAAACCGTATTGCATTTGTCTGACTAACTGCACAAAAGAAAATTCTGGTGCTGTTCTCAAACTCTCTGCACCCGATCGGGTTCTGATGGCTACTGACACATTGGGCAGGGCCAAATTCATCGCAGCGATAAACTCGTTAAAATCTGAGTCGTTGTTATAAGCAAAATCGGGACTGTTTAATTGTTCTACGGAAATTTGCCGCTGCAAAAAACCCGCTGGCGGAGTAGTTAACAAATTTTCAGTTCGATGTTTTGCCAAAACAGTTAAGGGATTAATACTCGGGTCTGTAAAACTTTGGATAAATACTTTCCCCGGAATAAATGCTTCGCCAAACAAGGTGACGAAATCTCCACTGACAATGTAGTGGGTGACATTTTTGTTGCCTGCCCTGCTGAGATTTCTCCGAAAAGCGTTGAATGTACTCGCTGACACTCCCGGAGAGTTGAAAGTAAAGATATCGCCGGTAATAGATGTGTATTCGGTCGCTACAATTTGAGCGACAGCTCCGCCCCAACTGTGACCGATGACATCTGGCAATAACTTGCTGGGGTTTTTAGCAGTATTTTGACCTATTTCTGTCAGCCAGTTTTTGATATTATCTTTGTTCTTTTCAAATTCAGGTAAACCAATGTCTCGGGAGTCGGAAAATATAGCGTCGCCGTCGATGAAATCTGTACCTTTAAATACCAGGGCTGGCGGGTTTTCGGGATTGGATGAACCGAAGCCGATCGCATAAAAGCCAGTTTCTAGGTCGTCGAATATGCGATCTATATAGTAGCCATTAGTATCTAGGAAACGCGAAACTTCATTTTGCGCGTTCTGTTTTTGATTTAAAAAAACAATTGACTTAGCCAGAGCTTCATAAACAGCAGGCGAGGCACTCATAATATTATATTTTGTGTTTGTTGGTATTTGCGATCGCTCAAGCTTGAGCTAAGTGTCCAATGGCAGCTATTATAGCTGACAAAATTTGTATGGTATACTTGATAATATCAACTCAAGAATCAAGTTTTTGCGGTTATGGCTATCATTCGTCAATACATTGCTCCATTTATAGCGATATTAGTATTTTTGGCGGCTCTGGTAGCAGTCAGTGCTCGCATCTTTTTGCCGGCTGACATGGCTGCCCCGGCACCGATTGAGGAAGCGATCCCCCAAAAGCAAGCGGCAGTAGTGAATCCAATTTTCTTGGGGGTAAATTATTCCGCTTTGCGTGTCCGGTGAGCTGATGTCTGCTCAACTAATACCGGGCTACGAGCTCCGCTCAGGATCTGGACTCGATCGGGCAAAACTGGTAAAGTTTATGCACCGGACTTACCGAGAGCTTTACCCGGATGGGGAATTGGGACATTTGGCTCAAACTGTCGAGCAGTATTTTTCTAACCAGACGCCGGTTTGGTGGGTAGAGTGCCAGAAAAACAGCCAGGAAGAGGCAGAAATTTTGCCGGCGCTTCCCTCGCAGTATCTCAATCCCCAATCTCAAGTCCAAAATCTGACATCGGTTGTCGGATGTTTGTGGTTGGGAAATGCGATCGACCAAACCACCGGAGAACGTTACGCTCACATTTTTTTGCTGTACGTAGCACCGGAACATCGCCGTTTAGGAGTCGGTGCAGCTTTAGTTATTCATGCTGAAAATTGGGCGCGGGAAAGGGGCGATCGACAAATTGGTTTGCAAGTCTTTCTGAGCAATCAGCCTGCTCTGAATCTCTATCAAAAATTAGGCTATCAAAGTCATTCCCTCTCAATGCTCAAGTCTCTTTGAAAAATAAAAGGTACTGTTTGTAGTAAGGACTAAAAGTCCTAATACATAAAGAAGCTGAAAACTTCGTGAATTTATGGGGACTTAAGTCTTGACTGCGAACTTTATGGAAGAGTGAAGTCCTCACTATGAACCACATGAGGACTTCACTCCTCCCTCGGAATACTTTTACTGGTATTATCCTACTTGCTGTTGACCGTTGTCTGAGTTGCTGAGGAGCATCCTCAGTGCGGTAAAGTTTTTTTATGCACAATAACGACTACTCCAACGCCCTTGATACTGACACGGAACTGGAAAGCCCTTTGGATCAATTTGACGAATCCGAACCCCCGCTACCAGATCCCGAGGAAATGCTGCCTTTGCTGGAATCCCCGCAACCTCAGCACCGGATGATGGCGGCGCGGGCTTTTTGCGAACTGCAGGACGATCGAGCAATTTCGCATTTAATTAATTTGTTGAGAGACGGTTGCCCCTTGGTGCGGGTAAGCGCGGCTTATGCGTTGGGGCGAAATCCGAGTCCCGATGCTGTGGAACCGCTGATTCTGCAGCTCAACCGCGACTGGAACGGTTACGTTCGCAAAGGGGTAGTTTGGGCCCTGGGAAATTGCAGCGACCACCGCGCTTTGCCATCTTTAATTGATGCTCTGAAAACTGATATTTCGGCGGTGCGTTTGTGGGCGGCGAGTTCTCTGGGTCAAATGGCAAAAGTTGGTTACTATGTGGTGATTGCTGCGATTCCGCCGTTGATTGAAGCGCTGCGGGGAGATTCTGTATCTGCTGTGCGGAGCAACTGCGCTTGGGCGATCGGGCAACTGGCTCGCGAATTGCCGAATAATATAGTGTACGCTGGGGCGATCGATGGTCTAATTGAAGCTTTAGAAGAAGATGAAGACATGGGCGTGCGGGAAGATGCTAAATCTTCGCTCTTGCGAGTTGGCGACCCGCGCGGTTTGCAGATTATTGAAGATTTAGAAATGGAAGGACTTTTGTGATTTAAAGGCTCCAAATACCAATTATGCCTTTCATTAGTGCTCAAACAGAATTTGGATTCAAAAAAATCTTTGCTTCGCCCCAGAGCAAAGACATTTTGATTAGCTTCCTCAATGCTATGCTCTATGACGCGCAGCCAACCATTGAAGACTTAGAAATTATTGACCCTTACGCCGCGCCGAGCGTTACTGGATTAAAAGACACTTACCTGGATGTTAAAGCCACAATTACAGGCAACAAAACTGTGATTATCGAAATGCAGGTAATAAATGTAGAAGCTTTTACTAAACGGGTAGTGTATAATGCCGCCAAAACCTACGCAACTCAACTCAGACCTCGGGAAGGATAATCTAAATTAAATCCTCTGATTGCTTTAACAATTACCGATTTTATTCTGTTTGAAAATACAGAAAAATTTCTCACCCATTTTGTATTTAAAGAACTCCAAGAAAACTTCGAGTATTATAACAGAGAAATCGAATTAGTATTTGTCGAACTGCCCAAGTTTAACAAAGAGCTGGAACAAGTCGAAAACCTAATTCAAAGCTGGATTTATTTTATCAAAAATGCTCCCCTATTCGATGAAATTCCGGAAAAATTTGCATCAATGCCCGAAATTCAAACAGCTTTTTCCATCGCCAGCCGAAGTAATTTAACCCTTAAGGAATTAGAGAAATTAGAAAAGCGGGAAATGTTTTTTGAAGATCAGCGTGGTGCTATTATTAAAAGTCGCAAAGAAGGCATAATTGAGGGACAAACAGCATTAATCTTGCGTCAAATTGCGCGGCGCACTGGCGAAATTTCGCCGCAAAGTCAAACTCGCATCCAGCAGCTATCTCCCCAACTTTTGGAGGATTTAGCAGAAATTTTGTTAGATTTTACCAGTCAAGAGGATTTGATAGCTTGGTTGGAATCGGCTTCAGCATGAATTTATAACTTTTGCACTCCTGATACTAAATCCGGCTTTAATACCCCCTTTATTATTTAGTCGGCGCAGGCGGACGATAGTTTGTTGCGTAGCGGTTTCAACCGCCGAGTTTCTAATTTAATAGGTCGGGTTCCCGGCGCACAATCATGTCATAAAGCGGTTGAAAGCTAAACCATCCCATGCGGTGAGACCCTACTTGCTGCTGTGTCAAACGCGCACATTCTGGCTTGATGAGAATTGGTTTTCCCGCTGCTTCGGCCATTAACTGCGCTTGACAAGAACGTTCCATTGAAATAAACCACCAAGCGGCTTCATCTACTGTTTGACCTACTGTTAACAGTCCGTGATTTTGTAAAATAATAGCTTTTTTCTCACCTAAAGTTTTGGCGATGCGTTTAGCTTCTTCGATTTCCAAAACAACTCCGGTGTAATCGTCAAATAAAGCTTGGTCTTCATAAAAAGAACAAGCATCTTGCGTCAGCGGGTCAAGCAGGCGGCCCAAACTCGACCAACTTTTGCCGTATGGAGAATGAGCGTGCGCTGCTGCGATTACGTCGGGGCGGGCGCTGTGCACTTGGGAATGAATGGCAAATGCTGCTTCATTTACGGGTTTATTTCCTTCAACAACTTCGCCTTTGTGGTTGACTAAAATTAGGTCGCTAACTCGAATTAAACTAAAGTGCATTCCAAAAGAATTGACCCAGAAATGGTCGAGGTGTTCGGGGTCGCGGACGGTGATGTGTCCGGCAATTCCTTCGCTGAATCCGAAGCGGGCAAATAATCGAAATGCGGCGGCTAAACGCTGTTTGCGGTGGCGGCGTTCTTCTTCAATTGAGTTGAATGCCGGGGGTTGAATTGTAACTTTGGGGATTTTTAATGCGACCATATATTTTGTCATGGGAAATGGGTAATTGTTAATTGTGGTGCCGGCATCTTGCCTGTCCTACTGACTGGCGACTTCACTGAGGCGCAAACCAGATATATTTTGGCAGTCGAAAGTGGCGTTGTTCCCGGGGTGGCGCTCGATTAATTCGATAATTTGTCCGGCGGGGTTTTGCAGAAACCACTGGGTTAATGAGCCGTAATCTAAGGGTCGATCGGACAGGGGTTTGAAGTTTTTATTTTGCCATATGATAGCAGCATTCTGCACGTTTTCGACTCGAATCGCAACGTGGTGAACTGCTGCTAATCCTCTTTCTTGCTGAAAGCGGTTTTTTTGGTCGCCGGCTGCGTGGGGCGCATCTAATACTACTAAGCCGCCCGCTGGCATTAATAAGGTCATTAAATGCAGCCACAAATCGGAGGGAACGTTAATGTTTTCCGCACAAAAGTTGATCGGGAATAAGTCTGGGCCTTCGACTGTTTTGGCGCCGAAGGGGCGGAAAGATGCAGCGTAGTTTTCGAGTGCGCTGCGGCTGGGAAATGTGATGACAAAGTGGTCGATCGCAACTTGTTCGCTGTACAGGTGCGTCTCAAACGTCCAGGTTGTTAAAAATTCGGGAGTGATAAATTTGGGGTTGAATTCCAGCAAGCCATTTTTTTCGATGAAAGGTGAGTCAAGATGGCTGTCAAGGTTGCGATCGAACTTTAGGGTTTGTAGATTCAAGTTTTTCATCTGTCTTCCCCGATGTTAACTCCGCAAAACTGCGAATTTTGTCTGCAAGCCGAAGTTAACGCACATTTAGTGCGCCTTAATTCAAAACTGTAGTTTAGACTAAAAAATGAGCGCAGCTAAAAGTAGCCACCTTTGAATGTCAGGCAAGCTGTTGCTCAAAAACTCAAAAAGTAGAAGA
>NZ_SRRZ01000001.1 GCF_013179805.1 Microcoleus asticus IPMA8 | reverse complement strand
CGGGTAAAAGGCAGGGCTTAACTGCTTATCAAGCTATTCAACAAGCCCTCTCTATTCATGGCTCCCTTTTTTCCCCTAGTTGAGCAATTACGATTATTTTTCATGTCCAACAGTTGATAAACTATAAGTCTTACGTGAGCTAAATAAACCAAATTAAGCTTGCTAAAGTAATTATGATAGCCATTAAAGCTACCCAGATAAATCGATTGTCTTTGGTATTAACCTGACTTAAATCTACCGGTTCTGGTACGCTGGGCTGGGGTTTAGCGTACTTGATATCAGCGTTCGGATTTGCTTGAAAACTGATTGATTGATTTTCATCTAAAGCTGCCAAATCAGGGATTTTCACCATCCATTCAGGAGGGATAGTGAGTTTGGGAGCTTCGAGAATGAATAGCAAGCGCTTTGCTTGTTGGCGGGTTTCTTGGCGGGGATGGCGGGTGAGGTTCCGGCAAAGCTCGATCGCCCTTTCTGTATTGCCAGAGGCTTCGTAGGCTGTCACTAGCCACATCTGCACCTCACCGCCCAACCGGGAATTTCGATCGACTAAACCGGTAGCTGTTTCTAAACTTTGCACAGCTTCAGCATACCGGCCACTCTCAAAAGCTACTTGCCCAGCTTGGTACTCAGTTTGAACAATTTCTAACTTTTCTGAAGTCACGAGCACCCACCCAATTCACAAATATTACTTCCCAAATTCCCCAAACGCTAGAATTCGCTGTTGTTTTGCGACATACCCGACTCGTTGTCGCGTTTGGAACCCAGCAAGTCT
Organism: Microcoleus asticus IPMA8; assembly: GCF_013179805.1. Classification (GTDB taxonomy): domain Bacteria; phylum Cyanobacteriota; class Cyanobacteriia; order Cyanobacteriales; family Microcoleaceae; genus Microcoleus; species Microcoleus asticus. Next base: position 161,562 of record NZ_SRRZ01000001.1, on the reverse strand, counting down.
AAATGGTCTACCTTAATTACCGGCTTCGAGCGATTTGAACCCGTATTGCGGTCTTGCCAGCGATCGAACTTCAAAGAGCCTGTGACGCCAATTAGAGAGCCTTTGCGAACGTAGTCAGCAGCAATCTGCGCTGTTTTACCCCAGATTTCCAGATTGAACCAGTCTGGTTGATCGCTGTTCTTGGTTCTGCGGTTCACTGCCAGCGTCAAACTACACTTAACTGTACCCGACTCAAAATACTTCACGTCCGGGTCGCCGCCGACGCGGCCTACTAAAGTCACAACATTAAGACTCATAAACTTTTTTGGGAATGTGGTCGATCGGTGATGTAGTTAAACAGTCCACACGCGCATTAGCCTCCAAACTGAACTTGGAACAACGCTTGTGAGGCTTCATCCTGATTGTACACCCACTTAGCAGAACATATTGATGGTGGATGATTGGCAAGTCTGCGCTCAACCTGAGCTCGACAATGTACATTTCTGACTAGACTCAGGATGAAAAACGTAATAGAATCCACCTCGGTTACATTTTTGTAACAACATTATTGCACACAATAGTATTTTAGTTTTTGGGGGGGGTACAAATCAGTGGGTCTTCTCAATCGATTTTCGTTATCTAGAGATATGGGTATCGACCTCGGTACTGCTAACACGCTCGTTTATGTATCGGGCAAAGGTATTGTTCTGCAGGAACCTTCTGTAGTGGCGATCGACCAAGACTTAAAAATACCGCTGGCTGTTGGAGAAGAAGCTAAAAAAATGCTCGGGCGCACGCCCGGGAACGTCATAGCACTGCGCCCGCTTCGCGACGGGGTAATCGCAGACTTCGATACGGCCGAACTAATGCTCAAGACTTTTATCCGCAGGGTTCACGAAGGCCGAAGCTTAGTTTCGCCGCGGATAATTATTGGCATCCCCAGCGGTGTCACCGGAGTAGAGAGGCGTGCTGTCATTGAGGCGGCGACTCAGGCGGGTGCTAGAGAAGTGCGGTTAATTGATGAACCTATCGCTGCGGCGATCGGGGCTGGACTGCCTGTTGCTGAGGCGACTGGTAATATGATTATAGATATCGGCGGGGGTACGACGGAAGTTGCGGTTTTGAGTTTGCAAGGTACGGTGATCAGCGAATCTGTGCGGGTAGCCGGCGACGAACTCAACGAGGCGATCGTCCAATACATGAAAAAAGTTCACAATTTGGTCATCGGCGAACGCACTGCTGAAGAAATTAAGATTCAGGTGGGTTCTGCATATCCAACTCCAGAGGATGACGACGTAATGATGGAAGTGCGCGGCTTGCACTTACTGTCTGGTTTGCCGCGAACTGTTACTATCAAAGGCCCTGAAATTCGTGAAAGTATGTCGGAACCGCTTTCAGTAATTGTGGAAGCTGTCAAGCGTACTTTGGAACGCACCCCGCCGGAATTAGCAGCAGATATTATTGACAGGGGAATTATGCTCGCTGGTGGTGGCGCGCTGATGAAAGGTTTAGATACTCTGATCAGTCACGAAACAGGAATTGTCACTCACGTGGCAGCCGATCCGCTGTGCTGCGTGGTTTTGGGAACTGGTAGGGTATTGGAAAACAAACAGTTGGAACGGGTTTTCAGCGGGCAGTCGTCGCGTAATATGTAGTTAACAAATTTGGGATTGTGGATTTAGAAATACGGCTGCAATCTCAAATCTAAAATCCTGAGATAACAATTTTAGATTACTGAAATTATGCTAAAAAATACATTCCGAAAGTGGTGGGATCTGCGGCTGCAAATTGCTCTTTTAGGTTTAGCTGTAACTGCCGCTTGGGGAGTTCGGCAAACACAAGGTGCGGCAGTATTTGAAGTTTACAATTGGGTGACTCGTCCGTTTCACGCCAACGGCTCAGGGCAAGAGGAGCTGATCTCGGCGCGCACTCAAGAATTGCAAGCGCAGCTATTAGAATTAGAAAATCAAAATCAGAAGCTAAAAGAGCTTTTAGGTTACGTTTCGGGTAAGAAACCTCAAGGAATTGTAGCTCCTATTGTCGGTCGGAGCGCCGACCACTGGTGGCAGCAAGTAACCTTGGGTCGCGGCAGTAACGATGGCATTAAAACAGATTTTACTGTGATGGGTCCCGGCGGTTTAGTAGGCAGGGTTGTCAGCGTTACTCCTAATACTAGCTTGGTGCTGTTAGTCAGCGACGCTACGAGTCAATTGGGTGTGGGAATTACCCGCAGTCGCCACATGGGTTTTATGCGCGGGAAAGGCGGAAATCAGGCTGTGATGGAGTTTTTTGATAATGTTCCTAATGTCAAGCCTGGGGATGTGGTTTCAACTTCTTCTTTCAGTCAGTTGTTCCCTCCTGGTTTGCCGGTGGGAAAAGTGGTTTCGGTGGATATGAATAAAACTCCGGCTCCAGAAGCTGTTGTTGAGTTCTCTGCACCGATGAATTCTCTGGAGTGGGCGGTGGTTTACCCCCACTCTAAGCAAGCCGAAACAAAGGATTCGCAGAGTCAATCTTCTGCACCATCTGAGGGAGTACAGCAGCAATGAAAGCTTTATCTCGGATGTCTTCGCGATCGCGCCAATTTCTCAATTTCGCAGTTACATTTCTATCTGTGATGCTGTGCATACTGATATTGCCCACTCGGATGCCGGGAATGGAATTGCTGGGAATTGGGCCGAACTGGCTGTTAATTTGGTTGGTAGCTTGGAGTATTAAGCGGAAACGTACAGTTTGGGGGGCTGGTAGCATGGGCTTGGTTTTGGGGTTTCTTCAAGATGCGATGACGGCTCCTCATCCCACCCACGCTGTGAGTCTAGTTGTTGTCGGAATCCTAACTGTTGTTTTGCAGAAAACCTGGTCGATTCCGGCAGATATTGTTGAGAGAGATCCGATTCCGATCGCGTTAATTGTATTTGGGATGGCGGTGGTAGCGGAAACGGTGATGGGGCTGCAATTTTTTGCTATGGGCGATCGGGCTTTACTGGAAATTTGGAGCTATCACCAGCGAGTGGCTTTGTGTTCTGCTATTCTTAGCAGTCTTTGGGCTCCGGTGATTTATTTTCCCCTCAACCGCTTGTGGGAAATGACCAGGAATGTAGAAAAGCCTTAGTTAGTCATTAGTCCTCAGTCAACAGTTAACAGTCAACAGTTAACTGTTAACTCATTACTGTTAACTAGAATCATTCTACTATTACTTGCTGGCCGGAACCTAATAAGTGATGAACGGCAATAATCAAGTCGCTGAGAATGAAATTAGGTTGGTGCTTTTGTAGTTGATAGCGGCTGCGAATTCCGCAGGTAACGGCAATTGTAGGTATTCCTAATGCTTGTCCTGCGAGGATGTCTGCTTCTGTATCTCCGATCATCCAAGCCGAACCCAGCGATGACTCAAATTCTTCTGCAACTTCAGCCAACAATTCAGTTTTTAAGGCTGTATAGTTGTGATAGGCGGCATCCACCATCTGAGTTCCCCGAATGCTGGTAAACAGTCTGGCTAAACCGTAATTTTGTAACAGTTGAACGGCTTGATTTCTCGGCCGCAGGGTGACTAAAATCAGTCGCACGCCGCGGGAGTGCAGAAGTCCGATCGCCCATTGCACTCCCGGCTGGATGCGATCTAAGTGCAACAAGTCTGGCTGATTGACAATCTGACTCACGCATCCGAGAAAAACGTGAATTTCTTCTCCCGACAAGCCGGAACTTTTGGCTATTTCAGCATCGGGCACTCGGTTTTGTTTCATTTGCCAAAACTGCTGTTTGCTGAGGATTTGGAGGTTGAGGTTGATTCCCCTAGCAAGATAAGCTGCTTGAGTGTCGGCCAATCCCTGTTGATAGGTGGCGTAGTAGCGATCGGACACATCGACTATGGGCCCGTCTAAATCGCAAAATACCGTCATCCGGGGGGATGAGTCAGTCTCTGATGGTAGCTTGTACTGAAGGTTTTCGGAGTCTTGGGCGACAGCAGTTAACATAAAACGTTAAGTAAATCAAGGGAGCTATACATTTCTTGACTGTAGCAAAAAATGTATAAGTTATAGTACATAATTTTTAATCACTTTATTAAAAAAACCTATGAAATTTTTGAGGATGGCGTTCAATAAAGGCGATCGAGCCTGTGCGTCCATAACTTCAAGGGAAAAAGTGATTTTTGTGGCTGTTAATATGTGCTTTAGCCATTAAAGTTTAGAATTAAGTTTTTAGTCTTTTGTAATTTACCCATGCTCAAACAAAGCGATTTTGTTAGGAATTCGGACACTAATCGAGTAGAGGTGCTGTCCGAAGCACTGCCTTACATTCAACACTTTGCCGGTCGCACCATTGTGGTCAAATATGGCGGTGCGGCGATGAAAGATAGCAATCTCAAAGACAAGGTGGTTCGGGATATTGTGCTGCTAGCTTGCGTGGGGATGCGTCCGGTTGTGGTTCACGGCGGCGGCCCGGAAATTAATATTTGGCTGCAAAAATTAGGAATTGAGCCACAATTTAAGGATGGTTTGAGAGTGACTGATGCGGCGACAATGGAAGTTGTAGAAATGGTTTTGGTGGGGAAAGTAAATAAGGAAATTGTTTCGTTAATCAACCAAGCTGGCGGCAAAGCAGTGGGACTGTGCGGCAAGGATGCCAATCTGATTCAAGCTCGTCCAGATGGTCGGGAAGGAATTGGATTTGTTGGTGAAGTCAGCGGCGTGAAAATAAATATTTTGGAGTCTTTGGTGAACAGCGGTTATATTCCGGTGGTGTCGAGCGTGGCAGCCGATGAGAAAGGTCAATCTTACAACATTAATGCTGACACGGTGGCTGGGGAAATTGCGGCTGGTTTGGGAGCAGAAAAGTTGATTTTGATGACTGATACTGCGGGAATTTTAGAGGATTATCACAAGCCGGATAGTCTGATTGCTAAGTTAGATATTCAAGAAGCAAGAGAGTTGGTTGAGTCGGGAGTTGTGTCTGGGGGAATGATTCCGAAAGTTAATTGTTGTGTGCGGAGTTTGGCTCAGGGTGTAAATGGTGCTCACATTATTGACGGTCGAATTCCTCATGCTTTGCTGCAAGAAATATTTACGGATGCGGGGATTGGGTCGATGATTGTGGCTTCTGAGTTTAGCAGCGCGAACTTAAGGCCTAAGTAAGGGGTAAATCCTAGCGTGGGGAGGGCGGGTGCGTGAAATGGGTAAACTCGCTGAAAGCGTGTATATTCTAACTAAACCTGCCCCTAAAAACCTTGAGAAGGTACTTCTGGGAAATTACTTCAACTAATTCTAACCGTTGTTGGATTTCAGCTTTTGTTAAACTATGCTCAAAAACTTTAGACTTTTGGATTCTGTTGCGATTCTCAAGCCGATTTCCAATACGCGATTAGCGCTAGTGGAACCAGAATACGCATCTATTTCTAGTTTGCCAGTTGGACTTGTGGGAACTATTATTGAAGTGTATGACGATACGGGAAAGGAATGTCAGTATTTAGTGGAGTTTGCTGATAGTCAAGGGAGTGAATATGCTATGGCTATGTTAAAAGCCGATGAAATTTTAGTTCTGCAATATGAACTTGCAGTTGCTTAGTAATGTGAGGAGAATAGAAGTTAGATAAGGGCGATCGCACTTGGGGACAGAAAGGGCGCTCGCTTTTTTTAGACAAGTAAAGGGCAGGCAAGATGCCAGCCCCACAAGTCATATTTTATCCAAAACGCAGGGCTGAATCTGTAAGGGGAACGATGAATGTAGCGCTCTGAACAGTCGCTGGTGTCACATTGAGAACATTGCCTAAAATGTCGCCGTTTGCTAGTTGGATAACCGTGTTCACACCAACAGCATTAAAACGGAGTTCGCTTGAGGAAATGTTGCCTGCGATCGCAATTCTATCGCCTTGACCAAAATCAGTAATTCGATCGGCTAAATTAGCATCGCGATTTCCTGCTTCAGAATTAGCGATCAGAATAAACGTATCTGATCCACCGCTACCAGTCAGAGTATCTGAACCAATATCGCCAATCAGAATATCGTTACCGTCACCGCCAATTAAAAGGTCATTGCCTCTACCGCCCCGCACAAAGTCATTGCCTGAGCCACCTTCAAGGGTATCGCTGTCTTGGCCACCACTGAGGATGTCATTCCCCTCGTCTCCAAAAATCCGATCTTCATTTTTGCCACCGCGCAGCAAATCATTGCCAGCAGCAGCTCTCAAACTATCCGCGCCTGCGTTGCCGTTGACTACATCATTGCCAGATGAGCCTAGGATAGTATCATTTCCTTCGAGGGCAAGTACACCGCCACTTGGAGTTCCTGCTAAACCTGGAAGTGATAAATCGACAAAATTATTGTCTGGGGTTAATTGGACAAAGTTGCCATTGGCAAGGCCTGCGGCTGCTGAGTTAGATAGGCTATCAAAAGCGTTCAGCAAGCTAGAGTCATTGATAATGACACCGGTACGAATAGATGTATCTCCTGGTACTGGTGTTGGTGGCGACGGCGGTACTGGAGGCCTTGGGGGTACTGGGGGTACTGGGTCTGGCGGTGTAGGGTCTTGAGGCGAGGGAACCCCTGGTGGCTGCGGTGCAGGTGGCACCGGCGGCGGTGGAGGTGTTTCTATCAGTGGAGGTTGTGCTACTAAAGTTGGTGTTGGTGTCGGTGTTGGTGTTGGTATAGCTGCACTGCTGATTGAGGGTTCGCCTGTAGGGTCAGTTTCCTCGCCAACCCACATCACCGCGTATCCTTTGTAGATTCCGACTCCTAAAGCCTTCCACTGTCGGTTTTGCCAAGAACTGCCTTGATTCAGGATGACAGCGTTGTGTAAGGAACTTTCTTTCCAACTCTTAAAAGCACTTTCCGCTGTGGCGACAAACTCACCAGAACCTCCGAAAGCGTTTTCGTAACCATTGCCGAGATAGCCTGTATTGAGTCGCTGGGGAGCTTTCCACATATTAGGCCAAGTGGCGGTATTGCTACTATCATAGGGTGCATCGCTCCAGCCATGAGTCAGAGTACCAACGTTTTCTGCTAAATCTTGGACATGGCGATTAGCAACGGTAGTAAGTGCCTTGGATTTTGGTATGGGTGGCAGTCCGTTTTCAGCGCGATATTGATTGATTAAGTTTATTAGCTGAACTTCTTCTGACTCTAAAGCGTCCTGCGGTGAAGGGGCGTAGATATTGACTGTCATGTTGAATAAACCTATTTATGTGTGATGTTCTTGATAGTATCTTTATTTAGGCGTCTTTAGCTTTGATTGGCAAAGATGTCTAAACTTCAGAAATCTCTATAGTTTTTATCTGTATGAATCTGCGATTTTTATGCAAAATTCTAATTTTTGGTTACAAAGGTTTAGTTGTCGGCTGTCAGACTTTGGTAGATACCGATGTTGGAGGCAAATAGGGAGCGATCGCACTTTCGGAAAATAAGCGCGATCGCCATTAATTAATCAAGGCTGTGCAGTAAAGAAAACATTTGCATTTAGAGCGCTTTGAGCTACTCCAGAGACAATAGCCAAATAATTGTCACCCCGTTTAATAGCAGTAGAATTGACAGAACTACCTCCATCAAGCTGTAAACTAACAGGCTCAAACGTCAGAGCAGAAAAAGTGAGGCCTTCGCTCAAACCAAAGCTATCTCCAGGGCGGAAGTCTGCAATGACATCAGCTTGATTAATCGTAGAAGCACTCGGCTCTAGCGTTAATATAAAGGCATCATTGCCGTCGCCACCTGTGAGAATATCTTGACCGCGCTCGCCATTGAGTATATCGTTGCCAGCTCCGCCAGTGAGGATATCATTTCCTTGACCGCCTAAGAGAACATCATTGCCGTCTCCTCCGATCAGGGTATCGTTATCATTGTTTCCTCGCAGAAAATCGTTAGCAGCACCGCCGTCAATGAAATCTGAGCCTTTCCCGCCTAATAAGATATCGTCACCACCTAGTCCAATTACTTGATCGGCACCTTGATTGGCGCTAATGGTGTCAGCACCCTCTGCGCCTGTCAGAAAGTCATTGCCGGATAGGCCTATAATTCCTTTACCAATAGCGACTGTTGGGATGGCTGTATCAGGATTGTCTGTTAAGAAGTAAAAGTCAGACCCGCTAAGATTTTGCGGTAGTCCTGTCGGATTCCCATTGCCTGTAGCATTCGGTTGGGGCGTTGTGATTATTGCTGTTCCTAGGATCGGTGTGGGAGTTACTGGCGTTGGTGTCGGTGTGGGAGTTACTGGCGTTGGTGTCGGTGTGGGAGTTACTGGCGTTGGTGTTGGATCTTGCGGTGTCGGCCTTACCGGCGGGATCAATGGTACTTGTGGTCTGGGTGGCTCTGGTGGCAGTGGAGAAAGGAATAGTAGTGGAGGGGGTGCGACCACTGGCACGTTGTTGCTGAGACCCGTAGCAGAATCAGTTAATATCTGACGTACTTGCTGTGGAGTCAGGCTAGGATTTGCACTCAGCATTAAGGCTGCAACGCCTGCGACATGAGGTGCAGCCATTGATGTACCGTTAGAAAAACCGTACTTTTCAGTAGGTTTAGTAGGTAAAGTTGAATAAACTTCTACTCCGGGCGCAACTATATACGCCATCTTGTTATCTGAACCTGCCAGATTGGAAAAATTAGCAATCTCTTTATTTATATTTACAGCACCTACAGCGATGCCATATTGAGTGGCATAGCCCGCAGGAAACGCAGGCGAAGGTAGACCATTACCCTTCTCATCTCCATTTCCAGCACTACTGACAACAACAACATTTTTACTAGCTGCATAGGCTATGGCTTCTTGCAATGCAGAATATCCTTTTTCCACATCCAGACTCATGTTGATGACATTGGCACCCATATCAGCCGCATACCGGATGGCGTCGCTCAAACTGCCATTATTGATGTATGAGTTGTTTCTAGTATCTCCCAACCTAATCGGCATGATCTTGGCATTGTAGGCAACACCACTGATACCTAAATTGTTGTTTGCGGCTGCGATCGTACCAGCAACATGAGTACCGTGAGCCTGCCCTGGATCATTAGTACCAGGTTTAACATCGTTGTCACCGTTCGCGTTAGTGCGTGTGCCAAAATTCCAGCCGTTGATGTCATCAACTTTGAGGTTTCCATCATCATCAATACCATTTCCTGGGATTTCGCCGGGATTTTGCCAAATATTGTTTTTGAGGTCTTCGTGAGTAATGTCTACACCACTGTCAATGACGGCAACAACAATTCCTTGGCCCGTGTATCCTTTTGCCCAAGCTTCGGGAGCTTTGACCAAATCGTTTCCCCAACTATTACCGCCCAAATCAGGGACATCTGTAAATGTGGCTTGTCCAGTTGCACCGGCAACTGCTGCCGCTGCGTTCACCAAGCCATAGCCAGAGGTACTGTTAAATTCTGATGTCATTTTTTCCTTTGTTTCTCAAATAGAGGTTTGATGGCTCGATATGTCTGTTTTTGTCTAGAACTGTTAGCTGAGCAAAAGCCCGATCGCACTTTCGTTATTAAATTCAGGCGTGAAAAAATTAGACACGTTATTCTCCCGTGTTGATTAGAGATAAGTACATAGACTTGCCCTGTGTTTGCTTGGATTAAATAAACTGTTTGTTGTAAAAGCCGATCGGCCGATCGCCCTAATGAACCCTTAGCCACGATGAACCGCAACAGTAGCGGTACTTCTAAAGCTCTATTTATCTATCAGGCTGAGTCCGCAAGTTTTATGCAAAATACTGCTTTTTTGTTACAAAACTTTACTTAGCGTTGTCTGCCTTTTGCAAATACTAGCTTTGACGTTAGTTGAAGCGATCGCGCCTCCCCGTTTATTTAAGTATTTACACTTATATATTTAGTCTTAGTAAAATAATACACTAGCTACCGCTACCAAACAACTAACAAACGCTAGCAATTTCGGTTATGCTATCGTTAGCCACATCTCACCGCACCCGAAAATGGCCTCAAAGGAAGACTTATTTGCCGAAGCCGCCAAACACTGGGATTTAGAAAGGCTGTACCAAGCTTTTGCAGAAGCTAAACGGCAAATCTCTCCTCGATCGCGAAGGGGACTAACAGAAACAGAAAAACTTTACCTGCGAGGATTGCTTTCCGGTTGCAGTCCCGCCGAAATCGCCCGCCAACTGTTTCAGAGTTCCAAAAGTGCAGAGGTTTATTTATGTAAAACTTTATACCAATATGTTAAAAAAATCGCAGATGTACCTAATGAACCTGTAGGAAATTGGCGCAATATTTGCGATCGGCTAGAGGAAGCCGGATATAAAACTCAGTCTTGTCCTGAATTTAAAATAAATAATTCTGTACCTACAGAAGCATTAATAAAGATAGTTAATATAGGTTGGCTGGAGCAAAGTACAATATCAATGGATATTAACATCCAATTAACATTCCCTTCAACTTCAGAAACTACGAAAACAGAAGACTTGCATAAAGACGGTTAGATGGGCGATCGCACTTGGGGACAGAAAGGGCGATCGCCCCTCCACTGAGAGGCAAAAATGTTAATAATCTTATAGCTGATAGTTTTAGAAGGAACTTTTTGATAAGATATCAAAATTAAAACTGTCTTACCGCTCGGATTTTACCTAAAACAATAAAATCAGTCAAAATTATGTCTCGATTAAGTATCCGATCGAACAAAAAAGCTCTGGGCTTTGTCCTTGGTTTATTAATTTTTGTCATTTTCATTCCCGGATGTTGGGCTTTAACAACTAATATTGCTCCCACAGCAGCACGGCAAGTAGATAACAAAGTAGCTGTGCGTGCAGATGTACAAAATACATCAAATTCTCGCTCTTCTTTAGGAGTTGGGCTTAATGGTATTGCTGACTACTCCACACAATTACCCTTTTTAGATGCTTTCAAATCTTCTAGACAATGGATAACTCAATGCGTCAGCGGACAACCAAACTGTAAAGGTGAATGGGATACAGAGGAGTATAATCTTTTAAATGTTGATGAAAATGGGTGGGTGAAGTCTCTCCCCTCGCCCGAAGATGCTCCTAAATATACTAGGGTAAGTACCCTATTACTTAGGGAAATCCCCAATCGCTATCCTTCAGGGCAATATATTGTTAGTTATGAGGGTGAAGGTGCGATCGAATATACCTATGATGCCAAAAAAGATGAGGCTGCGTCGAAACCCGGGAGGGATATTATTAATGTTGATGCCACACAAGGCGGAGGCATAATGATTACAATTACTGCTACCGATCCAAAGAAAACAGGGAACTATATCCGCAATATTAAAGTTGTTCGATCCCAAGATGAACAGCTTTATCAAAGCGGTGAAATATTTAATCCGCTGTTTATAGACAAGATTAAAAAGTTTAAAGTTTTGCGTTTTATGGACTGGATGGGAACAAATGGTTCGGAACAAAAAGACTGGTCAAACCGACCTAAACCAGAAAGCGTATCCTATGCTTATAGAGGAAATGTTCCCATAGAAGTTATGGTGAATTTAGCTAACAAAGTCCAAGCAGAACCCTGGTTTAATATCCCGCATCAGGCTACTGATGAATATATGACTAACTTTGCTAAAAGGGTAAAAGATAGTGTAGATCCAAAGCTGAAAGTTTATGTAGAGTATTCTAATGAGGTTTGGAATTGGTCATTTCCACAATCGCATTATGCTTTGGAACAAGGTAAAGCGAAGTGGGGAGATAAAGGCGATGCTTTTATGCAGTGGTACGGAATGCGTACTGCTCAAATGTGCGATATCTGGAAAGGTGTTTTTGAGGATCAAAAGAATCGAGTTGTCTGCGTTTTAGGAGTTCAAAGAGGCTGGAGAGATTTAGAAACTTATGCTTTAGAGTGTTCCTCTTGGGTAGCTGAGGGCAATAAACCTTGTTATCAACACGGGATTGATGCCGTAGCCATAGCTGGATATTTTAGCGGCAACTTGGGCGGAAAAGAAAGTGTCAGCACAGTAGAGTCTTGGTTGAAGGACGCAGATGGCGGGTTTGGAAAAGCTTTTAAGCAATTAAGAGAGGGCGGGTTACTTCCTGGCTTCAAAGATAGTTTGCCAGATGTTGATAATGACTTTAAGTATTTTTTAGATGTGGCTCAAAAAAAAGGTCTCAAGTTATTTGTTTACGAGGGCGGTCAACATATTGTAGGTACTGAAGGAGTGGAGAATAACGAAAAACTGACTGAGTTTTTTATGGAATTAAATAGGCGTCCAGAAATGTATGATATGTACACCCAATTACTGAATAGTTGGAAACAAGCTGGAGGCAGTCTTTTCATGCACTTTGTGGACGTGGGTGGATTTAGTAAGTGGGGAAGTTGGGGCGCTTTGGAATATGTGGAACAAAAGGGTTCGCCTAAGTATGATGCTTTGATGGATTTTATCGATCGCAATCCTTGCTGGTGGGATGGGTGTGCTGTGGAGGGATGATGAGGAATTGGGTGCAATCAAGAATCGTTCGATCGCACTTCTTCAAAATCTTCCGCATCCCCCGGCAAACCCGAACCATCGCTACCCCTCAACCGTGGCGATTCCCCATTACTCGCACCCGCACCGTAAGGCCCAGAATACCTATCCTCCAAACCCGAATCCCTCAGCGAAATCGCACTTCTTTGACTCGGCGATAATCTCTCTGTCGATCGGCGATTTGTCCCAGACACGGGCGGCTTCCTAGTTAAAGTTTTCCAAGCAGCCTTAATCCCAGTCACGACGCTGCGAGTTGTTACCTGCACGTTTTGCGCCTGCTTTTTAGCGCTACCAATACTCCGATCGACCTGTTTGACAACCTCGCCCGCACTTTGTACTCCCTCGCTGACATCATCTGTCAACTCGCTAATTTCCAGCCCCGTCAACCGAATCGCCTCCAAAGTGGGCGGAAATTCGCGAGAAAGCGTGTCAGCGAGCTTTTCCACGCTGCGCGCCGCCCTGGCCAGGGCTTGCACTGCAGGTATTAAAGTCACTAAAACAGCAGTCAGGCTAACTGCCACTAGAAAAATCGAAAGTCCTAGCCAAAATATGGGATCGCTCACTTGAATCTGGGATTTGGGGTTTGGGATTTCATGTCATTTAGCGGACGGGAGGGCGCAACGGGGGACTCACTTCGACTTCAGTTTCCGACAGCGTTTGGCGTTCCCGCTGAGTCGCCTCCAGACCTGCCGCGATCGCCTCTTTGAGTCTAATCAAAGTTTCGTCCCAATTTCGGATTGCAGTTTCAGAAAGTCGATCGGCCTGCAACTGCACGCTAGTAGATAAATCTTCCGCCAACTCCGGCAAAGCATCAGCCGATTTTTTCAATATCTGTCGCGTCTCCTTGCCCGTTCGCGGTGCCATCAGCAACCCAGTCACGGCCCCGATCGCAGAACCCACAAGCAAACCGCCAATAAAGAATCCTGAACGTTTAGTTGACATTTGTATAACTTCTCTCTATACACCAATTTTAGGCACGTTTGCCCGATCGCAGCCCTTTGCAAAGGTAGAAATATTGTTGACAATCCTAGGGAGTCAGCACGGGCGACTGTTTTAGGATAGCTTACCTCAAAGGTCGAGCGCGCCTCCGCCAAAGTGTCCGTCCCAAACCCAGCAATCCCAAAAGTTGCTGAACTTGTTGCAGTTGCAATTCTAATTGTTGATAACGCCGTCGCAGTTGGCGGGTACCTTGCTGCCTGTTAGCAAGAAAATCCGGCGACGTGCTGAGGACATTGCTGCTACAGCGTTCGATTGCTGCGATCCGAATTTCTAAAAGTGCGATCGTCCGCCTGATTTTCCACACCTTCGCAGCGATATAAAAGCAAACCAGAGATATTAGTAGATTGATAATTACAACAGCACTCAACATTTAATACCTGTTTTAAACTACTAACATATTCAGCTTTTTGTTGCTGCCTATAAGCCCTCTTGTGTAGGGACACAACAATGTTGTGTCCTCATCCATTTTGTAGGGACACAACAATAATGTTGTGTCCCGCTCTATGTGTCCCTATCCCTAAGCTGAGTCAAGTTTTAAGCCTGAGACATAGCAGGCAAACAAACCTTAGTACCGCCCAAACCGCAATAACCGTTCGGGTTTTTAGCAAGATACTGTTGGTGATAGCTTTCTGCGTAATAAAACTCAGGAGCCTCAATAATCTCAGTGGTAATCTTGCCGTAACCGGCCGCCGTCAAAGCCTGCTGGTAAGCATCTCGCGAAGCTTCAGCTTGCTGCATTTGAGTAGCTGAATACGTGTAAATTCCCGATCGGTACTGAGTACCAGAATCATTGCCCTGACGCATTCCTTGAGTAGGATTGTGACTTTCCCAAAAAACTTTGAGCAGCGTTTCGTAACTAATTACTTTCGGATCGAACACAACCAGAACTACTTCGTTATGTCCCGTCATCCCGCTGCAAACTTCGTTGTAAGTAGGATTTGGAGTAATCCCGGCTGCGTAGCCAACAGCCGTCGAAAAAACTCCATTTTGCTGCCAAAATTTGCGTTCTGCTCCCCAAAAACAGCCCAGGCCAAACAAGGCAGTCTCCATGCCGTTTGGAAAGGGAGGTTTGAGCGGATTGCCGTTAACAAAGTGACTTGCCGGTACCGACATCGACTCTGCCCGTCCCGGTAATGCCTCTTGGGGAGAGGGCAGGCTCGACTTTTTGCCAAATCCAAATAGCACCATAAGTTTGTGAGGGGATCTCTGATAAACGTCTTTACCTTACTTAATAATATCAGATCTACACTAAAATAGTCGCCCTCTTGAAGGTAGAAGGTAAAAGCCAAAAGGCAGATTTTTTTTACGGATGCTTTTTGGTGATACTGCTCACTGCCAACGCAGTTTTCAATCACATTAGGCCGTGCTATCTGTCACCAAACCATACCTAAAATATCACCTATTGTTCAGGTATAAATCACGCGGATTTTAGGCAAAACATCCGATGATTAAAGGTATGGTGTTGTAGTAGTTATTCAATACCAGTTTTTGGGAGTGTGTACAAATGGCGGCTAAACCTTGCAGTGAACCCTTAAAATCCAATCCGTTTATTACTTACCGCGACCCGATTACAGGTAAATGGATTGTTGTGAATCAGAATTTGCCGAAATCAACGGAATACTTACAGCTAGCAGCAGCTTGAGTTTTCCTATTAACTTTACCTGAAAAATCCACTATAATTTATGATTGCGTAAGGGCGGGTTTTACCAACCATCTATGCCTAACCTAAAACAAACAATCTCGTAAACCCGCCCCGCTCAACGGTCAATTGGAATCTACATTTTTTTTATTCTATCAAAGAAAGGGTTGATGTAGATTATTAGTTGTATGGGGCGGGTTTAGCTAGATTGTTTGCGGTTATTAAATATTTTTGGTAAAACCCACCCCTACGGTATTTAGGGTTATTTAATCGGAGTTTAGTTCATCTCTTTTTGCAGTTCCAAATACCGATAGAGATATTCCGAAATTATCCCGTGCAAAAACAAGTCGCGTGCCGCATTAAACGGACTGTTTGGCGCTAGCGGGTGGCGGTTGACAATTACATGATTCCAGTCGCAATTTCCAGTAATCTCGCTGACGTAAACTCCGAAGTTTTCATCTAACTGAAGCGACATCACTGCTCGCGCAAATTCGTCGCTAGTCAAACACAGAGAATAAAAAACTTTAAACAGCTCGATCGCCGATTCTAAATCCAGAATTTTGAGCCATCTGCGTTTTTCAAAATCTATTGAAACTTCTACTGGTTGAATGCTATCATAATTAATTCCGCGTTTTTTGACTGCCTGCAACCAGTTAGGATTTGTCAGCATTGCCTGGTTGTAATCCCAGACAAAGTTATAGAGAATTAAGTCGTGTTCGAGAAACGCATTGTCAGCTAAATCGCTAACTGTGCGCGGATAAAGCTTTGACTTTTCAATCTGGGTGTCGGGGCCGTTATCAATCAAGAAGTTGATAATGTTGGAGCCGGCGCAGATGTGCCGGACTATTAAATAACAAGCTTCTGGCGAGACAAAGTTATTCAGGAAAAATGCAGCCGATTTGTGCATTAAAGTGTAAGCGCGAAATTGAAAGGGCAATAAGCGCTTTGTTGTCATAATTACCGCCAGCAATACGTTAGCAATTACTTTGATCGGGATGAGCAAATAACTGCGAGTCCAGCTTTGCAAATCCCGCATCATGTAGGCTTTTGCCACTAAATCGACGGGAATCGACCGATCGCAAAACAGCACGTCCCAAACATTCGGATCTCGGCGGTTGTAAGGTTTGGTAGCGTAAGGGATTTTTCGCTCATCTGGGAGATTTTCGGTATCTTGTTTTTGCAGCTTTTGCATTAGCGAATTTCCTCCAATTGCAGCAAATATAAACGAGCAGTGACGCGAGCGGTTTTGACAATGCGGCGGGCTATATCATCTGTCATCCATTCGGCATTAATCAAATTTTCCAGTTTGCCGAGGTGCGACTCGTCGTTAGCTCCGTGATAAGCTAAAAACGATACTTGTTCATCTTGTAAACCGAGAGTTTCTTGAATTTGTTTTGCCCATTTTCCTGCCAACCGATTGCCCAATCCTTCGATGATAAACATACTGCCAATTAAATCAACCGGATTTTCCCGCGATGCTTGGTGGAAGATAAAAGCTGACAGTGCTTCGCTGCCAATATTCTTATCATATTCCACAATTTTTGACAATTCACCGCCCACAGCAACATAATTTTGTTCTAGCATTTGATAGTCGCGGTGTTCGTCTTGAGCGTGACCGATAAAAGTCGATCGCAGTCGAAAATCACTCATGTTAGAAGCAGCGCGAGCAATCCAGCGAGCTCCCTCGACCACTTGCGGGCGCAGATTGCAAAGTAAAGCTTGATAGTCTTCTATTGTAAACTCTCCCCGGTACAATTTGCGGACAATGGGAACAGAACGAATTTCGCGATCGAACTTCAGCCAAATCCATGCTAACTCCCGCAACAAATAAGCTTGCGGAGAGTTGGGCTGTTCAGGTTTAACACTTTCTAGAGGCGAAGCTTCGGGAACCTCAAGAAAGTTAGAAATTTGAGAAATTATAGGTTGATTGGTATTTTCGACAGCAGTTAACATCATGTAAGCGGTTGTAAAGCGCCCGCTTTCCGGCACAAAGCAAAAGATTTTTTGCCCGGGCTGCAACTTGCCAGAGTTGAACAATTCCTCTAACATTAAATAAATCGAAGCGCAGCCTGTATTTCCCCGCGTATACAAGTTAGTAAACCATTTTTCCTCGGGAATCATGCAGCCTGCTTGTTCCAGAAGTTCTACAATTTGTCCCCGGAAAAAATGAGACGAGTAGTGGCAAAGCAACCAGTCTATTTCTTGCGGACAAACCCTCCCTGATTTAATCAACCGCAGCCAACCTTCAACGCCTAATTTCATTACATTGTCCAACAAGCGAATATTTTGCCGCAAGTCAAAAGCTCCCGCTGTGGCTGCATCAAGGTAGGAGGAATAATCCAGCCAGCTTTTGGTTGATGTTTCGTTTGCTAATCCTGAATACATACAAACAGGATAGGCGTTGGCATGAGAAACGAGTTCAATCCATTCTATTTTTAAACTAATTCCCGTGGAGTTGGGATGGTTTTGCAGCAAAAAGGCTCCGGAACCATCGGAGAGCATCCAGCGCAGAAATTCTGTATCGAAAGGCAGGGGTTTTCCCGCTTGGACGGAAGTTTCAGCTTCAAATTTGGTGTTTTTGAACAGGCGCGAGGGAAATTCGGAAGCGACGGCAATTGCTGTTTGTTTTTTGCCGAGTTCGATTTGGGATGCGGCGTAATTTAAAGCACTAACTCCGGCACAGCAAACTCCTTGAGTTGACACTATTTCTAGAGGAGATAATTCGGAAAGTTCTCCGTGTACTGTGCTGGCAAATCCCGGTACTAATAAATCGGGTAAAGTGGTAGCGCAGGCCAATAAGTCGATCGCCCCTGGTTCCAAATTTCCCTGGGCGAGCGCGTCACGGACGGCAAACGCTGCCATTTGGCTGTTAGAATATAGTGTTTGCTGCTGTTTGTCGATCGCGTAGTAGCGCTGTTGAATGCCGTTGCTGTTGAGAATTCGCTGCCTGGCTCTCGAAGGGCGCGAGGCAATTTTGCCGAGATACTCTTCCATCTCATCATTATTAATTGGCGAGCCGGGTAAAAATTTGCCAATCCGATTGATATAAGCACTGTACATGGCGTAAACCTCTAAAGTTGCTAATTGACTCGGGTTCGTTGTTTTGTTAAATCAAGCCAGAAATATCTAAAATTGATTGTGGCTTGGGAAGCAGTGAAGTTGCAACGAGAAACTAGCTATCTTGTCAAGCTTCTCGAAATCACAGAAATCGAGCAACAGCAATCACAAGTCACCTGAAGCATGGTGAAGTTTTTTCAGAAAGTGAGCCAATATGTAAGTAGAGTTCCTTCACTGCTTGGCAACTACAATGGATTTGGAAGAAATAAATGTTTGGTATTCTCAATCTCAACGACGCACGGCTGTCTCGCTGTTGATGAAACGAGTCGGCGTAACTCGCACTAGGGCTGAATGCTTTATCAGGCTGTGGATTTACTTATTGGTTAAACAGCTTCAGGAAAATCAGCCCCGCCTCAAACCGCCGCTGGCAAAACTGGAATTGCCCGCAACAGAAGTGCAGTGCACTCACCGGGAAGCCGCAGAACTATTTTACTGCGATTCCGATCGCGGTAGCGATCGCGCGGCGGGAATGATGTTAGATAAATTAGCAGCCCTGGGGTTAATTAAAAAACACTTTGACGGTAACACTACAGAAATAGAAATTAAACCCGTTCCAGAAATTTTAAATATTTCCGAACCTCAAAAGCCTGTACAACTGGAATTAGATAATTTTGACCCCCGGTGCGACCCGATTCCCGTTGCACATTTATTAGCCACCAATTACAACTGGATGAACCGCAACACAAACGCCGTTCCCCACAAAATTGCTAAAATCCTGCGAGTTTTGGCCAGTCAATACTCAAAGGGAATGCGAGTTTTGCGCCGATCCGATAATCTCAATCCAGTCGGGTTTTACTTACTTTATCCCACCGCTAGCGAATCCGAAGTAAATTTTTTTAACGCTGCTAGCAAAAGCCTTCATTTAAGTTCAATTTCCGAGATCGATCCTTTCAATATGGCGCTACCAGGAGATCCAAATTGCCAGTCTGTATTTGTCCGCAGTTGGATGATCGATCCGCAGTATTTGTCAGAATACCGAATTGCTTTCCTCGAAGACACACAAAAATTTTTAGTCGAAATGCAAACAGATTTTCCGAATCTTTGCGACTTGTACACGCTGATGATTCACCCCATGTACGAAAAACAGGCTCTGGCTTTGGGATTTCACAAGACTAGCAGTGACAGTCAGTTATCTGTTTACTGGATGTATCTCGCATTGGATAGATTTTTAGCGCTCGATATCAAGGAAGCTCTAAGGAATTTGTAATATAGTATCAATTCCGGCTGCGCCGGAATGATATAGAGGATACGGCAGTGCCGTATCCCTACGGTGATAAATTGTAGGGACACGGCACTGCCGTGTCCTGATTTCGGGTAATATTAATTCCGATGCAACCGGAATTAATATTACTCGGCGATTTCAATGGCCTAGTGACTTATAAAACTTCCCGTCCCAAATAGGGTTGTAAGGCTTCCGGCACTTTTACAGTTCCGTCTGGCTGCTGGTAATTCTCCAAAATTGCCGCCATTGTGCGGCCTATAGCTAAACCGGAACCGTTGAGCGCGTGAACGAATTGAGTGCCTTTTTTACTCGCTTCTTTAAAGCGAATATTTGCCCGCCGCGCCTGAAAATCTGCGACGTTGGAACAACTGGAAATCTCGCGGTATTTGCCCGCAGATGGCAGCCACACCTCTAGATCGTAGGTTTTTGCTGCCGCGAAACCTAAGTCGCCCGTACACAGTTCGATCGCCCGGTAAGGCAATTTCAGCGCCTGCAAAACTCCCTCAGCATCCTGCACTAACTTTTCGTGCTCTGCCTCGGAGGTACTCGGATGCACGAGTTTTACCAATTCTACTTTATTAAATTGATGCAATCGAATTAATCCCCTCGTATCTTTGCCGTAACTGCCAGCTTCGCGGCGAAAGCAAGGAGTGTAAGAACAGTGATAAATTGGCAACTGTTCTGCTGTCAAAATTTCACCTCTGTACAAATTGACAACCGGAACTTCGGAAGTAGGAATTAACCACAAATCATCTTGGTCGCACTTGAAACTTTCTTCGGCAAATTTGGGTAATTGACCCGTAGCAGTCAGGGATTCAGTGTTAACTAAAAATGGGGGGATAACTTCTACATAACCTGCTTTTGTGTGGCGGTCGAGCATAAATTGAATTATCGCTCTTTCCAAGGCTGCACCAGCTCCAATTAAGCACACAAAGCGGGGCTGAGCGATTTTTACTGCCCGTTCAAAGTTGATAATTCCTAATTTTTCGCCGATTTCCCAGTGCGGTAAAATACCGGAATTTTGGGGAATGTATTCGTCTCCCCAGCGCCGGATTTCGATGTTTTCCTCTTCATTTTTGCCGATCGGCGTTGACGGGCTCGGCAAGTTTGGCAGCGGTAGCAATAGAGCTTCTATTTGAGCTTTTAGGTCTTTTTCTTCTGCTTGCAGTTCGTTCGACTGCGTGCCGACTGCGTTGCCTTCTGCTTGCAAAGTTTGAATTTCGGGAGATTCGAGGGGTAAACCCGATTTTCTTTTTTGACCGATGAGTTTGGCAATTTCGTTGCTGCGGGCTTGCAGTTGCGATCGCTTGCCTTCCAACTCCCGCTGCTGTTTGTCTAATTGCAAAATCGGCTCGATTTCATAGTTGCCTCCGCGCAGGTTGAGGCTGTCTTGCACGGCTTGCGGGTTTTCTCGGATTAATTTGAGGTCTAGCACAGATTTATTCTAAATTTTAAATTTTATCGGACTTGCGCTCATAAACCCGGTTTCTTGGAAAATCTTGGCTTTGGCAAGCATAAATCTATGAATTAACAAGGTTTCTGAGGATTCCTGCGTCTGTCCTATCTTAGGTTAAGAGGGACAATCCGCTCGGACATACAAGTTTTATCAATGTTTTATAACCTCAACTATAATTTATTTTAATTAAAAATTCTTCCAGGGTGTCACCAATCAGGGGTGACACCCCACAATAGATGCTATAGTAAGCACATTAGTAGATGCACCCTGATAATTTTCTACCCCAGCCAGCAATGGTAGGGGTTTTTTGTTGTGTGGCATGGAATTGAAGCCCTGGATGCACTATCAGTCTAAAAAACCCGGTTTCTTGTGATTATCGTCTCAAATGAGGCAATTACGTCAAGAAACTGGGTTTTTGCGTCCAGGACTAGGTTAGTAAAATATCTTTCCGGTTAAAAGTTAAAGCCGGTGCGGAGCAACCAAACCCATTGAGTGTCGTTGCGGCTGTCATTCTCAGGATTAACAACGGCCCAAACACCAGGGGTGATGGAAATGTTGTCGTTGACCTGAAAGCGATAGAACGCTTCAATGTGATAGGAAGTATCTCGCTCGCGGCGCACATTACTGCTCGTCACGCGACCTGGCAAACCCACCAAAATCCCCGGTAGGTTGCCTTGACCTCCAACATCTGGGAAACTTATCCCGATCGCTGCATACACAATATCGGCGCGATCGTTACCGTCAACATTTAGCAAAACCACGCCACCTCTACCATCCGAAACGCTGCTAACACCGGAATTTTCTGCATTGGCGCGAGTATAAACGCCCCAACCGTGAACTTGCAACCGGGGAGCAAGGCGGTAAAATCCTTGTACGGCTACAGAATCGCTGGATGTAGCAATATTGTCCCCAAACGGTCGCGCAGCCAGAAAACTGCCCGTACCGCCTGTGAGGTCGGCTTTACCGCTTGGTGCAAAGGTACGAGAATAGGCTACGCCAATTGCTCCGCGATCGCCCCGGTAGGCAAGCTGAACCAGAGCATTGTAGGAACCGTTGAATAAACCGTTACTTTGCTGCGAGAGATTGGGATTGCCGGCTAAATAGCCCACAGTCAGCGTGAGGTTTTTGACGATCGTCCAGTTGACAGCAGCACCGCCACCTCCCCGGCGGTAGAGGGGGCTGTATTGTCCGAACTTCGAGGGAATTCCCTCACTATCGCTAGCGATCGTGGGAGGAGTCAGCAAATCGGTAATATCGGAATACCCAACACCTGTCGGGCCCACGGTCAGCGAGAGATTAGAGGTCAGCGGGGTGACATACAATATGTGAGGGACGGTGATTGTGTTATCGACATTGCCATCAAAGTTCAATGCCGTCATATTTGTACCCGTATTGTCGGCAATCCTGCCCAAGTTGCCGAATTCCAAACGGGTTCTCAGCATATCGCGACCGGTGAAACTGGTTTCAAAATTTAATCGCCCCCGGTTGGCAACAATAGTGTTGGTGCGATCGCGCGAATCCCCAACACTGTTACCCGAGGTATCTGTTACCACCACGATAATTTCCGCATTCAGTTTCGTCGTAGTCGAGAACTGATTCGCTTCTAGTTCGGCTGTGCGTGCATCGAGAGCATCGACTCGACCACGCAACACCGATAATTCAGTGGCAAATTCTGCTTGCAGTTTTTGGACGATCGCTAAATCTTCCCCAGTAATCTGGTTGGTTGTTCCTGTGGCAATTAGTTCGCTGACTCGATCGAGACAGCTATTCAATCCTGCGGCAAATTCGTACCGCGTCAGCGCCCGGTTTCCTCTGTAAGTTCCGTCAGGATAACCGGCAATGCAGCCGTAGCGTTCTACTAGAGATTGCAGCGCCTGAAACGCCCAGTCAGTGGGTTTTACATCCGAGAGTTGAGAGACAGAATTCACCTGCGCGAAGGGGTCTTCTGCCAAGGTATTTAACGGTTCAGGAGCAACTAATCTATCAATTGGTGCAGCAAAACTTGGGGATGATGTTAGCAGAAATACACCCGGTGTTCCCAGGATAAAAGCAGTAATCAGGTGAGGAAAATGCTGGATGTGCATAGGACAAAGCTCCGGATAAGGAACCGATCGACCGAATTAGCAATATTACGCTGCGCTTGAACCGGTGCGAAGTTTGTCAATTGTCACTGCGATAATTATCACCAGACCTTTCACAACTAACTGCCAGAAGAAAGACACGTTCATGAGAGTTAGTCCATTGTTGAGCAGGGCAATAATTAAAGCCCCCAGCAAAGTACCCCAAATAGTGCCAATTCCACCTGTGAAACTGGTTCCTCCCAAAATTACAGCAGCGATCGCATCTAATTCGTAGCCTTGCCCTAACATCCCCGTCGCACTGTAGAGGCGCGACGCGCTCATAATTCCACCTAAACCAGAAAGCAACCCACTCACGCCATAGACAAATAACAGCACGCGACTCACCTTAATACCTGTCAATCGTGCTGCCCGAATGTTGCCTCCCACGGCGTAAATATGCCTTCCGAGAACAGTCCGCCGCAAAACAAACCAACTCGCTAAAACTGCGAGAAAAGCGATAATAACCAACCAGGGAATTGGACCGACATAATTGTTACCTACCCAAGCAAAATTCAGATTTCTATTGATAACGGTAGTGCCGTTAGCTACTAAATAAGCAACACCCCGCAAAGCTGTGTAAGAACCCAGGGTTACGATGAACGGAGGCAAACCTAAATAGGCAATTAGCGAGCCGTTAATTAATCCCAAAAATACTCCGGCTATTAACGCAGCCGGTACGGCAAACCAACCCAGACCTGGAACTAAGGAAACCAGCACGCCGACAACTGCCGTCACGCCCAAAATTGACCCAACAGAAAGGTCAATCCCGCCCGTCAAAATCACAAAAGTCATGCCGGTAGCTAGGACAATATTGATCGATGCTTGCCGAATGACATTGATCAAATTTCCTAAGGAAAGAAAGTTGGGCGTTACCAGGGAAAAAATTACACATATGGCCACCAAAATCGGCAGGATACCGGCAACTTGGATAAAATTTCTCCAAGCTTGAGCTTTACTTATTTTCTGCCGATCGCTTGATTGATTTCTGGTGCTTTTTACTTCTGTTTGACTCATGATTTTTTTACCTCTGTTGCCCCGGTGGCATAAGCCATAATGTTCTCTTGCGTAATTGCTTCCCCAGTCGATCCGCCTACTTCACCGACGAGGCTTCCTGCTCGCATCACTAAGACGCGATCGCTCATTCCCACAATTTCCGGCAGTTCGCTGGAAATCATTAAAATACCTACGCCCTTGGCTGCCAAATCGCTAATAATTCGATAAATTTCGCTTTTTGCGCCAATATCCACACCCCGCGTCGGTTCATCTAGTAAAAGTACCTTTGGGTTGATAGCCAACCAACGCGCTAGCAGCAACTTCTGCTGATTCCCCCCAGAAAGATCCATTGCCCTGATGCTCGGACTTGCAAGGCGAATCTGCAAATTATTAATAGCATCATTGACAATTCTCAAGAGAAAATTTTGGTTAATAATGCCAGCTTTTGCTTCTCGGTCGAGGACATTCATGGTGATATTCTCACCCGAACTAGCCTCTAAAAATAGTCCGAGAGCCTTACGATCTTCTGGCACGTAAGCAATTCCGGCGGCCATTCCTTCATCGGGTGTCGAGACATTGAGATGACGACCTTCCAGTTTTATTTCACCGCTTACCTTCCGATCTGCACCAAAAATTAGGCGGGCAAGTTCTGTTCTGCCGGCGCCAACTAAACCCGCTAAACCCAAAATTTCGCCCGCATGAAGTTTAAAACTGGCAGGCTTTACTTTGTTGCCGTCGCTTAAATTTGTTACCTCAAGAACTACTGCACCCGGTGTTATTTCATGCTTGTTTTCGTACAAATCCTGTAAAGAACGACCCACCATCATTTCCACCAGGCGTTCGGCCGAAATTTCGTGCTTTTCAAGAGAGCCAATATACCCCCCATCTCGGATGACGCTCACGCGATCGGCAAGGGCATAAATTTCTGCCATTCTGTGGCTGATATAAATAATAGCAATGCCCTCATTCCGCAAGCGGCGAACCACTTCAAAAAGCTTATCTGTTTCGCGGTCTGAAAGCGCGGCCGTCGGCTCGTCCATCACTAAAATTCGGCTATTGTGTTTGAGCGCCCTAGCTATTTCCACTTGCTGCTGTTCGGCAATTGAAAGTGTCGAAACCAGGTCTCCAGCCTCAAAATTTGCATCGAGGTTTTTCAAGACCTCAGCGGCCCTACGCCGCATTTCATCTTGGTCTAGAAATGTACCTCCTTTCTTGATCTCGCTGCCCATAAAAATGTTTTCAGCAACTGTCAGATTGGGGGCGAGATTGAGTTCTTGATAAATAATTGCTATCCCTAAATCTCTGGCTTGAGCGGGGTCTGTCATCTTAACAGCTTGACCGTCAATTCTGATTTCGCCTGCATCGGCTATGTAGGCTCCCGCCAGAATTTTCATCAGCGTACTTTTGCCCGCACCGTTTTCCCCCATGAGGGCGTGGACTTCACCCGGGTAAACGGTGATATTTACATCGTGCAAGGCTGTAAAACCGTGAAAGGTTTTTTTTATACCTTGCATTTCGAGGACGGGCTTAGTTTTAATTGCATCTTGAGTGCTATTTACCATCGCAAGTACCGTAATTTTATGCGACTTACAAGTCGAGGTTTGCTGCATCAATTTGTGGAATTAATGGCAGATATCTTTGTAGAGTGCCTCTTGGGCACCTTACCCCTAGCAATAGCCGAATGACTACTAAAAATAAGTAATTTCCCAAACAACTCGGTTTCCAGCGATTCCTGGTTTATTCACTTGTCCAGCCTTTATGTTGATTGACGTTTTCGCGAGTAATCAGCGCGACTGGAATCAGAATGTTTGGATTGGCTGGCTTGTTTCCTTTGAGAATGTTGTTCCCGACTTCAACGGCCTTGGCTGCCATGCGAAATGGATCTTGAGCTGCTGTAGCCACAAATAAACTGTTGTTCTGCTTGAGCGCATCTAAAGCTTCAGGTGCACCATCGACTCCAACAATAAAGAACTCGCTCCTTTGTGCCTGTTTGGCTGCTAATTCTGCACCAATGGCACAGGGGTCATTAATTGCAAAAACAGCATCAATTTTTGGGAAGGAAGTAAGCAAATCGCTCATCACTCTTAACCCGCCATCGCGGCTGCCTTCAGCGTTCTGATCTTTGGAAAGAACCTTGAGATCGGGATATTTGGAGAAGACACTCTGGCAACCCTGAACTCGCTCGACTACTGAAGCGACGGGAGGCCCGTTGATAATCACAACGCTGCCTTTTCCTTGCAAGCGATCGGCTATATATTGACAGCTTACTTCGCCAGCTTGCACGTTATTTGAAGTAACTGTGGCATCAACGCCTCCCTCGGCGCCGGTATCAACTGCAATTATTGGAATTCCGGCTTGCTTCGCTTTTTCGACAGCGGGTGCAATGCCTTTTGTGTCCGCAGCATTGAGTACAATCATGCTGACTTTAGAGGCAATAAAGTTTTCGATTTGATTAAATTGCTGATTTAAATCGTCGCCGCTGGAAACGAGAGTTGTCCTCACGTTTGCACCGCCGATTTTCTTGGCTTCGGCCTCAGCGCCCTTGCCAACTTGTACGAAGAATGGATTGCCGAGGTCGCGGACTGCTACAGCAACTGATGAAAGTTCGGAGCTGCTTGGTTGTATACTGTTTTGAGCGTTCTGGGAAGCTGCGGTGCAACTTGCCAGAGTGCTGCTGAGTACACTAAAAAGACTGAGTGCGATCGTTACTCGTTTCACCTCAAACTCCAATGAATTCTCGTTTGGAGAGAGTCACTCGTACATATGGCGTTGCCAACCTAAGATTAGCTTTTGTCAGGTTTAAGCTCGAATACCTAATGTTTTAGGTGACAGGCTTTTCCTCGTACATGATTGTACAAAACCTTGTTTATTTTCTGCTCGTAAAACTTTCTTGCTCGGCTCGCCACACTACTTTTGTAAACCGAAAAGATATGAATATTCAATCTCTCTCCTCGATCTCAAAAAAATAACTATCTTAATTTTATTAATGCTTTATGAGCATTAATTTTTTGGCAATGCGTGAGAAAATTTTAGGAGAATATTTTCGACAAAATTTTTCAGAAATTGTTTTTTAAACCTGGCAGAGTCATATTTAATTTAACTCTCTATGTTGCTGATGATAACAGTTACATACTGGCTCTATATCTATCTTTAGATAGACCATACTTTCACCAAAAACTAAAAATCCGATCGCCTCGATCGGCATCGGTCTGCTAATCCACACTCTGGTCGCACGCGCTGCACCAACTCAATAAATCTTAAATTTTGCTTGGGGTAGGATATTGTAAAAAATCATTAAGTTTACAGTCAATAACGGTAGATCATAGTAAACTGAAAGCAAAGCTTCGCGCTCACCCATGCAGCTAGTTAAAAAGCATATCGTCGCTCAAAACCAACCGTGAGAGTAGATAAGTCCAATATTTGGCTGTAAAACTTGCAACTACAGTCATTTTGACATGGTTTAAAAGCTCTGGATAATGGCGATCGCCCTTTTTTGCCAAGTTACTCTACAGCAATAATTGTCTGCGCTGTCAATGCCTAAATCTGAGATGCGATCGACAAATTACCTATTCTGTTTCCTAGAAATATTTGCCAGCGAAGGCGGCATTCAATCCTACGTTAAAGACATTTTCAAAGCTTACTTGTCAATAACTGCAAGGACAAACTCGCCGCCGCAAGCTGAAGTTTTGCTGTTGCGAGATTCCCCAGACTGCAACAATGCTTACGAGTCAAAAAATCTGAAATTTTATTACCTCAAAACCGAGAATGCCGGGTTTGGCCGTCTTAAGTTTGCTACAGTATTACTAACTCGCTTGCTGCAAAAACGACCGGAACGGGTTTTTTGCGGTCACATCAAACTCGCACCGCTAATTCAAACTTTATGCCAGCCGCTGGGAATTCCCTACACGATTTTAACTTACGGCAAGGAAGTGTGGGAACCGCTTCCGCCCAAATACCAAACAGCAATGAGACAAGCTGAGAGTATTTGGACTATTAGCAGGTACACGCGCGATCGCACTTGCGAAATTAACAACTTAAATCCCGAAAAATTCCAAATAGTGCCTTGTACTGTACATGAAAATATATTTACGACTGGGCCGAAGCCACAGGATTTATTAGAGCAGTACAATTTGGTTGGTGCTAAAATATTGATGACTGTAGCTAGATTGCGATCGACAGATATTTACAAAGGCATCGATGTCACAATTCAAGCTTTGCCGCAAATAGCCAAAACTTTTCCGAATGTGAAATACTTAGTTATTGGCAGAGGAGACGATCGATCTAGATTAGCCAAACTCGCCGATGATTTGGGAGTTACCGAAAGAGTAATATTTGCGGGTTTTGTACCTACAGAAAATTTAGCAGCCCATTACCAGTTGGCCGATGCTTATGTAATGCCCTCCCAGGAAGGCTTCGGTATAGTTTATTTGGAAGCGCTGGCTTGCGGAGTACCCGTACTCGCGGGAGACGCGGACGGGTCTGCCGATCCGCTGCAAGATGGTAAACTGGGATGGAGAGTTCCCCACCGAGATTCGGCAGCAGTAGCGGTTGCTTGCGTGGAAATGCTGCGAGGGGAGGATAAAAGGTGCGATCGCCACTGGTTGAGGGAACAAACCCTCGCAAAATTTAGTTTTGAATCCCTTTGTCTATCATTACAAGGAATTTTGCCACCCTCTCACTGAGATTAACTTATAACGTAGAGAGCGGTTTCTCCGTGTATGATGGGAAGATTAACTCGAACAAGTGCGTGATTTTCTGAGTAGGATAGAGTTATGCCTACGTGCAAAGACACCAAAGGAGACAACCGTGAACCAAGGTACCCCCAAAATATCTTTAAAGCTACCCCGTATTAGCAATTGGCTGATACTGCTGGGCATCGCGTGTTTGTTGGTGTCTATTGGTTTGGGTTGGGTAGTTAAATCATTGTTGATTGTAGTAGCTTTTTTGTTGCTGACACCTGTAGTCGCATTTTTCGCGCTTCAGTGGTGGTTGAAACGCAATTTAATAGAAGACAAGTGTCCCGTTTGTCAATACGAATTTACAGCTTTAAATCAAACTCAGTTTCAGTGTGCCAACTGTGGCGAACCTCTGAAAATAGAGGAAGGTCATTTTAGTCGCTTGACACCGCCCGGTACGATCGATGTTACCGCAGTTGAAGTATCATCGGTTCAACAGTTAGAAGATTAACCGATTTTGGATTTTAGATTTTAAATTTTGGATTTGGGATTAAAGAATTGCAAAATTGAAGAATTGTTGACTGTTGACGGTTAACTGCTAACTGTTACCAATTCCGAATTTCGGATGCCCGATACTTCGACTACGCTCAGTATAAGTGCTCAATTCGCAGTTCCGCATTCCCAAAATTACTTTTCCAAGCGCACAGCGTACCACTGCAAAAATTTTCCAGGCCCGACATCTAATTCACAATAAGTATCAATTAAATACTTGGCTTGAGCTTCCACGCCAGATATTTTATCCACGTCCTGCGGCAAATCTTCGTGTTTCTCGGTTAACACGGCTTTCAGCTTTTCTAACAGTTCCGCCGCAGTCAAAAACTGCTCTGACTGGTTTGTTTCTAAGACCACAAAGGTGTCTTCGTCATACAGTGACATAGTTTCAAAGGTTGAGGTTAATTATTTCTAAAGTTTCGTAAACTTAAGCGAGCGAAAGTATAAACTCTTAATTACAATTTTTCAGCCCCCGCTCGATCGTGTTACAATTAAGCACCATCAGAATTCCTAGCGGATTACCGTTATTAACTTAGTTGTTAACCGAGTTGTCAACAGATCCGACACAGCATTTCTGAGGAGATTTGTCAAGTGCAAATTTGTCAAGTGTCACACTGTCAAGAAATATTCGATCGGCTGTATCTAATTATAACTGGCACTATACATTCCCATGATCACATCTTCCACTTCAACCCCTGTTGCGCGCAAACCCTCTAAATCAGAAGGTCTCAAAGAACGCAGCAACTATTTACGAGAACCCGTTGCGACTGAACTGTTACAAGAAACTACCCACTTCACCGAAGACGGGATTCAGATTCTCAAATTTCACGGCTCATACCAGCAAGACAACCGCGACAATCGAGTTAAAGGACAAGAAAAAGACTATCAGTTCATGCTCCGCACCCGCAATCCCGGCGGGTTCACTCCACCGCAATTATATCTAGCCTTAGACAAGCTATCTGAAGAATACGGCAACCACACCATCCGCGTTACAACGCGCCAAGGTTTCCAACTTCACGGGGTGTTGAAAAAAAATCTTAAAGCAGTGTTTTCCTCAATTATTAAAAATATGGGGTCAACCTTGGGAGCTTGCGGCGACTTGAACCGCAACGTCATGGCACCGCCAGCACCGTACAAAAATAGCCCAGAATACAAGTATGCGCTGGAATACGCCAACAATGTCGCCGATTTGCTGACGCCGCAAACCGGTGCTTATTACGAAATTTGGCTGGACGGCGAAAAAGCTGTTTCGGCCGAGGAAGACCCCGCAGTGAAGGCGGCGAGACAGAAAAACGGCAACGGCACAATTTTTAGCGACGACAAAGAAGAACCGATTTACGGCAGCCATTATATGCCGCGCAAGTTCAAGTGTTCCGTTACCGTGCCGGGAGACAATTCAATTGACTTGTACTCTCAGGATTTGAGCTTGGTGGTAATTACCAATGAAGCTGGCGAGTTGCAAGGTTTTGACGTGTTTGCTGGCGGCGGTTTGGGCCGCACTCACAACAAAGAAGAGACTTTTGCGCGGGTTGCTGACGAGATTTGCTATGTTGCCAAGGATGATGTTTACGATTTGGTCAAGGCAATTGTAGCAACGCAAAGAGATTACGGCGATCGCACAGACAGACGGCACGCGCGGCTGAAGTACCTGATTAACGACAAAGGTGTACAGTGGTTCCGCGAAAAAGTAGCAGAATATTTTGGCAAACCCCTAGAAGCCTTTAAACCGCTGCCTGAGTGGAAGTATTTTGATTTCTTGGGCTGGCACGAACAAGGAGACGGCAAGCTGTTTGTCGGCATTTCTGTTGATAATGGCCGGATCAAGGATGAAGGTTCATTTCAGCTAAAAACTGCTTTGCGGGAAATTGTGCAGAAGTACAACTTGCCGATACTGGCAACGCCGCACCAAAACGTGCTGATTTACGATATTTCGCCGGATATCAAACAGGAAATTCAGGGAATACTCCATCGATGCGGCATTCAGTCGGAAACTGCGATCGACCCCTTAGTGCGCTATGCAATGGCGTGTCCGGCAATGCCAACTTGCGGGCTGGCGATTACCGAGTCTGAGCGCGTGATTCCCAGCATTTTAGAGCGGATTCGCGCACTTTTGACCAAAGTGGGCTTGGAAGACGAGCATTTGGTGGTGCGGATGACTGGTTGCCCAAATGGATGCGCCCGCCCTTATATGGCAGAATTGGGGTTTGTCGGGAGTTCGCCGGAATCCTACCAGATTTGGCTGGGCGGTTCTCCCGAGCAAACGCGGCTGGCAAAACCAATTGAGGAAAAGCTGCACGTAAAGGATTTTGAAGCTTTTCTGGAGCCGGTTTTTGTTTATTTCAAGCAAAAACGGCAACTGAGCGAGAGTTTTGGCAATTTTTGCGATCGCGTCGGGTTAGAATCTATCCGTCAATTTGTAACCAACTACCAATCTACTGACTCGATGACAACTGAGATTAATGATTTAGATGTTACGTCTAGTAACGATGACGGAAACGAGACTGCCACTGCTAGCGGTGGCAAAGTCCGCCGTCGAATTAGCGTCCGCGATGAAATCTACAACGAGCTCAAGGAAGAAGCTGCCCGTCAGGGCAAGCCGATTACACAGCTAGCTACAGAAGCGATTTCTACTTATTTAAAAAAGATCAAGGAGGAAGCATAAGCTGATTTTCAATTTGTGATTTTCGATTGTATTCAATAGACTTCTGGCAAAAGTAATATAAAGGCAGAGCATTTGCAGAAAAAAACTTGAATTTGTAAGATAATTCCGGTTGTAGATGCTCTGCCTTTATTATTTTTGAGCGGTTGAAACTCCGCTGGCCTATATCTTCTCTTTTTCTCTTCCTCTGCGTTCTCTGCGGTTAAATAAAAAAATATATTAAGGAAAGAGCAATCCAAAATTCAATGGCTCAATTACAAAGATTAGCAGTTAGTGCCACTCAAATTTGCGATCGCAAAATCGACTTAACTAGAGAACAGCAGCATTATTTAAACCGAGTGCTGCGTTTGAGTGAGGGCGATCGATTTATTGCGATGGACGGCCGGGGACATTGGTGGTG
Organism: Microcoleus asticus IPMA8; assembly: GCF_013179805.1. GTDB lineage: Bacteria > Cyanobacteriota > Cyanobacteriia > Cyanobacteriales > Microcoleaceae > Microcoleus > Microcoleus asticus. The sequence goes on along the minus strand of NZ_SRRZ01000001.1, from coordinate 129,347 downwards.
TGCCGTCCTAGAAGTGCGGGAAACCGGGTTATTTGCCTCGATAGCAGAGGAGATTTCTGTGAACAGGGAGCTTCCCGTGGAAGTAACTTTGATGGCGGCATTGCCCAAGGGAAACGGCTTTGACGAGGTTGTGAGACAGGCGACGGAGTTGGGTGTGGCAAGTATTGTTCCGGTGACGAGCGATCGAACTTTGCTCAAACCAAGTGCTCAGAAGGTCGATCGGTGGAGAAGGATTGCTGGGGAGGCGGCGGAACAGTCGGAACGTCAATTTGTGCCGACGATTTTAGAGCCTGTTTCGTTTGATATTGCTGTCAAAGATTGCGGTCAAAAAAATCGATTTATCTGTGTTGCTCGCGGGGACAATCGGCATTTGTGGGATTGTTTGTTGGGTAATTTAGAACCCCCCCAGACCCCCTTGTTAAGGGGGGAGCAAGATGGAGCGACTGGTTTCGATCCCCCCCAGCCTCCCTTAATAAGGGGGGAGCAAGAACAAGAGGAATTAGCGATTGTGATTGCTGTTGGGCCGGAGGGTGGATGGACTGATGGTGAGGTGGAAAGGGCGATCGAATTTGGTTTTGAAGCTGTTTCTTTGGGTAGTAGAATTTTAAGAGCGGTGACAGCACCGATTGTGGCTTTATCATTGGTGGGCGCAGCTTTTGAGAAGTGCTAATATCATAGTCTTGGACGCGGGTGGCCAGAAACCGGGTTTTTTCCCTTGGGTGCGGGCTGTAACGCGTCTTCTCAACAAAAAATCCGGTTTCTTTGGTTTTAATGCGTAAGTCTCGATCGCAAAATTACCAAAAATTTATAAAATAATTAGGTTGAGAGCCAATGAAAATAGAGTTGAAGAAAGGTCGATCGCTCTTTTGGTCGATTCCCTACGGGATAGCTTCGCTTCACGCGCTTTTGGCAATTTTCGGTACAACATCAGTTTCTGCACAATCTCCTAGCTTTCCCATTGCTCAACAGATTAATTGCGATCGCCCTCAAGGAGATGTGCAAGTCAGAACTTGTATTCGGTTGAGGTATGAAGCCTCGGATCAACGACTGAACGAAGTTTACAAACAACTGATGTCCCAATTGAGCAGCGAAGAGCGATCGCTACTTTCCGAAGCACAATTAGGATGGATTAAGTTAAGAGATAAAACCTGTGAATTTGAAGTTTATAAAAGTCGTGGCGGTACGGGTTATGGAGGTTTCCTCAATGAATGTTTGGATCGCATGACTAAACAGCGCACTGTGGAACTAGAACAGTATTTAATAAAACAGAGATAAAATATGAAGTAGACCGTACAACACCTGACAATAATAAATAGAAACAAGTATTTATGAAAAGCCGATCGCCCTTCACCCTCACCCTCACGATCATCTCAGCAATTGTAACCACCACCGTCCCAGCAGTTTTCGCCCAGCGACAGCCATCAGCCAACGAAATCTACATCGATAAAAATTGCCAGCGCAACCAGCAATTATCGCAACTTGAAAGATTCACTATCTTTAGCCGAAACGAATTTACAACTAACGGTCAAAACTATTTGTTCTACGCCGCCCGCTATCAAGACGGAGCCGTGCTTTTCTGTACCTCAAAACCCAACTTCAACCAACCTAAACCTCTAACAGCCAAAGAAATACAATCCCAATTTATTGACAAAATACTCCGAGATCCCAACAACAAAACAGCCTTTATCATCGCTGTCAGAGAAGGAAATGGCCCCGGGGCCACCGTGACAAATTACGGCTTAAATTTGAGCAATGTCGATCGACCAAAACTCACATCCCTTTCCATCCTACAGCGCCGAGAAATCTTAAAAGAAGGCGAATCCCGCCAACACACATTTCAAGGACGGGCAGGTCAATCTATTACGATCGACCTCAAAAGCAGAGCATTCGACCACAACATAACACTGTTGGACACCAGCGGCAAAATTATTGCCGAAAAAACAAGCAATTCCCAGAATGGCCGAGAGTCTCTACTCACCGTAAAATTGCCTAGTAACGGCACTTATAAAATAGTTGTTAAAGGAGGCGATCGCACAAGCAAAGGTTCCTACAGCTTAAGCATTAATTCCAATCAGCTTTAACTGAACTTTAACCAACCCCTAAGCAAATTCAAAAACAGGTGTTTCAATCACCCTAGTCGGCTTTCTCTCTTCCCAAATCATCTTCTGCAACTGTTCCACAGTTTCAGGCGAAAAAAATCGCTCTCCTGTTTCCAAACACACTCTAGCAGGAACATTTTCAATAATAATAAACTTACCATTGATTTCAAGGGTATAACTTACTTTTTGTTCCACCATTGTTTCTTGCCAAATATCATTGTTCATTTTGATTTATCCTTAACTTAAAATCAATCCAAATTTTCGGATCAGGTTCGTATAAAGTAATGATTTTTACCAAAAGACGAGATGGATAACTGCAATGAACGTGCAAAGGTCTATTGGTCGTGGTGAACCCGAAAATCAAACAGCTTGGGCCATATTTGTCATTCGGATACTCTTCGATAACTTCACCAGCCATTATTGCTTCCCGGAGCTCTTGTACCCTGATACGGCGAACAATACTTTGGTTTACTGCGTGTTGTGAAAGCTCAAAATCATTTTTTACAACTTTGACACGTATTTTTTCAATGATTGTCATAGTTTCATATCATATCTATAAGTTAACACAAGAGCCAAAATTGTTAACCAGTAGCGGAACCAACCAAACATCAGCCAAGATAGAAACAACGCCATTCCCGCAACCGCCATGACAGACATCAACCAAATAGCCGCCGCCCTAGATGGCAAAGAGTACAAACAAGCCGCCCAACTTATCAAACAACTGCAAAAAGAATCCCCCGAAAATCCGTGGGTGCAATACTACATCGGCCGTTACTACGAACTCACCAACAACCTCGAAAAAGCCCAAACAACCTACAAACAAATACTCCGCGACATCACCAACCCCAAAATCGTCTCCCAGACCCGCCAAGGCATTCAACGGATTGAAATCGCACAACAAAACGTCCGCCAACAAGCCATAGAAACCGCCAAAAATGACCCCAGCAACCTCGAACCGGGACTCCTCATCCTCGAACCAGTTAGTCCCGAAAACAAACCCGCAGCCATTCAAAATATCAGCAGAATCTTTAAAATCGACGCCTACACAACCCGGATGCAAATTCAAAGCCGCGGCTGGAGACTCTACAAAACAGGCCCCATTGCCGAACTCCGAATTTACGGTCAAGAACTCCTCAACGCCGGCATTCCCGTATTTTGGGCCACCCTAACCGATATTCAAAAAATCCAAATCTTCCGAGTGCAACACTTCAAGTCTCTCTCTTCCCCAGCCGTTGTTTGCAAAGATCAACTCGATCGACTCGGTGCGATCGAATTTAACTGGTCAGAAGTTACCCAAAGAGTAGAAGGCTTGTTGCCGATGTTCATCGAAATCATGGACTACTCACCCAACCGAAGAACCGAGCAATTTCGCCACAGAGAAATCAGGCAAGATTACGCTCAAATCTGTGACTTGCACATTCCAAGCAGAAACTGCATTCTGCGAATTTGCGACCAAAGTTACGAATTTCAACAAGGAGTTGACTTCACCAAAGCTTCTGCCGATCTCCCCACTTCACCGAACCCGAAAAACAAAACATCCAGAGTCAGAAACTCTCAACAGATTCCTCAAAGTACCACCAGAATTAACTGGAATCACTTACTGGAAATATTCGATCGCCAGCTTGACGTTACAGTTTGGTCAGAATTTACGCCCTTTGCCGAGACAGTTCTCGATTACACTAATATGTTGAGCAAGATCGAATCTCATATAGAAGTCGATCGCAAATCCGAAACTCCTTGGGACTCAGCTTTTCAGCTATACAGCGGATTAGCCTTCCTCAGAAACCAAGAAAATAGGGAATAGAACCAAGAGTTAAAATTAAAAATGAGTAATACCATTTTTAAAATTTTTAACGCCCGCATTGGGAATTATCCAATGCCCAATTCCCTATTATCAATTCCCAATTTCCTACTTCGTTTTCACCTGACGGGCCATTTCCCGAAAATTGTTCATGCTGGGACCAGGGCTCCGACGACTTGCATTTGATGTCGGCATTAAATTATTAGGAGCAAAAGTCCGAATCGGTTCAGCTTGACTCGGTACTTTCCCGTTATTTGCTGCCGCAGCAGGTATCTTCGCGGGTTCTGGAGTATTAGCAGGAACGCTAGCGGCTGGTTCCTTTTCTTTTTCTTTCTTAGACTTTTTCTCTACCTTAGCCTTTTTAGCTGGTTCAGACTTCTCAGACTTTTCAGACTTCTCAGACTTCTCAGACTTAACAGGCTCAACTTTTGCCGGTGCGATCGCAGCAGTCTCAGCCTTCTTGGCAACAGCAGTTTCAACCTTCGCAGGCTCAACTTTTGCTGGTTCCTTCGCTCCGGACTCGCCCAAATCTAGGAAATATTCAGACTTTTTCAAGCCCAACAGTCTGCCGAAAAAGCCGAAAATACCGCCGAAGAAATTTTTGATAAAACCAAACATTAGACTTACTCCTTTTGTTCTTTTAGAGAAATTTGTACAAGCTTGTCAACAAAGTTAGATTACGAGGTAAGGCAACTTTTGTCTACATTTATTAATCAAAATTTACATTTTGCTTTATTTAAGCTACCTCATCCAAGCAAATTTTAGGTATAAATACCAGCACAGCTTTGCACTTATTTACAAGTATCTCAGAATTTGTTAGCGATTCCCACTAATTGCCGATCGTACCTCGATCCGATTCGCTAGCTGTCCTAGTAGGGGTAAAACTCCCTAGGGGAGTGATTTATGCTGTAATCAGCAAGCAATTTTCCCCCAAAATGAACAGTTCGCTCGATCGCAATCCCGTCATCCTCATACACGGCATCTGGGACACAAAGATGATTTTCAGCCAAATGTCCGCCCGCCTCACCCAACTCGGATGGTCAGTCCACAGCCTCAACCTCACCCCCAACGACGGCAGCCTCGGCCTCGACTTACTGGCCAAGCAACTCGCAGACTACATCTCTGAAAACTTCGATCCAGAACAATCTTTAGACATAGTAGGCTACAGCATGGGGGGCATCGTCAGCCGCTACTACGTCCAGCGACTCGGAGGAATCAACCGCGTACAGCGTTTCATCACCCTATCTTCCCCTCACCACGGCACCCTCACAGCCTATTCCCTACGCCTACCAGGATACCTGGATATGCGCCCCGATAGTGGCTTGCTGCGCGATTTAAATCAAGATGTGACAATGCTCAAACGCATAAACTTTACATCAATGTGGACGCCATTTGACATAATGATTGTACCCTCAAACAGCTCCCAAATGCCAGTAGGTAAAGAAGTTAAAATCAACGTTTTGCTGCACCGCCAAATGGTGACAGAACCCCTAAGTATTAACGCATTAGTTGAAGAACTAAAAGCACCTATTGAAAATAAAATTCCACTTAAAAATGAATAGCTATTTCAGCCGCAATCCAGTCTTGCTAATTCACGGAATCTTCAGAAAATCGGGAATTTTTCACAAAATGTCTGCCTACCTCACCCAACTGGGATGGTCTGTCTACACCCTCAATCTCTCGCCCCATTGGGGCAACGCCAGCATAGACGAATTAGCCCAACAAATAGCAGATTATATAGACAAAACCTTTGCGCCCGAACAGCATCTAGATATAGTAGGATTGAGTATGGGCGGTTTAGTAACTCGCTACTACCTGCAAAGGTTAGGCGGCATTAACCGAGTGCAGCGCTTTATTGCCATATCTTCTCCTCACAGCGGTACTTGGATGGCTTACACTCTCTGGGGAAAAGGCTGCGTTCAAATGCGTCCGGGCAGTGCTTTTCTGGAAGATTTAAATCGAGATGCTGCCTTGTTGGAAAAGCTTAATTTTACTTCGATTTGGACAGATTGGGATTTCATCATCGTACCGGCTTCTAGTTCCCAAATATCTGCTGCCAAAGAAGTAAAATTGTCTGTTTTCGCCCATGCCATGATGGCGAGGCATTCCAGCAGTTTAAAAGCGGTCGCTGAAGCGCTGTCACAACCATTTAAAAATCAATAAACTTATTGCATAAATCTTTAATTGATAGGGAAATCGCACATCAACGAAGATGAAATACAGAGGTATTTTAAGATAGTTTGCGACTTTTGCAATATTGTCTGATGATTAACTTGTAGGGTGCGTCAGCAGAGAATTTCTCACTTACAGAAAAAATAACTCTATTCTGACGCACCCGAATTATGACTAAAACTTTTAAACCAAAGTTCAACCTCCCCGATTCATCAGTGGAGTCAATTCTTCAATCTAAAATCTCAAACCTCAAATCGACTTGCGCACCCTAAGAGACTACTAGACATCTCCATAAAAGACAGTCTTGAACAAGCAATATGCCTGTTCCATAATTATTGGAGAGGTCTACTACTAAATAGCGTCGCCAACTTCAGCGTATTCGCTGCGGCCAAAAATTGCTTCAGCTTCACAGTAATACTTGAACTCCAGTATATTGTGGAAAGGGTCTTCTAAGAAGAAAGTACGGTGCTCTGTAGGCAAACCGACAAATCGCCGTCTCGGTTCTTGATAGAAATTTAAGTGGTTTTGCTGGGCTTTTTCTAGCAACCCTTCCCAGTCAGCTTCGGAAGTAAAAATTAACCCAAAATGCCGGGGATAAATGCCTCGCTGAGGCGTCAAAGGTTCGTGGCTGACGTGGGCGACAATTTGATGGCCGCACAAACCCATAATCGCAGAATTCGGCGATTCGCGACCTAGTTCGCAGCCGAGCCCGTCTACATAGAAGGCTTTTGTTTGCGCAATATCGGTCACGGGGAAGGCAAGATGAAATAAGACTTGGCTCATGGAGGTACTAAATGCAGAATTCAGAATTGTTCTTTAATTATTTATCTTGGTCTAATCCTTGGTTGGTGGCGATCGCCCTAAATACAGTTTTACTCGCGATCGGCACCATTGCTCCTAAAAAATTGCTCACTCCCGCTGGCCAATTTCACGGCTGGGTATTGGGCGTCCTCATCTGGGGCTGTTTGGGATGGCAAGGCTATGCTGTGGTGATGTTTTACTTTCTTGTCGGATCGGGAGTTACCAGCATCGGCAAAGCCCAAAAAGAAGCAGAAGGCATAGCTGAAAAGCGTTCAGGCGCCCGAGGCCCGGAAAATGTCTGGGGTTCTGCTTTAACCGCTACTCTTTGTGCTGTGGGAGTTTTGGCATTATCTATTTTAGGAGAGACAGGCAAGATGCCTGTGCCGCAAGATGCTATTTCCCTGTTATTGCTGGGTTACGCGGCGAGTTTTTGCACCAAACTTTCCGATACCTGCGCCAGCGAAATCGGCAAAGCTTACGGGAAGCGGACTTTTTTGATTACCAGCTTGCAGCCTGTACCTAGGGGTACGGAAGGGGCCGTAAGTTTGGAAGGAACAATTGCGGGTATTGTCGGCTCAATTCTGATTGCGCTGTTGAGTTGGGCAGTCGGTTTAATTGACTTGACAGGAATTGTTTTTTGTGTTGTTGCAGCTTTTATTGCCACGAACATCGAGAGCGTGATTGGAGCGACGGTGCAATCAAAGTTTGAGTGGCTAACGAACGAGGTAGTAAATTTTTTTAATACACTCATAGGAGCGATCGCAGCGATCGTTTTAGCGGCGACCTGGAGAGCTTTTTTAGCTTAGTTAATCCTGGACGCATTCGCGACCCAAGAAACCGACTTTTTTACGATAATTCAAGGCATTAACGCAGTATTTTTTGAAAAAAACCCGGTTTCGTCCTTCAGGGCTATTAGTTATTAGTTATTAATCATTAGTCTCCAGCAATCAACTCATGACTAATGATTAATAACTAATCGAACTAAGCGTCGTCTTGCGGCCCAAAAACCATTTGTACAATCATCGTCGGTTCGCCCTGCTTGTGATAGCGATCGGCCCAATTGCGAATAATCTCATCTAATTCCTCAAGCGCTTGGTCGAGGCGTTCCGGCGGAATATCCAAAGTCTCCATAACTCGCATCACCTTCGGTTGTTTTTCCGCCCAATCCTTCATCAGCCGGAAATATCTAGCTGTATCCTCCACCATAGTAAATGTCCGCTCTTCCTGCTCTGCCGGAGAGTAAGTAGCGCGGCTGAGGGCATAAAACGGCATTCCCCAAGGAGCATCAATGCGAGTAACTGTTCCCGAATAGATCAAGCGCCGCTTGATGTGTTCTGCTAAAGCTTCGCTCAAAGGCATTCGCCTTTCTGGAGGCATATCTTCTTGCGATCGCCTGTGCAGAAACTCGATCAACTCCATAAACTGAAAAGAATTGATCAGTTGAGCGTCAGGGGGATTCGGAGGAATTTTGCCTTCGAGATATTTTTTTTCATCCGCAGTCAAGCTGTTTCCCGGAATGCGAGGGCGTCCCGGCAACCAACCATACTGTTCCAGCCAGACGTAAGGAAACTGAATCAAATATCGAGGTTCTTGGGAACCCAACATTTTCAGCAATTTTCCTTGAGTCAGAGCTTCCTGGACTTCCTCCACAATCACCTTCACCCGTTTAGGCTCAATGTGATGCAAGTGTCCGGTCATCCGCAGGTTGTTTTTCTCCTCAATATAGGTCATGTAAATAGCACACTTAGCCGCCGTTGCGGCCGCGTCTAGAAACGCCCCGTGCCTGTGCCCACTGGTTCTCATGGCGCTAAACGCCAGATATAGCATGATCTGATCCATTGCACTAGGGCTGAGGCTTTTGACCAGATCCAAAGAGTCATTTTTCATCACTATCCCCGAAATAGCCAAACTTGGAGGCATCTTGTCGTCCTCCATTAAATTATTGCGAGAGCGCCGAATCAAGCATAGCCGACTGTCGCCGGAAAGCTTACCAGCTACCCTAATATTCAGGTTAGTTAATTTCCCTGAGGTAACAGGGGCATGGGCTTAAAGGCGATCCACACCGCATAAGTGGTTCTTATTGGTGGCGAATTTAAGTAGATTGCTGCACCCTCTGCGCTGACAGTTTACCTATATATAAATTAGTTATCGCACGTTAATTATAGTGCAGCCATTGAAAATTAAACCCCACCTGCGGCGGGGAAACAGTAAATAACTGTTGCGATCGGAGGAATTTGAGGCGACTCCGAGCTGATAATGTTTGAATAGTTATGGATGAAAACCCGGTTCGATCAAAATAAGGGGTGGAGGGCGAGGAATATCGGTTGAAAAACCCGGATGCTGCCAGGCCTGTGGGTAATTCCTGTTTAATTGAAGAGTTTTCAATACAAAACCGCCATATACTAGAATCTATATCTAGATAGATGGCGGTTCCAGGTTTATATGCTATCATCTATCACACACAAAACAATATCCTCATAACTGTCAACAAAAAGTGCAGTTGTCGCTTAAGCTCAAAAAATAGAATCCCAGAAAATCCGATCGCTCGAATCAACAGCCCGAACCAAGTCAGTGGTGATAATCGCTTACGTCCATTGCCATTAGAAATCTTGTAGCGGATGAGTGTAAACATTAGGCTCGGTAAAATCCCTGCGTCCGCTGCCCCTGTGAGGAACGCGCTCGGCCTTTTGTTGAGTTTGGGCGGATAACATATATTGGGGGGTGGCAGTTTCGAGCATTGCGAGTGGAGATTCAACAGCTCGAGCGGCATTGGCACTCAAGGTAATGCCCAACAGGCTCAGTAAAGCAATTGCAGTGTAGGTTTGCATGGGTAGTATCCGTGTCAGTGTCTATTACGTGATACGGACTTGCCCCGATCGATCAGGATAGATATCTCTGCAATTTTCGGATCTCTGCAAAAAACCTTACCTCTTCAATTCTACTGATACCGACAGTAGCCAAGCACCAGCAAAATTCAGCCTGCCCCATACTGTCAGAGGCTTTTCGGTTTCGCACTTCTGTAAAAATCTGTCGGTTTCTGAGTCCAAAGTCACGAGTTGCCAAGTTTGACCGGCTAAGGATGTGGGGCTTGTCAGCATTAGCGTCCAGTCTTGTTCGCCGAGGCGGCGGAAAATCCCCGAAAATTCGCTGTGAGTATTTGCTGTTTGACTGCTTTGTTTCTCTACTGAGAAAGGACATTCGCCGCTGGCGGGATATGCTTGAGGTCGATCGATATAATAGCGTTGCCAATCCAGCCAGTCCGATCGATCCCGTGTCAAATTAAATAAGGGAATAACTGCCGCACTCGCCTCGGAATCTTGCAGCAAAGCTTCCTGCAAAACTCTCACCGGCAACTCCCGCGGCTGACATCCAGATTCCGCGCACAAAGCCGCCGCCATCCCCGCCGCCTGTCCAATATTCATTACCGTCGGTTGTAAGCGAGTTGCACCGTTGGCGATGTGAGAGACGGAAATATTTTTTTCGCAGACTAGCAAACCGTCTGTACTCCCAGGAATTAGCGCGCTGTAAGGAATGGTAAACGGAGTTCCCGTCCAGCGGCCGCCCCAGCGGATGGATTTGGGCTGCAAGGGAATGTCGCCACTGGTGTAGTGGTGGTCGTTGGCATAGTTGCCGATAGCCACCGCTTCGCAAATTCCCTCAGAATTTATCGGCAACTTCGCGACTCTTCCACCGACAATAGGCAAAATATCTTGTTCTCTGACTGTACTTATCCCTCGCAAGCGCCGACTTTCTCGGTAGTAAGGATGTAAGGCAAAGGAAGGAAGAAGGGAAGAATTTTGTTGATTTTCGATCGTCGTTGAAATCGGGAAAATATTCTCTGCTAAACCGTAGCGGGGGCCGAGTTGCGTTTGAATGAAGCGGGCGAAACTTTGACTGTGCCAGAGACTTTCTTGCAGGAATTCTTGTCGAGATGCTTCAGATTTAATGAGTCGATCGACTCCTTCACCATAATCATTACCTCGAATCGGCCAATTAATCATCAACAATCCGCCCGGAAGCCTGCCGTAATTGAGAAATTGTTCGGGAGTGTAGCCGTCCCAAGCACCAGTAAATCGATCGGGATTGTCAACAGGCGGCGCGGGAATTTCTGGTGCAACCGCACCTTCGCCAAAATCCTGCATGATTGCCACCCAAGTCGGAGCTTGCACCGAATAGCGCTCTGTGAGAGCATTAGAGGCAGCCGGCGCGCTGGGTTCTCCCCACTCGGCTTGGAATTCCCAACCCCAGCGGTGTCTAACTTCCGCTAAAGCCAGCAAATCTCCCAATTCCGTTGCATCTAAAGTGATTTTGGCCGAAACCGTAAAATCTGCAAACTGAACGCCAGAAATGCGATCGCCTTCTATGATCACATCTTGAGCAATTTGTCCAGAAATCCAGTGCAAGTTCGGCAAACATTTAACCCAATCAGCGAAAATTTCAGCACCGGTGCGGGGATCGTAAGTAAAAAAACTTACCCAGCCCCAATCCAAACCTCCCGGCTGTCGCTGCTGGAGTTCCCGCAAAAACGCGCCCCACAAACCAGTTTGAAAAGCTGCTAATTCGTTGCCATCAGGGGCCGAAACGCCAGCCGAAGTCAGCATTCCTCCCAGCCAGGGGAATTCGCTTACTAAAATAGTTTTGGCACCTCGGCGGGCTGCTTGCACGGCCGCAGCGGTGCCGCCAGTGCCGCCACCCACTACCAAAACATCTGCTTTCAAAACGGAAGACATAGGCAATACTATTTGAGATTTTAGGTTTATTGCAAAAGGCTCAGTCAGGTAATCCGTGCCGTGAGCCCTGCGGATAGATGTTCGGCGTTTGCCATTGTGTCAGAATGTAAGCGAAGCTGTTCCCTGCGCACCCTGCGGATAGATGTTCGGCGTTGGCGATCGCGAATTGAATTTTAGTGTGTAAAGACTTGAAAAATAATAAATCGGGAATTATGCAGCGAGCGCACAATTCTGTTACTAAATGACTGCAGGAGCGATCGCAACTTTTGATTTCTCATTTTTTGCGCTCCAATATTGCCAATATGACACCGCGAATAACGATAATAGAAGAAAGGGAACTGCATCTATAAAGTTTTACGTCTTAATAATTTCCCAGTTAGTAATTAACGGCTGAAAATGGAAAAAGGTTTTATTTTGTGGTTTACCGGGCTGAGCGGTTCCGGCAAGACAACTATCACCAAAGCTCTAGAACCCGAACTGAAGGCAAGAGGTTGCAAAGTTGAAATATTGGATGGAGATGTCGTTCGCACCAACTTGTCAAAAGGTTTGGGATTTAGCCAAGAAGACCGAGATACTAATATTCGGCGGATTGGATTTGTTGCTCACCTGCTGAGCCGCAATGGAGTAGCCGCAATCACGGCAGCTATTAGCCCCTACAGAGCAATTCGCGGCGAAATTAGAGCAATGGAGCCAAATTTTGTTGAAGTATATGTCACAGCGCCGTTAGAAGTGTGTGAAGGTCGCGATGTCAAGGGGCTATACGCTAAGGCTAGAGCAGGAGAAATTAAGGGTTTTACGGGAATTGACGATCCTTATGAAGAACCGCTCAATCCTGAGATTATTTGTTACACAGAGCGAGAAAGTGTGGAAGAGAGTGTTAAAAAAGTTCTCAGCAAGTTAGAAGAGTTGGGTTACATTTGATGTTGGCGGGGTTGGATGAGGATAGGGGCAAAAAGCGATGGTGGTGAAAAGTTCTTCGCACGGCGTGCAACTTGAGAAAAAATCTCACCCTTCTGTCCCCTTCGCGGAGAGAGAAAGGGGAGAATTTCTCCCTTTTCCTGCAAGGAGAGGGGCTGAGGCAGAGGTTTCCAGCAAAAGCTGCAAGCTGGGTTATTGGGCACGCAATGCTGTCAAAAGTTTAATTGTTCAAAGTTTAACAGTGTCAGTGCTGGCGGCGGTGGGTTCATCTCCTGCGGCGGCCCAGTTTTTGCCTCCTCCTCCTCCTCCTCCGGGTTCTCCTGTTCCTGTACCGGTACCCGCAGTGCCGGGATTTCCCGAATTTCCGGCAAGTACACCTTCAACTGTACGATCGGAAGTTTACACTTTGGGAGCGGGCGATCGTATTCAAATGGACATCTTCAACGTCCCGGAATACAGCGGCCCCAACGGTCAACACCAAGTACAGGCGGACGGTTCCTTGAGTTTGCCGTTAATTGGCAGCGTTTCGGTGTACGGGATGACCTTAGAACAAGCTTCTAATGTTGTTAAAGACAAATACGGCAAATACCTTAAACGTCCTTGGATTACCCTGAAACTGCTGGCGCCGCGTCCTTTGCAAATTGCGATCGCGGGCGAAATCAACCGCCCCGGAGCCTATACAATATCCTCAGCAGCAGGCCCCGGAGGCACATCAGAGCAAATGGGAACTCAAATGCCAACGATATCGCGGGCTCTGCGAATGGCCGGCGGAATTACGCAGTCAGCAGACGTGCGGCAAATCAAAATCCGCCGCCCCCAGCGCAACGCACGGGAACAAATTATTAGTGTGGATTTGTGGGAATTATTGCAAAACGGCGATTTGCGGGCCGATCTGACTTTGCGCGACGGCGATACTATATTTATTCCCACTGTAACGAGCCTCAACCGCCAAGAAGCACCGACTTTAGCAGTAGCTAATATTACCGGACAAAGCACTCAACCAATTAATATTGCTGTGGTGGGCGAAGTAACTCGCCCCGGTACTTATACTTTGGCAAAAGAGGCTCAAAGTAGGGTACAAGACAATGAAATGGGTGCAAATTCGGGTTTGTTTGCTGCCAGCGAAACAAACGGCGGGGAAACGGTTTTGCAGCAAACTGTAACGAGGGCAATTAAAATGGCGGGCGGCATTACGCCGGTAGCTGATATCAGACAAATACAAGTTCGCCGCCTGACACGGGCGGGTACAGAACAAATTATTAATGTAAATTTGTGGCAACTTTTGGAAGCTGCAGATGTCTCCCAAGATTTAACGCTGCAACAGGGAGATACGGTAATCGTTCCCAAAGCCGAAAATCTCGATGCAGCTCAAGACGATCAAGTGGCTAATTCTAATTTTTCACCTGATACGATTAAGGTGAACATTGTGGGAGAAGTTGTGAAACCGGGAGCGATTGCGGTGCTGCCCAATACTACTTTAAATCAAGCGCTGGTAGCAGCGGGAGGTTTTAATAAAGCGCGGGCCGAAATGGATTCGGTGAATTTAATTCGCCTCAATCCTAACGGCACTGTTTCGCAGTTAACTGTTAAGGTTAATTTTTCCGCAACAGCTAATGAGGAAACTAATCCCAAACTGCAAAATAATGATGTAATTATGGTAAGGCGATCGGGCCGCGCTACGTTCTCGGATAATGTAGGCGGGACTCTCTCTCCTTTAAGCCCGCTGTTAGGAATATTTCGGTTGTTCAATATTTTTTAGTGATTTGAATAGACTAGCATTAAGGTTTCATAAACCGATTTTTGAGAAAAAATTTCGGTTTGGGAACGCAATATCTAGGAATCAACCGGGTTCCTGAAACTGCGCAAGCGGTACAGACGTTTAAACTAATAAGTTGTAGAAATCAAATGAAACCAGGGAAAAAATCTCAAATAGCACTGTTTAATAATCATAAAAAAGCCGCTGATATGCAAAAAATATCTTCCGTGCTTTATGAAGAAGAGCAATTTTTAGGCTTAGACAAAACAGAGGAAGAAGAGTTAAGTTTTTGGGAAGTTTGCCGCAGTCGTTCCATTTTAGTTATCGGCGTAGCAGCGGCAGTGACCACCGGGGTTTTCGCCTGGACGCTCAATCAAAAAAGCGAGTACGAAGGGCGCTTTCAATTATTAGTAGAACCCGCAGTTACGCAAAATACATTAGCAAAAATATACTCCGGTGAGCTAAAACTGCAACCAGCGGCCCCCGCGACGCAAGAAAAGGGCGGTTTTGACTACGAATCGCAAATTCAAGTTTTGCAAAGCCCGCAAGTAATGTCGCCGATTATTAAACAGTTGCAGGCTAAATATCCGGAAATAAATTATAACTACCTCTTGAACCAAAAAGCCGATAATTTGCCGTTTTCTCAGGAAACCCGGTTGTCAATCAATCGGTTCAAAAACACCAAAATTATAGAAGTTAGATATCGGGATTATGATCCGAAAAAAATTCAGTTTGTTTTGGGAAAAGTGGCGCTAGGCTACCGCAACTACAGCGTGCAAGATACCACAACTCAAATTAGTCAGACTCTGGATTTTGTAAAATCGCAAATTCCCAACCAGCAAAAGCGCCAACAAGCTCTGCAAACAGAAATTCAAAAGTTGCGGCAGCAGTACAATTTCATCGACCCGCAAATTCAAACCCAACAACTGGCGCAGCAAATCAGCCAACTTCAAACGCAAAGATTGGACGCGCAAACGCAGCTCAATCAGCAGAGATTGCTCTATTCCAATCTGCAAAATCAGCTCGGACTGAACCAGAAGCAAGCGCTGATGGCCTCTGCTCTGAGTCAAGCTCCCCGCTATCAAGCGATGCTGACTCAATTGCAGCAATTAGAAGGGCAAATTGCGATTAACTCGGCTACGTTTACAGACCAAACTCCGCAAATGCAATTGTTGCGAGAACAGCAAAAAAACCTCATTCCTTTGTTAAAGAAAGAAGCCCAACAGGTTCTGGGAACTGATTTGGCTAAGGTAAGTTCGCAAGTGCTGGCTTTTCAAGATCCGGTGCGGATTAAGTTAATCGAGCAGTTTATCGGTACTGCTAATTTAATTCAGGTGCTGGGCGTGCGGAATCAAGTTTTGGAACAAGCTGCTAAGCAGTTGAATCAATACTCTCAAGGATTACCGGTGATTTTGCGGCGCTATTCCGATTTGCAGCGCGAGTTGGATTTGACTAACAATACGCTGAATGGTTTGCTGGCAAAACAACAAGCTTTGCAGCTTGAAGCTGTGGGTAAAAAAGAAGTGGCTTGGGAAATTATTGCTAAGCCGGAAATTCCGCGCTACAAAAATGGCGAGTTGATGGCTGTTTCTCCAATTATGCCTTTGAATTTGGCTTTGGGGGGATTGGCTGGTTTGCTGTTCGGTATGCTGGCGGCGCAATTGGCGGAACGGTTTAACAATAAAACGGTGTTCCACACTCCCGAGGATGTCAAACATTCGATTCGGCTGCCTTTGTTGGGGGTAATTCCTGCTAGCGATAAAATTTTGAGGCTTCCTCCTGCTGAGACAAGTCCGGTGGATGTGGCAAGTTCGCCGGTGCCTACAGATGCTTTTCAAGAAGCTTTTCGATCGCTCAATGCTAATATTCGGTTGCTAAACGTTGATACTCCGATTAATTCTTGCGTAATTACTTCTTGTCAAGTAGCTGACGGCAAGTCTACTGTCGCAGTAAATCTGGCGCGGGCGGCGGCTGCAATGGGCCAGCAAGTGCTGTTGGTGGATGCGGATTTACGGCGGCCGCAGGTGCACGAAATGCTGGGTTTACCGAACTGGCAAGGCTTGCACAATGCGATCGCGGATGATGTGGATGTGGAAAAGTTGATTTTGCGATCGCCCCGCGATGAAAATTTGTTTGTGTTAACTTCCGGCCCGGTTCCTCTCGATCCCACAAAGGTGCTTTCTTCCAAAAAAATGCAGCATTTAATGGGAGCTTTGTCAAGTCATTTTGACTTAGTTATTTACGATACTGCACCGCTTTTGGGTTTGGCGGATGCGAATTTGTTGGCGGCTCACACTAACGGATTAATGCTGGTAGTGGGGCTGAATCAAACTGAGCGGGAGGCGCTGTTGTTGGCTTTTGAAGATTTGAAAATGGCGGGGATTCCGCTGTTGGGAATGGTGGCGAATAACGATAAAGGCAGCAGGTATTACTATCAGTCTTACGTGCAGGATTACATTCAGGAACAGTCTGTTTGAGGGAGAAGGCTTGAGAAATGTATAATAGTGGAACAGGCCTTCGGGCCTGTTAAGCGAGAATGCTGCAAGATGTCTGTTTTAATTTTTAACTTTGTATCGAAGTCTCGCTCCTGCTAAACCTCCCTTAAAAAGAGGGACTTTAAGAGATGATTCGGATTTTGAAATCGCTGCTGAGACTCAAACGAAGTCAGCACAACGCGAGATTAAGAGAGCCAGTTGAAGAACGAATTTTCTTAAGATTTGCGATCGAGATTCTGAACTATAATTAAAAGTAGAGAGATTTAAACAAATCCCGACACTTGCCAATTGGCATGACCTGAAAACGTGGCTGGTAAATTCCCATTTTGTAATACATTGATACAACTCCCCACCTAGCTTGAAAACAAGAGGGGAGTTTTGTGTTTTTCATACAGGAGAGGAAACGATGGCTATTGCTACTATCAACCCGGCAACGGGAGAAACGCTGAAAACTTTCGAGGCGATCGCGGATGAGGCAATAGAAGCTAAGCTGGAATTAGCACAGCAAGCTTTTAACAAATACCGCTACCTGCCGTTTGAGCAGCGATCTCTGTGGATGCAGAAAGCCGCAGACATCTTAGAGCGCGATCGCGAAATTTATGCTGAAATGATGACCCTGGAAATGGGCAAAACGCTCAAATCTGCG
The DNA here is from genome assembly GCF_013179805.1 of Microcoleus asticus IPMA8. Taxonomy (GTDB): domain Bacteria; phylum Cyanobacteriota; class Cyanobacteriia; order Cyanobacteriales; family Microcoleaceae; genus Microcoleus; species Microcoleus asticus. The sequence goes on along the minus strand of NZ_SRRZ01000001.1, from coordinate 111,929 downwards.
ATCGGCGAAGTGGAAAAATGCGCCTTAGTTTGCCGCTATTACGCCAAAAATGCCGCTCAATTTATGGCAGACGTACCGGCAACCACCGACGCTAGCAGCAGCTTTGTCCGCTACCAACCGCTGGGCGCTATTTTAGCCGTCATGCCCTGGAATTTCCCATTTTGGCAAGTTTTTCGGTTTGCGGCGCCGGCGCTGATGGCGGGCAATGTGGGCTTGCTAAAACACGCTTCCAACGTACCGCAGTGCGCTTTGAAAATCGAAGAAATTTTCGCGCAAGCTGGCTTTCCCGAAGGAGTTTTTCAAACTTTGTTAGTGGGTTCGGACAAGGTAGCTAAGATAGTTGCGGACGATCGCATCAAAGCAGCAACCCTCACCGGCAGCGAACCAGCAGGTGCTAGTTTAGCAGCAAATGCGGGCAAAAGCTTGAAAAAAGTTGTACTGGAATTAGGAGGAAGCGACCCCTTTATCGTGATGTCCAGTGGTGATTTAGCAGCAGCTTTATCAACTGCTGTGACATCCCGGATGCTGAATAACGGTCAATCTTGCATCGCTGCCAAACGCTTTATTTTAGCAGAAGATATCGCCGACGAATTCATCAAAGGATTTGTCGAAAAAATCGAGCAATTAAAAGTAGGCGATCCGATGTTGCCCGAAACCGATATCGGCCCTTTAGCTACTCCCGCAATCCTCAAAGACTTGGACAATCAAGTGCAAACTTGCATCCAATCGGGAGCAAAACTTCTGACAGGCGGCCGCCCATTGTCAGAGAAAGCGGGCAATTTCTACTTGCCCACTATTCTGGCAGATATTCCCCCGGATGCAGCAGCCCGTCAAGAAGAGTTTTTTGGCCCCGTAGCTTTAGTATTCCGGGTTGCAAACATTGATGAGGCGATCGAACTCGCAAACAGCACATCTTTTGGCTTGGGTGCGACGGCTTGGACTACAGCAAACTCAGAGAGCGATCGGTTTATTTCCGAACTAGAAGCAGGCGCCGTATTCATCAACGGCTTAGTAAAATCAGACCCCAGATTGCCCTTTGGCGGCATCAAACGCTCCGGTTACGGACGCGAATTGAGCATCCAAGGAATGCACGAATTTGTCAACATTAAAACAGTGTGGGTAAAATAAGTAAAAATCGATACAATGCTCGTAAAAATACTAATTAATCTACGTTAATCTGCGGTTAATAAAAACTAACCGAGTATTTTTACGAGCATTTAACCGAGACAAAAAATCCATACTTACAGAGGAAAAAACGGAAATGAACACAGCTCAACTACTGGTAAAATGTTTAGAAAACGAAGGCGTAGAATACGTCTTCGGACTTCCCGGAGAAGAAAATTTAGAAGTTCTAGAAGCCCTGAGAAACTCTTCAATTAAATTTATTACTACTCGCCACGAACAAGGCGCAGCCTTCATGGCAGACGTTTACGGCCGCCTCACCGGCAAAGCCGGCGTTTGCTTGTCCACCTTGGGCCCCGGTGCCACCAACTTAATGACGGGCGTTGCTGACGCCAACTTAGACGGCGCTCCTTTAATAGCAATCACCGGACAAGTCGGCACGGACAGAATGCACATAGAATCGCACCAATATTTAGATTTGGTCGCTATGTTTGCGCCAGTTACTAAGTGGAACGCTCAAATTGTCCGCCCCAGCACGACGGCAGAAATTGTCCGCAAAGCCTTTAAAGTAGCTCAAAGTGAAAAGCCGGGAGCAGTTCACATTGACTTGCCTGAAAACATCGCAGCAATGGCTGTGGAAGGAAATCCGCTAACCAAAGATAACCGCGAAAAAACATTTGGCGCTTACCAAAGCCTGAATAAAGCCGCTGTGGCAATTTCCAAGGCCAAAAGTCCTCTGCTATTAGTAGGAAATGGCGCTATCCGCGCGAATGCCAGCGATGCTTTGACACAATTTGCTACTCGATTGAATATTCCCGTAGCTAATACTTTCATGGGCAAAGGCGTAATTCCTTACACTCATCCTTTGGCACTTTGGACGACGGGATTGCAAAAACGGGATTACATTAGCTGTGCTTTTGAAGAAACGGATTTAGTGATTGCTGTTGGGTACGATTTGATTGAATATTCCCCGAAGAAGTGGAATCCAGACGGGAAAATTCCGATTATTCACATAGGAGCTCTGCCAGCAGAAATAGACAGCAGTTATATTCCTATGGTAGAAGTTGTGGGGGATATTTCTGATTCCCTCAATGAAATTTTGCAGCGTGCCGATCGCATGGAGAAAATAGACCCTTTTGCTAAGCAATTGCGGGCGGATATTCGCGCTGGGTACGAACAATATGCAGCCGACGACGGTTTCCCGATCAAGCCGCAAAAACTCATTTACGATTTGCGGCAAGTCTTGGGCCCGGAAGATATTCTTATATCTGATGTGGGAGCTCACAAAATGTGGATCGCGCGGCACTATCATTGCGATCGCCCGAATACCTGTTTGATTTCCAACGGATTTGCGGCGATGGGAATTGCGATTCCGGGTGCGGTGGCTGCAAAACTCGTTTATCCCGATCGCAAAGTAGTAGCAGCCACCGGAGACGGTGGCTTTATGATGAATTGCCAAGAATTAGAAACTGCTTTGCGAGTGGGTACTAATTTTGTGACACTCATCTTTAATGACGGCGGTTACGGCTTAATTGAATGGAAGCAGCAAGATTATTTTGGTCATTCAGATTTCATCAAATTTGGCAATCCCGACTTTGTGAAATTTGCCGAAAGTATGGGTTTAAAAGGCTATCGAGTAGAATCTGCAACTGATTTAATTCCCATCCTCAAAGAAGCCCTTGCTCAAGATGTTCCTTGCGTGATTGACTGTCCGGTTGACTACCGGGAAAATGCGCGTTTCAGTCAATTATCTGGGGATATGAGTTGCAATTTGTAAGAGTAGCGCGGAATCAGGAAACGGCACTGCCGTTTCCCTACAGTTAATCAGGCGATGGTTACATCCTGAAATTGCGATGGATTATTTTGGGGTAGGGAAACGGCATTGCCGTGTCCTCCATCCCCGTCTTGTTGAGGGTTATATCCGATCGCCCTTTAATCGCGCTTTTTGACAATTTGGGATTAAAGGGCGATCGCATGATTGAATCATACTTGTATGCTCAGTAATTAATTAATGAGTGGAATTAATCGCCAAATCGCCCTTGACAGCAGGCACATTGCTAAACACTTGCCAGAGACGCCACAAATGAGAAGACTGCTTAATAAAGGACGTGCTGCTCATATTTTTAACGATGAGGCTACTATGAATCAGGTAGCTCAAGCCATAATAGAAGATGGAGAATTTACAGGTACGATTCGGGGCTACGATCGTTATGGTATGTTTTTTGCTGAATCAATTGGTTATAGAGTTGACCCGGATGGTAGCCGTCTTTTACTTTATTACGGAGAGATAAAAGTTGATGCAGAAAACCGATACCACGTTACGCCTCGAAACCGATTTAGTGAAGAATAACTGGGAATTTACAGAGGTATGGATCGATCCAAATCTTTCACCGCCTTATCTGCTTTTGTTACTAAGTGACGCTGAGGGAAATTGTCGGATATACGATCCGGCTGAGGGTTATAAAATTGTGTTTTCTAGTCAGAGTTATGATGAGGCGCAGTATTGGCTTTTAGAGGATGAGTATGAACCCGTAGAAGGGCGGCTGAGTGTGTCGGAGTTAGTTTGAATAATTCATGTAGAGGCGATTCCCTACGGGATAGCTGCGCTTCACGCACTTTTTGACAAATTGGGATGTAAGGGCGATCGCTATTAGGTCATTATTCCGCACTGTTTGCTACAATTATTTAAGTCAGCTCTAAGAACTGCCATGACTCAAGCTACCTCAATAACAACTGAATATCAAATAAATGTAAGTTCTCCAGTCTGGCAAAAAGTTGAGCAAATTGCCGGAGAATTTAACTTGTCAGTTTCTGAACTATTGGAACAGATAGGCGAAGGTCAACTGAAAGTTGTTGCGGTTGCAGCTAATTCGGACAAATTTAGCGATCGAGATATTGCAAATGCTTTCATTTGGTTAGCCGCGCAAAATAATGTAGAAATCAACGTCTACAAGCTACAAAAACTCTTGTATTACGCTCAAGCTTGGTATTTAGGAGTTTACGGCAAGCCACTCTTTGATGCAGATTTTCAAGCCTGGATTCACGGGCCGGTGATTCCTGATTTATTGGAGAAGTATCAACGCCAATTTAGCTGGGAACCAATTACAGAGAAAATCGAACAACCGAAACTTCCCCAAAAAATTGGGCAATTTATCGAAGAAGTTGGTGAGGCATATTTTGAGTATGATGATGAAACTTTGGAACGAATGATTTGCAGTGAAATGCCTTGGCTGGAAGCGAGAGGGGATTTGCCGAGAGACGAATCTTGTCATGGGATTATTTCTCAGGAATCGATGAAAAAATATTATTCGGCCCGTGTCAAAGAAGAAACCTCAGTCTAAAATTGTCCCTTCTCAACCGGAATCGCCCGAAGGTTTGGGATTTTCCTTCAAGTACCTGCAAACTCAGAATGAAAAATTTTCAATTCGCGATCGCCCTCCGAATTATTTTACTGCTTTTCTGGAAAGAGTGCGCGATTTATCGACATTAACGGCACAAGAAGTGAAGATGAATCGCAGTCAGTCCCTTCGCTGTCATCCGATTAAGTGGCGAGATACAACAGAACCAAATGGGTTTGGTATCCCGAATGAAAAAGAATTGGTAACAATTCCTTATCAGTTTTCTCTTTCAACGAACGAACACGGTCGAGTGCATGGTTTTTTTATTGAAGATGTGTTTTATATTGTTTGGTTAGATCCAAATCACAATCTTTATCAGTAAGTAGTGCTTTTTTTAAAAATAGAGGCGAGGGGCGAGCGCCTTTCCATAAAAACAGTTTTTTGATTAGATAATCATCAGGTTAGCTTTAACAGTGAGAAATTTCTCTATATAGCTATGATAGGAAATTTTGATTTTTTTAGCTCCAATATCTTAATGCTTTATCGTATGCTTCCATTAGTCTTTCAGAAGAGGACTCTAGCCAGTGATTCCGGGTATAGCAATTACATGAAAAAATATGATTTCTAAAGAAACCTAATGATATCAGAGCTGCAATCCCTATTTTCCCGCATTCAGGGCAGGTGCCCCAAAAATGGTCATATGATCGATATATCCAATCTCCTTGAACATGATCTGGGATATAGAAAAAAAGAACTGAGTATATCTCGGCAGCCTCCTGTGGAACCACTGATTTTGAGTAGTGCCAGTCTTCAGAAATAGGCCAAGCGAATCCACCCTGGTCTAAGTATACTAGGTCGCCAGTTTTACCAGCTAATTGTAAACATTTCAACTCTGCTTCCTCTTCGTGTGCAATTTTTGCATTAGGCTTAATCTCGACCCATAAAGCTAAATCAACTATCCAAAAATCAGGTATATATTGCTTTCCATCTGGAAGCTCAAACATCTGTGGTTCGTACTCCCATTTCACTCCTAGCTCATCCCAGAAGACGGCCCATTGAGCCTCTAACTTAGATCTGAATGTCACCCCGTTGTATCTAGTTCGTCTTGCTTCTATATCTCTAGCCATCTTGTATTCCCCTTCGTATTCTATAGGACTGCTATTTTCTATCCTGTCTCTATTGAACTAATTTCCCTAAAGAGAGGGTAGTTTTCCATACTACAATTAGTTCATAAGTCCCCAAATTAGTTCACTTAGCTTTACGCTATTGAGAGGATAACATCTAAAATGACAATAAGCGCAATCAGGTTTACCAGTACCTTATCGATCACAAATTAGACTATCACCACCTTTTGCATAGCACTCTTGTATCATTTTTGGCCTTTGGTTCTCAAATTGTTCACGCACATCCGAACTCACCACCCTCGAAAACTGGATTTTGGACCGCACCCGCCTCATCACCATCTTAGGCTTATCCGGTATTGGCAAAACCGCCCTTACACTCCAACTAATCCCACAAATTCAACACGAATTCGATCGCATTATCTGGCGAAGTCTCCGCAACTCTCCACCGCTGGCATCACTCCAAACCGACTTAATTAAATTCCTCTCGCAGCAGCAAGAAACTAACCCCCCCAACCCCCCCTTATCAAGGGGGGGCGAAGAGATTCAACCTCTTTCTCCCAGGCGCGGCGAAGAGATTCAACCTCTTTCTCCCCCTCTTAGCAAGGGGGGGTTGGGGGGGTAATCAACTATTTACGATCGCACCGCTGTCTCATCATCCTCGATGATATCCAAACCATCTTCAGCAGCCAACAACTCGCAGGAAATTACCAACCTGGATATGAAAATTACGGCGCATTCTTCAAACAACTAACAGAATTATCCCACAACAGTTGCTTAATCCTCCTGAGTTGGGAAAAACCCAGAGAAACAGCCGCCTTAGAAGGCGAAAACCGCCCCTGCAAATCGCTGCAACTCAACGGTTTAGGCGCGGAAGCACAAGAAATATTCAGAGAAAAAGGATTAGCAGAACTGGAGAAATGGTCAGAACTGATCGACCTTTACCGAGGCAATCCCTTATGGTTAAATATAGTTGCCACATTAATTCAAGACTTACTCGGCGGTAGCGTTTCCGAATTCCTCTCCTATGATACCCTATTCTTAGGTGACTTAGAATCACTCCTGCACCAGCATTTCGATCGCCTAACCGCATCCGAACAACAAGTTATCTCTTGGCTAGCAAGTACGATCGAACCAGCCGACATCTCACAAATACCAGAAAACCTGCAACTATCACCGCCAGAACTCTTGAAAGTCATGCAATCTTTAGGACGAAGGTCATTAGTTGAAACAGTAAAACAAAACGGGCGATCGCACTTTACGATCTGGCCAGTAATCAGAGAGTATATAACAAACAAAAAATGAAAATCGCCACCTGGAACGTCAACTCAATCCGCACCCGCATAGAACACGTTACTAGCTGGTTGCAAACCAACTCCCCAGACGTTATCTGCCTCCAAGAAACCAAAGTTACAGACAAAGACTTCCCCCTAGAACCCTTCATCAACCTCGGCTACAACTGCTACATTTCCGGTCAAAAATCCTATAACGGTGTCGCCATTCTCAGCCGATCGCCCCTAACGCAAATCACCACCGGATTTGCCCCCCTTCTCGGCGAAGAAACCGCAGGTATTTTTGACGAACAAAAACGCCTAATAGCCGGAATAATCGACGATATTTGCATTATTTGCGTATACGTTCCCAACGGTTCCGAAGTCGGCAGCGAGAAATATGACTACAAACTAAAGTGGCTCAAACTGCTGCAAGAATACCTCAAAATAGCACTAGACAAATCCCCTAAATTGTGCATTTGCGGCGACTTCAACATCGTCCCGGACGATCGAGATATCCACAATCCCAAAGCCAATGCCAACTCCGTCGGCTTATCTGTTCCCGAGCGCCTCGCGCTAACAGAAATCATAGAATTAGGATTAAACGACCCCTTTCGCAAATTCACATCAGAAGGCGGCCATTATAGCTGGTGGGACTACCGCGCCGCCGCTTTTCCGCGCAACAACGGCTGGAGAATCGACCACCATTATCTAAGCTTTCCCCTGTACGAACAAGCAAAAAACTGTACAATAGACATTGCTCCCAGAAAATTAATTAAACCCAGCGACCACGCCCCCGTAATTGTCGAAATTTGATTTATAAGTTATAAGGTTAATAACAACTGAGATATTGCACCATTCTCAATAAGCCTTCGATGGGAGGCTCTCCTGCCCACTCCACAAGAAAATTCACTCTTTGTGGAACAGGCCGGAAAGCCTGTTATTGAGAAACGTGCAAGATGTAAGTAACAACCAACAACTAAAAATCATGTTCTTAGTAACCGGAGCAACAGGCGCACTAGGCCGCCGAATTGTACGAGAAATCACACAGCAAGAGAAGCCTGTCCGCGCATTCGTTCGCCTCGCATCTCGCTACTCAGAACTAGAAAACCGAGGCGCCGAGATTTTTATCGGCGACTTAAAACAAGACAAAGATATTAAAAAAGCCTGCCAAGGAGTGCAGTACATCATCAGCAGCCACGGCACCGGCGGCGACGTTCAAGCAGTACACTACCGCGCTAACATAGAATTGATTGACTGCGCCAAAGAAGCAGGAGTGCAGCACTTTGTCTTTGTTTCGGTACTGGGAGTCGATCGAGGATACGAAGATTCCGCAGTATTTAAAGCCAAGCGAGAAGTAGAAAAATACCTGCAAAACAGCGGCTTGAATTATACAATCTTGCGGCCAGCAGGTTTTGCTTCCAGCTTGTTACCGCTAGCAGCAAGATTTCGAGAAACCGGACTTTACCTGCTGATTGGCGACGGCAAAAACCGCACCTCTGTTGTCAGTACCGACGACTTAGCAAAGATTGCCGCAGACTCGCCAACAGTCGAAGGCGCCCGCAACCAAATTCTGCGAGTCGGTGGCCCGGATGTGCTGACAAGAGACGACATTCCCCGCATTTTTGGACGCTTATTCAATCGCGAACCTATGGTAATCAACCCGCCGCTGGTTGTGTTTGACGGTTTGAGAAATGCCTTGGGTTTATTGAATCCTCAAGCTCAAAAAGACTTAGGAACTTTGCGGGTATTGCTGGGTAATGAGTATTTCTGCACTCCGGAACAAGTGCAAAACTTGGAATCAATCTACGGCATGAGAATGGAATCCCTAGAAAGCTTTCTGCGGCGCAATTTGAGCGTTTAAAGTGCTAGTTATTCTCGTTACCAGGCAAAGCCTGGTAATGAAGATCCGGAGGCTCTGCCTCCAAACTCTTGTCTCATTTTAATGGAGACAAAGCTTCCCGATATGCGTCCTCAGGCTCTGCCTGGAAACGAGCAAATGTAGGGCCAAATCGCAACTGAAAACCATTTAAGCAGACATAGGTAGTGGTTCAGGACCAATATAGCTCGTAACTGCGATCGGGGGAGAAGTCGGCTTAGCAATCAAATAACCTTGAACCAAAGTTGCTCCCCGTTCTCGCACCCACTCAAACTCCTCCAAAGTTTCCACACCTTCAGCAACAGTTTTAATTCCTAATTGAGCGGCAATTTCTAACATCTTTTCAGTAATGAGTGCCTTATAATAATCTTGATGGACGTTGCGAATCAATTGCATATCCAACTTAATAAAATCTGGACGCAGTTGGTGCATCAAATTTAAATTAGAAGAACCGCTGCCAAAATCGTCCAAAGCAATTAAAAATCCCGCCTCTCGGTAAAAACTCAGAATATTAATCAAGTGATCGATATCAGGAGGGTGCTGAGATTCCGCTACTTCAAAAACAATATTGCTGTGAGGAATTCCCGATTCATCAATAGCCTGTACTGTTCTTCGCAGGCACGTAGCGGGATCGTAAACTGAAGTGGGAGAAAAATTAATAAAAAGTAGTTCTTTGATATCGTAAACATGGGCTTCGCGGATAGCGCGAGTCCGGGCTAAAACATCTAGTTGAAAAATTAGGCCTGCTGATTCTGCTTGGGCAAAAATCCGACCCGGATAAATTAAGTTTCCTTGCTCGTCAATTCCTCGGAGCAGCGCTTCGTGGGCAAAAATTTTAGAAGTATCTGAGGTATAAACAATGGGCTGAAAATGTGTAGTAATGCGTTCTTCGGACAATAAATCTAACAGCCAATCAGAGTTACTGAAGTTAATAAAACTGTCTAAGGAAGTGCTGCGATAAAAATCGCTAAATTTAGGCTGGTCAACTTCGCGCATCCACAAAACTTTTGTCTTTTTCAACTCTTGAGTTGTCAGCACCGATGATGCTAGGGCGTTAAACTTTTCTTTGGCTATTCCCTCAAGCATAATGTACAAACACTTGCTCTCTTCTAACAGCCGAAATTCAAGTTGATCCTTGGTCAGTGCAGAAATAACTTTATTCAGGGTGTGCGATACTGGAAACCACAGGTACAGACCTCCCCTTCCCTCTATTTTGGCGGGTAGTGTTTCGCAGCGAGAGCAGGAGCCGAAGGCTTTGCCACTTTTTTGCATTGGAATATCCTCCGGTTTGTGGGTTAATTTGAGAACAGCTAGCAATTAAATCTTATTATAAGCTCATTCATCTATTAATACATATATCTGAAGATGTAAAATTTAATAAAAGTGTATTTAAGAATTATTGCAGTATGTATACTTGCCTTCGGTTTCAAACCTTAGCAAAATTTCTCAGCATTGAGCAAGTACGTATTATTAAACACAGTCCCAAACCCTCACAGAGTGAGAACGCAAAGACTTGCTCTCTACTCTCTATTGCTGCTCTGATTCTTTACGCCTTATTCTCTAATTCCATCTGCCAAAACAGTCGCTACAGTTGATTTTTTAGCAAAGACAAATTAAAACGATAGATCGCCCCATCGACTAATTTATGCGTACTACAAATATACACACCCGGACGATCGCCCAAAACACACTCACTTGCTGGGGCATATCCAATTTAATTGTATAATCGGGATGACAGGATTTGAACCTGCGACCCCCTCGTCCCGAACGAGGTGCGCTACCAAGCTGCGCTACATCCCGAAATTAGTCACTAGATTTTAAGCTTATCACATTCAAGTTAAAATTTAGCAAGCTCGTATATAATGATTTGTAAAACACTACTCAGGCGGAGACAGACGTGACAGTTAAGCCCCAGTGGTTGCGAGTTAAAGCCCCCCAGTGGGAGCGCGTCGGCAACGTCAAAGAAATTTTGCGCGATTTAGCCCTGAATACGGTTTGCGAAGAGGCTTCGTGTCCGAACATCGGCGAATGCTTTAACGCAGGTACTGCGACATTTTTGATTATGGGCCCGGCTTGTACCCGCGCCTGTCCTTACTGCGACATAGATTTTGAGAAAAAGCCCCAAGCTTTAGATCCCACAGAACCCCAAAGATTGGCACAAGCGGTGCAGCGGCTCAAACTCAACCACGTCGTGATTACCTCTGTCAACCGGGACGATTTGCCGGATGGGGGCGCGTCTCAGTTTGTCGAGTGTATTCAAGCAGTGCGCTGTGCGATGCCCGATACAACTATAGAAGTTTTGATTCCCGACTTGTGCGGCAACTGGCAGGCTTTAGAAATCATTCTCGCAGCCCGGCCAGAGGTACTCAACCACAATACCGAAACCGTAAAGCGACTTTACCGCAAGGTGCGGCCGCAAGGAAAGTACGATCGCACCTTGGAACTATTGCAGCGAAGCCGCGAACTCGCACCTGGGGTTTACACCAAATCCGGCATCATGGTGGGGCTCGGAGAAACAGACGCCGAAATTCGGGAGGCGATGGAAGACTTGCGGGCTGTCGGCTGCGATATTCTAACAGTTGGACAGTACCTGCAACCGACTCAAAAGCACTTGAACGTAGAAAACTTTGTGCCTCCAGAACAGTTTGATGCTTGGAGAAAGTTTGGCGAATCTTTGGGATTCTTGCAAGTTGTCGCTTCTCCCTTAACTCGCAGTTCGTATCACGCCGAACAGGTGAGGGAACTGATGAAACTTTACCCGCGCTAAGTAGGTGGCTACAAATTAACATAACAGTCAACAGTCAACATAGGGAGGGCAGGTTTTGCAGCCGTCTCCTCCCTGGTATTTGCGCTCTTAGTTAAACCCGCCTCTACAAGATACTATGGTTTTTTGCCGCTGACCTACTTAGCAATTTTAATTGCAGGGTTTTGCAGCCATCTACTCGCTGGTATTTGCGCTCTTAGTTAAACCGACCCCTACAAGATACTATGGTTTTTTTTCCGCTGGCCTACTTAGCAATTTTAAGTTGAGCGTTGTTGCAGGCCGCGTGCAAAAAAACAGGTTTTTGATGCTGGCGCTCTTGGGTGATGTTAACCCGGAAGCAGCAGCGAACAGCAAAAAAATTATCAGCAGATCGCCCCCTCAAAGTCGCGACTTACGCCAAAGACATTGAGAAACCGGGTTTCTCCCTCAAACTTCTAGGTTTTAATCTAGAAGTTTGAGGAAGAAACCGGGTTTTTGAGTCAGCCAATAACTCGGTAATGCGGACTGTACCAACTCAGAAGCTCATATACTGTAGTGGATTAAACTTCTGCGCTCACTGCTGGGTATTTAATCAAGAGCGCCGAGTTATATAAAGTTTTATTAAAAAAATGGATAATTTTCCGAAGTGATCGGGAACCAGGTTATCGGTGATGAAGATTAACTTAACTTCTGACTAACGTCACTTGTTTCTAGCCAGTCACTATCTATACTAGCTACATAAACAAAGAAGTACAACATACTTTTCGGGCCTTCAACCTGTTACATCAGAAAGTTCTTAGCGTTTTCCAGAATCTTGGTAAAACAAGTGGGGCAGCAAAAGTTCGATCGAACAACAGCAGAAAAGTCAGGAAAGTTAGTAAAGAAACACAAAGCGGTGATGCTTCGTCTTAACAAAGTGGGCATCATAATTATAAATAGCCGCTAAGCGTAGCATCTTTTCACCCGGAGCAACTGAGAAAATCACTATGCCAGCCACCTCTTTTTACGCTGAAGCTGAATTCGACGAACAACTGCGAGTCAATCCCTTGCAAGGTGATGTGTTGGATGAAGATGCTGAAGAAGCTGGAGACGAACTGCTCGACCAATACCCAGCAGAGACAGAAGATGCAGACCCAGCAGCCAAATTGCAAAAAAACGCCAGCCGTCGCACTACAGATTTAGTGCGCCTGTACCTCCAAGAAATAGGTCGGGTTCGTCTCTTGGGTAGAGACGAAGAAGTCTCGGAAGCTCAAAAAGTTCAGCGCTATATCAAATTGCTGGAATTACGCAACACGGTCGCCTCTCAGGAAGAAGGGCTAATTGGGCGCTTCGTGCATTTAATTGAGGTGCGCGATCGCTTGGCCGCACAGTTAGGACATAAACCTTCCCTGGAACGCTGGGCCTTAACCGCCGGTGTCGGTGACGTGCCAGAACTCAAGCAAATTATGTCCGAAGGCAAGCGCCAGTGGGCAGAGTTAGCCGAGATGACGGTCGAGGCGATCGAAAGAATTCAAGCTGAAGGCGTCGAAGCTAAAGACCACATGATTAAGGCGAACCTGCGCCTGGTGGTTTCGGTGGCGAAAAAATATCAAAATCGCGGTTTAGAATTGCTCGATTTAATACAAGAAGGTACTCTAGGACTGGAGCGAGCTGTAGAAAAGTTTGACCCGACGCGGGGCTACCGGTTTAGCACCTATGCCTACTGGTGGATTCGGCAGGGAATTACGCGGGCTATCGCTACTCAAAGCCGCACCATTCGCCTCCCGGTTCACATCACCGAAAAACTTAACAAAATCAAAAAAGCCCAGCGCAAAATTTCTCAAGAAAAAGGTCGGACAGCTACGATCGAAGACATCGCTGTCGAGTTGGACATGACCGCGCCCCAAGTCCGAGAAGTTTTACTGCGAGTCCCCCGGTCTGTTTCTCTGGAAACTAAAGTGGGCAACGAAAAAGATACAGAGTTGGGCGACTTGCTCGAAACCGACTGCGTATCGCCAGAAGAAATGCTGATGCGAGAAGCTCTGCACCGCGACTTGCAGCAACTGCTGGCAGATTTGACCAGCCGCGAGCGAGATGTAATTCTGATGCGGTTTGGTTTGGGTGACGGACACCCCTATTCGCTGGCAGAAATCGGTCGTGCTCTCGACTTGTCCCGCGAGCGAGTCCGCCAAATTGAAGCTAAAGCTTTGCAAAAACTCCGCCAACCCAAGCGCCGCAACCGCGTGCGCGACTATCTGGAGTCTCTGACTTAAATTTGGCTGGCCAGTCAGCGCGATTAATCAGGGAGCGAGGCATTTGGCACTTGTGCAGAAGGCATGAGGCATGAGGCAGAAGTAACAATTTTTACTTCTAAACAACTTCTCTGTCCTCTGCAGCAAGTCATAAAGCTTGTTAAAAGTCAAAAAATATCAAAAATCAATTTTTTTCATCAATCTTTTTTCAATAAGCTGCGATATTTGCAAAATATCTCGATCGTTGTGTATTATTGTCAATAGGCAGACTTTCTTGAGAGGGTCACTATGGCACTTTATACCGCGTCCTCATTCAAATCCGAACTCAATGACAAAGGCTGGCGGATGACTCCCCAACGGGAAACCATCTTGCACGTGTTTCAGAACCTCCCCAAAGGCAATCACCTGAGTGCGGAGGATTTGTACACTTTGTTAAAAAATCGCGGAGAAAACATTAGCTTATCCACCATTTACCGAACTTTAAAGTTAATGGCAAGGATGAGCCTGCTACGCGAACTCGAACTAGCAGAAGGTCACAAACACTATGAAATAAACCAGCCTTACCCGCATCACCACCACCACCTAGTCTGCGTTCAGTGCAACAGAACGATCGAATTTAACAACGATTCGATTTTAAAAATTGGCCTGAAGCAAGCTGAAAAGTCTGGGTTGCACCTGCTAGACTGCCAGCTAACCATTCATACGGTGTGCCACGAAGCTTTGCGGATGGGATGGCCGTCTTTGGTTTCCAGCAATTGGTCTTGTCCGAGGTCGATCGCCCAGCACGGCAGCAGCGCCCCGGATTTAATCGAGTGACAATGCACTATTTTCGCATTTCAAGTACGGCTTGTTACCTTTTTTAACAAAACTCTTCGGCGCAAGTGCGATCGCAGTTACGCAGAAACCGGGTTTCTTAAGAAAAATACATCATTTCAGGAATGAGTCGGAAACGAGAAACCCGATTTATTTGATGTAGCGTCCGCAAGCCTGGGGCTAAAAAGTTTGGCTCAACAAATCGTCGCTGCTGACCCCGTAACTGCGCTGAGCTCGATCGAGGGCGTCTCTCGTCGAAGCATCCAAAACTCCGCTGATCGAGCCTGTGTAAAAGCCGAGGTCTTGCAGCCGCCTTTGTAATTGCTGAATGCTCGATCGAGAGTTAAAACTGCTGTTAATTGGAACAGCACGAACAGCCACCCGCCCAGGTAATCCATTTTGGAGCGCAGCCAAAGTCGCCGGAGTGGCAATACCCGTCGCCGGTGACAAATTGCGTTCCTGCTGAAACGACAGCACCGCAAACTCGGTCTCGGCTCCAAACACTCCGTTCACCGGGCCGGGGTTTTTGCCCCGACTTCTGAGCGAAGACTGAAGTTGTCGGACAGCAGGCCCAGTATCACCCCGTCGCAGACCAGCAGTGATTTGTGGCACAGGCGCTGCGGCCTGCCTGTTGCCTTGCCGCAAAGCCGATCGAGTGCTGCGATCGACCCTTCCAGTACCGAACAGCCCGCTATCCCTCTGAAAGCGGATCAAAGCTGCCTGAGTTGGTCGATCGAACCAACCGTGAATCTGGCTCCTGTAATAACCCAATTCTTGCAGCCTCCGCTGCACAAATTCTACTTGTCTGCCTCTATCGCCCAACTCCAGAAAATCTTCGGCATTACTCTGTGGGTCATCTTCCTCACTCCACGAGGTAATTTCAGCTTGCCTCATCTGGAAATCGATAGCACTCAAAGTAGCCGTGTCAGCGCAGCCGTCAGAAACCAGATTGTAATCTTGCTGAAAACGAGTCACAGCGTAGAGAGTGCGTTCGCGAAACTTGCCGTCAACGCCGCCTTCAAAATAGCCCAAAGCTTTTAGCTGTCGCTGGATCAAGTCTACCGTCGCCCCTCTGTCCCCAAACCGCAGCCCCTTGCAACCGCCATTTCCCGAAATATCCCCCGGAAGGGTAACGGGGGGAACCGGCCGGGTGGAACCAAACAGCAAAGCTAAAGTTTGCCTGTCGGCAACTCCAGTCACCCGCAGTCGATTAATTCGCTGGAAGTATCTAACCGCATTTTGAGTAACTTCGCGAAAACTTCCTGTGGGATGCGCGCTGAAGTAGCCTAGCTGCTTCAACCTGCGCTGGAGAGCCGAAACATCTGCACCCGCGTCTCCAAAACCCAGTTCCCGATAATTGGTATAAATAGTTTTAAAAGGTCGATCGTCATCCCCGGCAAAACTGTTGAGTGCTATCACCGTAGCTCGATCGGGCCGGCCAGTCAGCGACAGTTGATAGTCTCGCTGAAAATTAGTCAGAGCTTGTTTAGTAACCGGGCCGAGTTGACCTGTCGAAGATCTGGGAAAATAGCCGAGCTCCCGCAACCTGTCTTGAACCGATCGCAAATTTGGATATCCCGGATCTATTTGAGCAAAAGCCGCACCGGCTGCACTCAAAACCGACAGCATCAAAGCCAAAGACAGCAAACGGACATAAGTCTGACTCGATAGGTTTTGCCACTTGGGCCCATCAAAAATTTTCGACTCTGCGGGTGCTTCGCAAACAAGAGCAAGTTCGAGGTAGGCGAGGGATTCCATAACTTTTTACTGTGAATGTGAAATTGTGGGTGGGGTTTACGAGCAAACTCAAGCTGAGCTTTGGGCTGCTGTGGATCTATCAAGGCTAAGTTTTACCTGTTTGCACGAAGCACCCGTATTTGAAAATTTTTTACCTTCAAAAATAATTACAGGTAAAAACCAAGATAGCATCGCTGTTTATAGAGACGCGAGTGTCACGAAAAAAGTTGGCAGGCATAGTCTTAGCCTTTAATGCCAAAAGACAATAAGTTCTGGGGTAGTGCTGGCTAATATTTTATCTGGCTGCCGATGAAATTACCACAAGACTTGCGCGCAGGCTGTCATCACCTTAATTTGTTGTCTGGGAAAAAGGCTGAAAGTACAGGTTTTTTGTTAAGAAACCCGTTTTTTGATGTGGCGAGTGCGTCTAGGAAAGTACCGCTGATTGACCGAAAAAGGAGCCAATAAAAATCCCCACCTTTGTTAGTTGCAAATAGGGCGGGGATTTTTTGATAAGTTGACTTTGTATTAAAAAATCGACGATCGCTTAAATTAAGCCGAACCGATCGCAAAGTACAGCTACTCCCGCTGCAAAAACAGTAATTCCGATGGCTACCAGCGGGTTTTGACCTCTGCTAACCGCAAAAGAGGTAACGACCCCAGCTCCCAGAGCCGCAGTTACAGCAGCACTCGCCAAATCTCTATCCGGACGTTTGTCGTACATATTTTTTATTGTTGGTAGCTGTTAAGCTGAAAACTTACATCTATGCGATCAAAGCTACCATTCTTGCCTCTGCGGGGGTGACAACAGCCTGCGTTTTGCAACTAACCTTAAAATTTTGCTACTTTTCTTAACATACTTTCCTTGATAACATAAGTTAATATTATGTGTTTTCGAGTTTTTCTGTTGAGTTTTAGCTCTTGAAACCTTTTGTCCGCTGGGCTTTTATATAAAATTCAGGATTTTGCAGAGGCGATCGCACCCACAGTCTGTGTGCCTCAAACTGCAATCCTAAATATCGTAAATAAATTTAACTTGACTTGTTGGCATAAATGTGTAGCGAGCTATTGGCAACTAGAGACAGGAAAAAACCCGGCGTTAATGAACAATCTTCACATTGCAATTGCTTCGCTGCCCTCACAATGACAGGAGTATATTTTTTTTCTAAGTCCTATTCGCCCTCAACTTTTTCAGTATTGCCGCCCTTGACCCAACCTTCGCGATTGCCATCCTCAACCCGAATTCGCTGCCACTCTTTATCCGGCGACTCTTCCAAAACCACGACTTTTTCCTTGTAACCAACACCGCCAATGCGGTTCGAGTCTCGGCTACCAGTATCCCGAAGAATTAAGCCGATCGGCTGAGTCACCATCGCTCGGTAAGCTCCCGGTTCCAGCGGTTTCGGAGACGGGGCATCGCTAGATGTAGAAACAGGGCTAGCCTGGGCTGTTGACTGCGGCGCAGCGCCCGCAACCTGAACTGCTGTTTTGTCGTTGGGAAAAACAGGTTTTTCGGGCACAGTAGTTAGCTTAGCGGCAAAGTAAAGTGCAGCCGCCACGCTAGCACCTGCCATCAGGACGATCGCTAGCAGAAAACCCACTAAAAATTTGAAAACGCTATATATACTGTTCATAAAACCGCAAATGAAGGAAGAAGGAAGAAGGAAGAGGGAAGAAGGAAGAAGGAAGAAGGAAGAGGGAAGAAGGTTGACTGTTGAGTTTGACTGCTGAATGTTGAGTAAAATCTGGTAACTGCCAACTGACAACTGGCTACTAACTACTGACTACTGACTTCAAAAGCTTACCCTTGAATCCGGCGACTCAAACTGCCGTATCTAGAAGCAAGGCGAGCTTTCCCAGCAGCGGCCCAATCTTGGAGAAACTGAATTTGTTCTTGAGCCGTTCTGGCTAAAGGCACCATCTGACTAGCTGATTCTAAAATATCATCTGTCGTAAAGTCTCGATTTTGGCTAAATCCAATGTGCATTGCTTCAATCAAAGTTTGCTCAATTTCGGCCCCTGAAAAATCGGGAGTTTCGTAAGCCAAGCGCTCTACATCGTAATTTTTGATGCTGTGCGATCGCAACCGCAACAAATGTACCTCAAAAATCGCCCGCCGTTCCTCCTGGCTGGGCAAACCGACAAAAAATATTTCGTCAAACCTGCCTTTTCTCAGCATTTCTGGCGGCAAAGACTGGATGTTGTTGGCTGTTGCTACCACAAACACCGGTGAAGTTTTTTCTGCCAACCAAGTAATAAAAGTCCCGAACACCCGGCTGGTTGTCCCGGAATCCCCTTTACCGTCCAATCCCCCAAAAGCTTTGTCAATCTCGTCAATCCACAGCACGCAAGGCGCCAAAGCTTCGGCTAGCTGAATCATTTGCCTGGTGCGCGATTCCGATTCTCCGACTAAGCCGGCAAACAAGCGCCCGACATCCAACCGCAGCAAAGGCAAATGCCAGTGGTGGGCGATCGCCTTTGCTGTTAAGGATTTTCCGGTTCCTTGAATTCCGACTAACAACAAACCTCTCGGATGCGGCAAACCGTATTGGCGGGCTCTATCGGAAAAAGCACCGCCGCGACGCAGCAGCCATTCTTTGAGATTGTCCAAACCGCCGATATCGGAAATATTTTCGCGGGCTGGGTAAAAATCCAGAATTTGAGTTTGGCGAATTGTTTGGCGCTTTTCTTCTAAAATTAGTTCCGCGTCGTCGGGATGGAGTTCGCCTCTGGTGGCGATCGCTTTTGCCAAAACTCGGCGGATTCGTTCGATCGACAGACCTTGACAGGAGCGCACCATTTCATCCAGCAAACGTCCTTCAATGGCTTGCCCGGTAGCCCCTAACAGCCTTTCTACCTCAATTTTGATTTCCGCCGCCGCAGGCAGGGGAAATTCCAAAACTGTCATCACTTCGCTGAGGTCTTCCGGGATCGAAATTAGAGGAGATATGATGACAATATTTTTGGGTACAGATTTGAGGCTTCTCGCCAAATTCCGCAGCTTGCGGGAAATCGAGACATCTTCTAAAAAGCGCTGAAAATCTCGCAAAATAAAGATTGCGGGGGCGGAGGCAGGCAACTTTTCGAGAAATTCCAAAGCTTGCAGCGGGTTGCGCTTGCCAAAACCGGCATCGTTGGGATTGCCTTGGTAGCCATCAACAAAATCCCAGATGTAGACGGCGCGAGAACCTTGTTTTTTGGCACTTTGGGCGATCGCCGCTTCTACGCGCTCTTCTTCCCGTGTGGGAATGTAAATTAGGGGGTAGCGCGATCGCAGCAGCAGTTCAAACTCGTCGCTAAAAATAGTCATTAGTTATTAGTCAACCGACGAAGGCAATTGCCGTTTAAGTGCTGCCAGAGACGCCCAGCGACTGTCTGATGCAGCTTCTGAGCTTTCTGTCTCTGGATCGTTTAAACTTATTCCCGGACATTGAGCATCGCATAGCTGTTTGTGTGGCAGTTCCAAACACATTTGCTCGTACACCCAATCGCCCGGAGAGAAATAGCCACCTGGCGACAAATTTTCCACCAAATCTTCTAAAGCAACTTCTATTTCTGCTGAACTTGAATCTGTCTGATTTGCTGTTTCTTCGAGCCAGATTAGTTCAGATGAGTTGAGTGCCAAGCGGTGATTGTATTGTTTCAAGCATCTGTGGCAGGTGAGAGTAACAATTGTTTCTGCTTTCGCCTTCACCTCAAGATAATTCCCTTGGTGAGTCACTTGCAGTCGTCCCCGCACCGGAGTAAGAGTTTCTAAATCGGGGATAAATTCTTCAAAATCAATGACCTCTTTCCGCTCAGTTTTTGTGAGGAGATGAGGGATATAAATTGTCTCCATAATAATTTCTCGCCGTTTTATTATGCTTGTCTCAATGCACAAGTCAAAAGTCAAAAGGAATAGCTAATTTTTCGCTTTTTCCTTTTTCCTTTTTCCTTTTTTCTCTTTTTATTGTCAGCGCAGCCGCACTACCAAACGCCGATCGGGTTCTTGTCCTTGACTGTAAGTTTCTATGTCCTCACATTCGCTCAAAAAGCTGTGGACTTGACGGCGTTCTGCCGAAGACAGCGATTTGAGTTCAAATTCAACTCCCGTCGAACGCGCTTGATCGGCTGCGTACTCTGCCATCGATCGCAATTCCTCTTGGCGGCGGATGCGATAGCCATTGAGTTCAACTGTATAAGGAATTGACTCCTCTACTTCCTGACCTATATTCTGAACTGTGTTGCAGAGGTACTGAATGGCATCTATTACATTACCGTCAGGCCCGACTAAAATTGCAACTTGTTCTGCTGTCAGATTGCTGTCATCGATTGTCATCCAATAGCAATCTTTTTGTTGTTCGCCTACAACTTTTGACGGAATGGCGGACAGTTGTAACAATTCTTCTAACCATTGCTGTCCGCGCTGCATGTGAGAGTCTTTCATTGTTGTTAAAATCAAGCCTTTTTCTTAGAACGCTTGGGCTCAAAGGGAAGTGCATCTAATCCCTGTTCTTTTTGGGTTTTTGCCTCTGCTTCGTCCACTATTTTTTGCAGGTTTTCAGGCAGCGGTTCTCGCGACAAAATAAACGCCTGAACTGTCTGGAAGATGTTAGCAATCAGCATATACATCAACACGCCAGCAGGCAGCGGGAAGAACAAAAACATCCCCGAAAATATGACTGGCGTCAGTTTGTTGACTGTAGCCTGTTGGGGGTTGTCGTTTGGTCCTTGTGCTTGTCCCGAAAGAGTTTGGTTGATATACAAACTGATGCCGAAGCCCAGGATCATCACCAAAATATCCCAGTGGATTGTACCGTCTGAGTCGATCGCGCCAACGCGGCCTAGAGCTTCAATAAACAGGAATCCTTTGTTACTAGCCAATCCGGGGATTGTGCCTTGAACTGTGGCTTCACCGGGCGCTAAGGCCGTGATGTTGCCCTGTTCATCTACCTTGACCACTTCTTCGCCTTTGATGACTTTCCAGCCGGGTTCAAAGTCGATTTCGCTCTTATTTTCTGTCGCTAAAACTTTGAGAGGTTTGCCCTCTGGGGTTTGAAAATTAATCTTGGTTGTGTCGCCGACTGCGAGTTTGTCGCCGCCTGGAATTACCCCCACAACAGGAGCATGAAAAGTACCTGTGACGTAAATATTTTGGGGCGGTGTAGCAAAAGCTTGCGGTTGAACAGTTTCGATTTGTTCTTTCGGCAAAACTTGAACGTTGACGCTGTAATTTATGTCAGAAAACGGCGAGCCCCGGAGCGTTGCAAACAGTGCAAACAGCACTGGCATTTGCAGCACCAACGGGAAGCATCCTGCTAGAGGATTGCCGAATTCTTTGTATACTTTGCTCATTTCCTCCTGCTGTTTGGCAGGATTGTCTTTATAGAGTTTTTGAATTTGATCTACTCGCTCTTTCATCAACGGCTGCGCTACTTTCATGCGCCGCATATTGCGAAGAGAGCCTGCGTTGAGAGGATAAAGAGCAAAGCGAATCACCAGCGTCAGTGCTACGATCGCTAAACCGTAGCTTGGCACGATCCCGTAGAAAAAATCTAGGATCGGCAGCATTAGGTTGTTGGAGAGAAACGAGATACCAAAATCCATTCGCTTTGAGTTAATTTAGTTGCTCTATGTTTGCTGTTGAGAACTATTTTTACCCGCTTAACGCGAGCCGCCTCAATTTTCAGGGTTTTGTCTCTATCTTAGGACATGGCCCGTCGATCGACCGCCCGCTAGCGGTTTGTTGTAATGAGTTTGCCAATACTCGCAATGACTTTACCCTGATTTGAGGGCAAAGCGGTTCGGTTATTTAGCTTGGGCCGCGTTTGCTTTTTGAGCTGCTGCGGGCAGTTTTTCGTTAATGTAGTCATACATTGCTCGAAATTTCGGAATAGCCCTGAGTTCCAAGCGGCTGCCATTTTTCATGGTCAGCACCATGTCTCCATAAGTCCCGAAACCGCGAGGTACTGTGACGATTTTGACTATATCTGAGTAGATAACGTCTGTCTGATCGCCCCCCATCCAACCGCTAGTTACGGACACTCGGCGGCTGGTGATCCGATACCGCAGCCACAGAGCCCGGACAATTGCTCCTACTGCGAGGGGGATGCCGACGACTGTCAGCCCAAGGAGTAAGTTGATGATCAAGTCTCCCGGCGCGGGGCCGCCTTCATAATATACTTCCTCTCGAATTCCCATCTAGTACCTCGGCTTCTACCAACAACTGCTCTAATTCTTGCAGAATTTCTGCATAATTGCACTCTTGTGCGATCGGACGCACGACAATTACTAAATCCCACCCGAATTTTAATCGGGGCAATAGTTGTCGCAAAGCTGCCCGAATCTGGCGTTTAATCCGGTTGCGGACTACAGCGCGTTTGCTGACTTTCAGGCTGATAGAAATGCCTGTACGAGTGGGCTGCAAGGATTTTTCCGCTGTCGGTTTGGCGAGTTCGGCGCTTTTTGGTTTGCGCAGAGCTCTTAAGCTGAAATGAGCGGAGTTACGGCGCATTCCCTTGCGGTAGACGGCGCTGAAGTCTTTTCGGTGCTTGAGTCGGTTTGTCTCGGGCAACATGGCGTAGGGCGATCGTTAAGGCCTCTCAACCTTGATGCAGTGCTAGACTGCGAGGCGGTGGCGACCTTTGCTGCGGCGGGCTTTGATTACCAATCGACCGGTTGCGGTGCGCATTCTGGCGCGAAAACCGGATGTTCTTTTTCTTTTGCGGCTGGTTCCGTGCAGGGTTTGCTGTGTCATTTTGATTTCTCCGGGCTTGTTACTTTACTTTTGATTAATATTCACAATCTTCTAGTTTACCATAGAGTGGTTTTCTTGGCAATAATATTTTTCCGAGTAGAGATGTAATGAGAGTAAGAGTGAAGTTGCGGTATTATTGTATTATATTAAGTATTATACAGAAACTGCGATACAATTATAAGTTAGACAGACAAAACCATCTTCTACTTAAAGTATTTGTATTCCTATTTGCTTTCGCCTGAGATAGCGGTTTAGTTAAGATTGTGAAAAAGCTCGATTGCCGTAATGACAAAGTTACCTAGACGTACAAACTCTCAGAGAATTGGTGGAAGTGCTGCTGACCTTCTTAATTCAGTTTTCACTAATTTTTGTATTGTTATTCCTGTTCCACAAGATCGGGATATGGGGATTGATTTCATTTGTGAGCTTATTCAAGAAGAGTACCCAACTGGAAAGTTATTTAACGTTCAATGCAAAGGTACAGAAGAGTCTGAACTCAAAGGCGATTCAATTCGAGTTCCTATTGCTGTAACGACTCTTAATTATTGGTTAATCCAGCCAAATCCAACATTTTTAGTTGTAGTCGATCTTCAAACTTGCAGTTTTTATTGGTCTTTTCCAAAGGATTTTCTTAGCTCGCTTAATAAAAACTGGCAAGAACAACAAACGGTTTCGATTCCAGTTCCTCTTCAAAATCGTTTTGAGCAAGATGTAGATGCACTGCCTGCTCAATTGGTATCAATAGTTAATATGCTAGCTTCAGCTACTCCTCGGCAGGGCGATTATCTTGGAACATTGACGCTGGAATTTGACAGGTCATCCTCGCGAGAGAGAATGACTATCAAAGGATTAATGCATTACTACTTAGAAGGTAGTCGAATCGCTAATGCCAAGTGTGGATATGGAAGCCCTGGTTTTCCATCAGTTACAGTCTATGCACAAACATTCGGCGGTGAAGGATATAGTAAGGAAGTTAAAGCTATAGCTTGGGGTGAGTTAAAAGCAGGAGAAGCTATCCTACTGCAAATGCCATTTGAAAGAAATTATATTCTCAGTCATGAAACCTTTGAAAAAATATGTTATTTACTAAGCCTTGACTTTACTAATTGCGAGCTACACAAAAATCTCATGTCACCCGGAGGTCATCCTGGGGGAAGCATTTCAGTAATAGTAGACGGAAGGCCTATTTCAGCAATAGCTTGGTATGAAATACCATCAGCAGGTAAATTAAATCTTTTCAAGATGGATGGGCAGTGGTATGCCATTAGCCTTGTGGCTCGTAAAACAGTTTCTACGGAAACAAGGGAAAGGAGGACGGGTAGTTATCTGCATCCAGATCCAAGAAGAGAAATACTTTGGCACTATTTTGATTTGTCTGGACGTAAATACTCTTTACCCTTGAAGTTTCCAAACACGCCTTAAGTTTGACTAGCTGGTGAACGAGATTTCGGTTTTGTTTTCACTACCATATCCCTAACTTTCCAAGATGATATTGCAAGGCCGATCGCCCTTAACCGAAA
This sequence comes from Microcoleus asticus IPMA8, assembly GCF_013179805.1. GTDB lineage: Bacteria > Cyanobacteriota > Cyanobacteriia > Cyanobacteriales > Microcoleaceae > Microcoleus > Microcoleus asticus. The sequence continues at coordinate 87,418 of NZ_SRRZ01000001.1, read as the reverse complement.
AAATCAAATCCCAGACTTTTCAAACTTCTCACACTCCCAGAAGTCGGGGATTTCCTCTTCTATTCACAAAAAATCAAATCCCAGACTTCTAAATTCATCCGTTATTTCAGTTCAACATTTACCGTAGCCGACATCCCCGGTGCAATTCGCGATTCATAGCCTTTAATGCTTTCGGCATCAAACACAACTTTTACCGGAATCCGCTGCACAACTTTGGTGAAATTGCCAGTAGCATTATCGGGAGGCAATAAGGAGAATTGAGCGCCAGAAGCAGGGGAGAAACTATCGAGATGACCCTCAAATTGACGGCTACCAAAAGCATCTAATTTGATTTCTACTTTTTGGCCTGGTTTCATATTTGCCAGTTGCGTTTCTTTGAAGTTAGCAATTACCCACAAATCGTTACTGACGATCGCCATTAACGGAGTTCCTGGCTGCACCCGCTGCCCGACTTCAACGGATTTGCGGCCGATTTGTCCGGCGGCGGGAGCGGTGATATTCGTGTAGGAAAGTTGCAGTTGAGCGTCTTTAACTGCGGCTTCCGATTGCCCGATCGCAGCTTTAGCAGCATCATACTGCGATCGGCTGACTTTAGTTTGTTCGCCCGTAGCTTCAGCTTGTTGCAATCCGCCCTTTGACGCAGCAAGTTTAGCTTGGGCGGTGCTGATGCCTTCTTCGGCTAGGGCGACTTTGGCTTGGGCGCTGGCGACGCCAACTTGGGCCTGGGCTACTTGGGCTTGGGCTTGTTTTACTCCTTCTTGAGCTTGGGCTACTGCTGCTTGGGCTTCGGTTACGCCTTCTTTGGCTTGGGCTAAGCGCGCTCTGGCTTGGGCAATTCCTTGTTGGGCTGCGGTAGTTTGGCCTTGGGCTACTTCGTAGGCGGCTCTGGCTGCGTCTAGCTGCTGGCGGGCGATCGCACCTTCAGACTGCAAGCTTTCGTACCGTCTATAATCTGCTTGCGTCTTGACGAGGTTGGCTTGGGCTTGTGCTAGCTGAGCTTGCGCTGCGGCAATGCCTGCTTCGGCTTCCGTCACTTTGGCTTGGGCTTGAGGAATGCCGGCTTGAGCTTGGGCGACTTTGGCTTGGGCGGCGGGTACGCCGGCTTCGGCTTCAGCAACGGTAGCTTCTGCTGCGGGTACGCCTTGCTGGGCTTCTCTGAGTGCTGCTTGGGCAGTGGAAATCGCAGCGTTTGCACCGCTTATATCTCCTTGGGCTTGGGCTGTTTTGCCTTGGCTGGTTTGAGAGGCTAGGGAAATATTGGCTTCGGCTGCTTCGGCTTGACGGCGGGCGTTTTCTAAGGCTGCTTGGGCTTGTTGGACTTTAACTTGGTAGTCGCGGGGGTCGAGTTTGATCAGCAGTTGCCCGGGTTTTACTTGTTGGTTGTCTTGTACTAAGACTTCGCCGACAGTACCGTTGACGCGGCTGCTGATTTGGTGGATGTGTCCGGCTACTGTAGCGTTTTCGGTTTCTTGGTGGATGGAGGCGTATTGCCAGTAGCGGTAGCCGAAGCTGCCTGCTGCGATCGCCCCTATGCCCAGCGCTGCTAATATCAACGCTTTCGGGGCTTTTTTCTTCGGCGTTTCCGCAGGCGACAGGGGTGCTTGCAGTTCTGTTTCTGCGCCTGTTTTGACCTCGGCGGGGGCGCTGATTTCTGTTTCTGGGGCGGGCGTTACGGGTAGGCGTTTAGCTTGGGTGTCGTCGATCGGCTTTTCTAATACGGCAACTGCTTTGCCGTTACCGTTGAATTCTGCTGGGTTGGTTTCGTTTGTGCCTTTCATGATATTTGACTCCTGATACTTTAGTAAGATGTCGTTTGTTTAGGGTACGTAGTATTTATTTAGTAAGACGGCTTTTTTTAAGAGTGCGTAGTATTTTGCGGTTATTTGTAATGTACTGGAGGTAGATGCTGCTGCACTTCACTCAAAAGATTGATTTGTCGGTTTAGGAAAGATTCAGGATCGCTCGATCGATCAGTTGGGAAAAAAGTTCTCGATCGGCCTGTGGAAAGCCCTCGACAGCTCGATCTCTGATTTTAGCTACCAGCGGGGGCAATACCTCTTGCAGTTCCGTACCGGAGTCTGTCAGCCAAATGCGCCAAATGCGGCGATCGCGGGTGTCTCTCTCCCGGCGGACTAGGCCTCTTTCTTCCATGCGATCGATCACGCCTGTCAGCGTCCCGCCTACCTGTTGCAGTTTGTCGCCAATGCTGGAAGTCGGCAAACCGTCTTCTTGCCACAAGCAGCACAGTACCAGCCAGTGAAAAGGTGTCAATCCAAAGGGTTCAAGTACCTCTTGCAGCCTGCGACTGCCTAGCTGTGCCAGAAGTTTGAGACGGTAGCCCAGGCTGTGCGGGGCGAGAACGTCGTGCCACTGAGCTAGATTTATGCGATCGACAGTGGATGTAATAACCATAGGTTTATTAGTTAGCGTTCGTATTATTAGAGTAGGATATATTTTTGGTGTTGTCAAGGGGGCGCAAGCAGATTTTTTGAGGTCGACAGCTATGCTAAAACCGGGAATCCCCCTGGGACTTAAGTCCCAGGCTAAAAGCTGAATTCGGTTGAAACTGACTAAAAAATTCAAGCTTAACTGATGGGATGCTCGATCGTTCGATCGAGACTGCCACTGCTGTTTAGTCCACTTAAAGTAGACTTTAGCTGTAAGCCAGGGACTTAAGTCCCTGGCTTACTCGCGGGTGGACTCGCAGACTGTGGCGCTGCGGAGGATGTGTAGCTTTCCATAGGATTGTCGATCGCACTCTGACCATCACCCGAGTGCCGGATGTCCGCCCTGCGAGGTGTGTTTACATTTCTTAATTTTTCTTAAACTAGAAAGGGTAAATCTAGTTTGCGATCAGAATTTATGTTGCTTCCAGCCGACAAACGCACTAAGTTAGACGACACCGACGACAATTTGTTCTATTCCTATCCCCGGTTTGTGACTCACGTAGACGATGGATTTATTCAGCAACTAACGGATTTATATCGGGAACGGCTGAAACCGAATACTCGGATTTTTGATATGATGAGCAGTTGGGTTTCTCACTTCCCCAACGAGATGCAATTTGCCCATGTTGAAGGGCACGGCATGAATGAAGAAGAGTTGGCAAAAAATCCCAGACTAAATCATTATTTCGTGCAAGATTTGAACGCAAATCCCAAATTGCCGCTGCCGGATGCAGAGTTTGACGCTGTTGTCAACTGCGTTTCGGTACAGTATTTGCAACACCCGGATGCGATTTTTGCCGAGATTCACCGGATATTGAAGCCAGGTGGCGTAGCAATTGTGAGCTTTTCCAACCGGATGTTTTATCAAAAGGCGATCGCGGCTTGGCGGGAAGGTTCGGAGGGCGATCGGGTAGAATTAGTCAAGAGTTACTTTGATTCTGTCAAAGGAGCGAATATACCCGGATTTAGCAAGCCGGAAGTAATAGTTCGCAAGCCTAACTTGCCTAGTTTTATGCAAATGCTGCGCATAGGAAGCGGCGATCCTTTTTATGCGGTAGTTGCTTACCGCCAAAGTTAGGATTTTTTGGCATTTAAGGACTTTAGATGGAGATTGAAAGCACTAAAGTCCTTACTAAAAACCGCTCGAAAGCTACAGTCTTTAGGTTAGGATATATTTAATATTTGCTCCTAAAATATGGAAGACCAACTTTTGCAGCGCATCACACTCCATCCAAATATCTGTCACGAAAAACCATGTATTCGCAGTCTCTGATATCCATTCGAGTTAATTCTTGAATTACTCAGTTCTGGTATGAATGCTAAAGAAATTATAGATGACTATGAAGATTTACAACATGAGGATATTCTAGCTGCTTTGCTATGTGCAGCGCGGCTGACTCAAGAGAAAAGCATATACTGAGTAGGGTAGTTCATCAGTAATCATAAAGTAGGGTAACACCTTGATATGAAACCATACCAGCAAATAGCGATCGACGAATGCGGCGAACCTTTAGTCCCCATTCCACCAGAACATTTTGCCTTTGAAATCCCGCACCCTTATCAAAACTTGGGTGCTCCCTATCACAACAGCAAAGCAGATTCGCCTTACTATTTGCGGCAAGGAGTTGTAGATAGTTTGATCGTCGCTCAAACTGAGCTACAGCAAAATTATCAAAATTGGAAAATTCTGATATTTGACGCTTATCGGCCGGTCGAAGTCCAGCAATTTATGGTAGATTATACTTTCAATCAAATTGCCCTAGCTCAAGGCTGCGAATTTCCAGTTTCCGAAGACAAACGCCAAGTAATTATAGAACACGTATATCAATTTTGGGCAGTACCGAGCCTCGATCGCGCGACACCTCCCCCTCACAGTACAGGTGCTGCTTTAGATGTAACTTTAGCGGATAAAAATAATCGGCCAATTGATATGGGTTCTCCGATTGATGAAATATCAGAACGTTCTTATCCAGATTATTTTGCTAACAGCAATCACCCACAAGAACAGCAATATCACCGTCACAGGCAAATCTTAAAAAATGCGATGATAAATGCGGGTTTTCAGCAGCATCCTAACGAATGGTGGCATTTTTGTCGGGGCGATCAGATGTGGGCTTGGTTGACAAATCAAAACAATAGTGGTAATCAATTGATTGCCCGATACGGCCGCTATTAAAACGGTACGCAATTAAATCTGGACGGGTGGACTCGCAACCTTGAGAAACCGGGTTTATTGACAAAAAACCTCAGCTTTTAGGTGCTTTCTTCGGCAAGAAACCTGGTTCCTGACACTCTATGCCTCCAAGACTATAAAAGCTCGATCGGCATAAATAATTTGTATCATCAGACACGGCAACTATTGCCAGCGGGGTAGCGGTGCTTTAAAATCAACAAGAGCGAACAAGTGCCGGCAAATCAAGCCAGCACCGCAAACCCTAAAGGATAACTCAGAGTTCACCCAATGAAAGCACTCATCCTCTCTGGCGGCAAAGGAACACGCTTGCGTCCCCTCACCTATACAGGTGCTAAGCAATTGGTTCCTGTAGCAAATAAGCCGATACTGTGGTACGGAATTGAAGGAATTGTGGCGGCTGGGATTACGGATATTGGGATTATTATTAGTCCCGAAACCGGGGAAGAGGTGAAGACGAAAACGGGAGATGGATCTCGCTTCGGTGCAAAAATTACTTATATCTTGCAAGCAGAGCCGGCGGGTCTCGCTCACGCGGTGAAAGTTGCTAGACCATTTTTGGGCGATTCTCCCTTTATTATGTATTTGGGAGATAACTTAATTGAGAATCAGCTAGATCCGTTTTTAGAAATTTTTAACAAGCAAAAACTAGACGCTCTGATTTTGCTGCGTCCCGTTCCCAATCCCTCTGCTTTCGGTGTGGCAAAAGTTGATGAGAAAGGAAGAGTTTTGGAGTTAGTAGAAAAACCACAAGTTCCGCCATCGAATTTAGCACTGGTGGGGATTTACTTTTTTGCTCCTACTATTCACGAAGCGATCGATCAAATTCAACCCTCTGCCCGCGGCGAACTGGAAATTACAGACGCTATTCAACAGCTCATGAATCAGGAAAAACAGGTAGAAGCCTGCAATTTAGAGGGTTGGTGGCTGGATACGGGGAAAAAAGACGATTTGCTGAGTGCAAACCAAATCATTTTAGATAGCCGTATCGTAGCTTCAACTGAATTAAAAGTAGACGCAAAAAGTCAAATTATCGGACGAGTCCAAATAGGCGAAGGAACGGAAATCATTAATTCTACAGTTCGCGGCCCAGTGGTAATTGGGGAAAATTGCCGCATTGAAAATTGCTTTATTGGGCCTTACAGCAGTATTGCCGATCGCGTGACGATGATTGATGCTGACATCGAACACAGTGTAATATTGCAAGGGGCAAAAATAGTTGGCATTCACCAGCGAATTGTTGACAGCGTGATCGGGCAGCGAGCTCAACTCACCAATGCACCGGCTCGTCCAAAAGCTCTGCGGTTTATGATTGGTGATGACAGTCAAATTGAGTTAGCTTAAATTGAGATATTGCCAATATCAGAAGCAATAATCCTGATTTAACAAGAGATGAATTTTATTGTGGGGTGGGCATCCGGCCCGCCCTTGAACAGCCAAGATGCCTGTTCCACAATTAGTTACAATTATTATTCAAGCAGCCAAGATGCCTGTTCCATAATAAGTCATACTAAGTTATCTAAAGGAGAGGAAAGTTTGCAGTACGAAGAAATACCAACTCAACAAATCATAGATAGATTGCGGCAAACTTTGGAGCCGCGAATTGGTATTGCTGAGCCGTCGCTGCTGGGAACAGAAAATAGTGCGATCGCCCAAAATGAAGATGACGAAGACATCGCCCTTTTAAAGGCGGGTTTCGACATTTATAACATACCAATTACCTCTTACCAAAGACGGCTGGGTTCGGCAGTAATTGCAGTTAGAAAAATAGTCCGAAAATTGCTCAGACCCGTACTTGAACGACAAGTAATTTACAATTTTGCTAATACCCGCGTCGTTCAAACATTGAGCATTCAATTGCAAAAATTGCAAGAAAATCAACAAAGCCTAGAGAAAAAAATTCAAGAGGAATTCAGCAGCGGATATCCCGAAGTTACAGCACAGCTTGAGACTCAACAAAATGCGATCGCAACTTTTCAGTCTGAAATAGAGCAAATTAAAGCAGTGCAGCAGCAACATACTGCTATTTTAGAGAAGATTACCGCTCAATTGCTCGATCAACAACAATAAAGCATCAAAGATGACCCAAAATAATTTGGTCGCACCCCTCCGATTCAGTCGCGAGAGCAATGCTTCAATGCTTCAATCTAAAATCTAAAATTATTCAATTCCTCAATCTAAAATCCCAAATTCCAAATCGCAAATTCCTCGATCCTTCAATTTTTAAATCGAAAATTCTTCAATCCCAAATCGAAAATCCAAAATTCTTCAATCCTTCAATTACTCAATCTAAAATCTAAAATCTAAAATCTAAAATCTAATGACTGCACTGCCAATATGCTCGTTAATTATAGTCAACTATAACGGTCTGCGCCACACGAAAGATTGCTTAAAATCTCTACAAAAACTTGCGTATCCCGAATCGCAGCTAGATTTAATTGTAATTGATAATTGTTCTCAAGACGATTCCGTTAATTCCCTACGCGAACTATTTCCAAAAGTCCGCATTTTTGTCAATTCCGCCAACAACTTTGCGAAAGCCCTCAACCTCGGTATCAGCGAAGCAAAAGGGCAATATATCGGCTTTCTAAATAACGATGCTACCCTTGACAGTCGCTGGTTAGAGATTCTTGTAAAACGGCTAGAAACTAATAAAGAAGTAGGCGCGACTAGCGGCAAATTGTTGTTTAAAGACGGGCGAATTAACAGCGCAGGTATTCAGCAATTACCTAATTTTTATTGGCAAGATGTCGGCTTTGGCGAAAAAGATGCGGGACAGTACGATACAGAACGGGAAGTCGAAGGGCTTTGTTGGGCGGCGGTGCTTTTTCGGAGAGAATGTCTCGAAGATGTCGGGCCGATAGATGAAGATTTTGTGATGTATTTTGAAGATGTAGAGTTTGCCAAACGCTGCCACAAACGCGGTTGGAAAATGCTTTATACTCCCGCCGCTATCGCCCATCACGAGTATCGAGGTTCGAGTAAAGGCAGCAAACTTACCGAGTATTTCTGCAACCGCAATCGGTTTTTGTATTTAGCGAAACACGAACCTTTGCAATTAGTCAAAGGAATTCATACTTCAGATTTTTTTACTAACAAGCAGTACGATTTGCTGTTCGAGAGTTTATTTGTAGCGATTAAAAAACTTCTAGATTATCAGAAACCAGAAATCATCGAAACTGTAATCCCGCAGTTGTCAGAAAAGTTGGCGGTGATTTACAGTCGCCTGAAGGTCGATCGCATTTTTTCTCGGTTACAGGTAGTTCGGGGCGATCGCAAAATGTCGATCGCCATTTACGATCACGGGCTGCATTTTATTGGTGGCGGTCAAAAATACGTCGCTACCATCGCCTCGCTGCTACAAAATGAATTTGACATTACTTTTATCGCCAACAAACCAGTTGCTATTTCCGACTTAGAATCGTGGTACGGACTCAACCTTTCAGAGTGCAAACTTAAAATTATGCCCTTGGCGTTTTACGAGAAACGCGCAATGCAGTGCATCGATTCCAGCATCATTGTGGAGGATATGGAAAATCCCTTTGATGAAATTGCCAGAGAAAGCAAAAACTACGATATTTTTATCAACGCAAACCAACTGGAAAAAGTGCAACCACTGTCGCCAATCTCAGTATTTTTCTGCCACTTTCCCAATACTTTCCGCAACCGTCACTTTGCAGTCGATGATTACACTTTTATTATTGCCAACAGTCAATTTACAGTCAAGTGGTTGGAGAAACGCTGGAACTTAAAGCCAACTTTTCTGCTTTATCCCCCGGTGGAAATGGCAACAGTTAAAGTGCCGAAAGAAAACATAATTTTGGCGGTGGGACAATTTGAAGCTGGGGGAACAAAAAAGCAAATTGAACTAATTAAAGCTTTCCGCAGTTTGCTAGCGGATTATCCCGAAGAACTTCAAGGATGGCGGCTAATTTTAGCCGGTAGCAGCATTCCCCGCAATCCTTATTTAAAGACTGTTCAGAATTTATTGAAGCAAGATTCAAGGGCGATCGAACTCAAAGTCAATGCTGACTTCGATGAGGTAAAATCGCTTTATGCTAGAGCAAGTATATTTTGGCACGGCTGCGGTTTGGGTGAAGTCAATCCTCAAAGATTTGAGCATTTCGGGATGGCGACTGTAGAAGCAATGCAAAATAGTTGTGCTCCGATTGTTTTCAACGGTGGCGGCCAACCGGAAATTGTCGAACATGGGCGATCGGGCTTTTTGTTCAATACCGTTGAGGAACTGTGCCAGCATTCACATCAACTAATTGTTAATCCCGATTTGCTAGCAGAACTTCAAGCTGGTGCACAGCAGCGCAGTCAGAACTTTAGACTTGCACGTTTCGATAAAAAAGTCAAGAGTTTTTTTGAGATTATTCACCAAGAATATGCTACAATTCGGCTGCCAAATCCTGCCGATATAGCTCAAATGCTCGATCGAACTTAAAGGTTAATTAAGTAGTCCACCAGGGGTTAAAATCCTTAGCCCAAAGCTAAAGTCTTCTTGCATAGGACTAATATCAAAGTCGATTTTATTACCGTTTTCTTCAGTCCGCGCAGGCGGACTTTGTATGTGTAGTCGCGACTTCCAGTCGCCGGATATCTAAAATTATGTCTAATTCTCTGTTAATCAATTTGTCCTTCTTAACACCCGAACCAACGGGAATCGGGACTTACGCCGCTAATCTTTTCCCGCAACTGCAACAACTAGAACCCACATTACTTGTTTCCCCGCCAATTGAAAATTATACTTGCTATCAAATACCCGAAACTCTGACACCGGATCGCGGCCCGAAAGGACAAGTTAATAGGCTGCTGTGGACTCAGTTAGAGTTACCTAAAATTTACAAAAAATTGCAGTCAACCCTGATATTTTCCCCAATCCCCGAAGCACCTTTGTATTCCGGATGCCGCTACATCGTCACAGTTCACGATTTAATTCCTTTGCGATTTCCCAAACGATTGTCTCGTTTAACAGCTTATTTTCGATACTACATACCGCAGGTTTTGAGGCAAGCAGAACACATTATTTGCGATTCTCAAGCAACGGCGGCAGATGTTGCTAACTTTTTCCAAATTCCGCCTAAAAAGATGACCGCAATTCCCCTAGCTTGCGATAATATTAATTTTAGATATCTCGACTTGCCAACCAAAAATTATTTTCTTTATACCGGCAGACACGATCCTTATAAAAACTTAGAAAGATTAATTGCTGCATTTGCGAGTTTGCCCGATCGCGCAAATTGCGAATTGTGGCTAGCTGGGCCTCCCAATGCCTACACGCCGCAGTTGACAGCACAAGTTGAACAATTGGGTTTACAATCTTTGGTAAAGTTTCTCGGTTACGTTCCCTATTCTCAATTGCCCGTACTGATGAATCAGGCGATCGCCCTAGTTTTTCCTACACTTTGGGAAGGATTCGGCTTACCAATTTTAGAAGCAATGGCTTGCGGCACACCCGTCATCGCCTCCAACCTGTCATCGATACCAGAAGTAGCCGGAGATGCCGCATCATTAGTCAATCCTTACAGCGTCGGAGAAATAGCCGAAGCCATGCAAACATTAGCCACAGATTCAAAAGTGCGATCGAACTTAAAAACTGCGAGTTTAGCCAGATCAGCTCAATTTAGCTGGAACAAAACCGGAACAGCAACCGCCAACATCTTACAGCAATATCTTTAAATCTTCCCTCTCTTCCTTTCTCTTCTCTGCGTCCTCTGCGGTTAAACTTACATCTTGCACCATTGTCAGCAACAGGCAAGATGCCTGTTCCACAAGAAAATTTATCTTTTGTGGAACAGGCATCTTGGCTGTTCATAAAAGGCTAATTGAGAATGGTGCAATATCTCAGGTTAAATAAAAAAAATTCCACCCAAAAACCGCAATCTACATATTATCCCATGCCCAATCCCCAATCCAACCTGCTAATCAACCTCTCCTTCCTAATTGCCAAACCAACAGGCTTAGCCATCTACGCCAAAAACCTATTTCCTCACCTAAAATCCCTCAACCCAACATTACTAACAGCCGAAAAATTCCCCCATAACAACTGCTACCAAATCCCCGCCAACCTAACACCAGAACAAGGAACCAAAGGACACATCAACCGATTGGTGTGGACACAAACCCAACTCCCCAAAATTTACAAACAGCTAAAATCTAACCTGTTATTTTCCCCAATTCCCGAAGCTCCTCTATTTGCAGGTTGCCGCTATATAATTACAGTACATGACTTGATAGCGCTGCGATTTCCCCGCCGATTCGATCCTCTGACACCTTACCACCGCTACTACATTCCCCAAGTGCTGCGACAGGCTCAACACGTGATCTGCGACTCAGAATCAACTGCCAAAGATATCGCTAATTTTTGCAAGATTCCTACTAATTTAATTACGCCAATTTTCCCTGGATATGATACCAGTTTTTTCCGTTTTTTAGACTTACCAACAAGCAATTATTTTCTTTATATCGGCCGCCACAATCCTTATAAAAACGTGCAGCGAGTTGTAGCAGCATTTGCTGCTTTGCAGCATAATTCCGAGTACGAATTATGGATAGCAGGTTCGGAAGACAAACGCTATACGCCGCTGTTGAAAGCGCAGGTTCAAGAATTGGGATTGGTTGATCGAGTAAAATTCTTAGATTACATTCCCGCGACTGACTTGCCCAAAGTCATCAACCAAGCGATCGCCCTGGTTTTCCCCAGTCTTTGGGAAGGATTCGGCCTCCCCGTGCTCGAAGCAATGGCCTGCGGCACTCCTGTCATCACCTCTAACCTGTCTTCAATGCCAGAAGTGGCGGGGGGTGCAGCATTATTAGTCAACCCCTACAGCGTCGAGGAAATTGCCTCTGCTATGCACCAGCTTGCAGTGGATGCCAAAGTTCGATCGCACTTGCGGGAGCTCGGTTTAGCCAGAGCAAAACAATTTAGTTGGGAAAAAACAGGGCTGCAAACTGCTGCTATTCTCGATCGATATATCTAATTTTTCTATTCTGACAGCACAGAGAATCGTATTGAGGGTGCGATCGCATTTAGGGTGCGATCGCTACCGGTGTCAGCAGACATCTGGGAAATAGAAGCTACAAGCCCGATCTCATGTCTGGCAAATTAACAGCAATTAAGCTCGGGGACGGGTTTGGTAGAGGCGGGTTCGCCAATATCTACGATTCAGATCCAGGGTATTTGTCAACCCGCCCTTCCCGCCCATTTCGGCAAAATTCGCCCTTTTACTTGTTGATACCCAACTGATCGCCGCGCTTGTACTGCTGATAAGCAGCAAAAAACAGCCCCGCCAGAGTAACAAAGATTAGACCCAGAACAATACCTGAAAGCAGCGGTTCTACCATGAGATCTCCTTAACGTTAAGATTTAACAACCTATTTTTAATATTACCAGCACTTACACAGATGAATTTTCCGAAAAACGCCCTTCCGGGAGTATTAGATCTTGCTCTCCCCGCTGCGAACGATTAAGCTATGTTATGAGAAATAAATTTTCTTGTAGATACTATTTTTAATTGAACTCCTTTGAATAACCAACTTGCCAGGAATGAAATTAAAAACCCGATCGAGCGACTTGCCATATTTGCGCTAGCGGTGTTGCTTGCCATCTTCTTGGCGACGATCGCAATTCGTCACTTTCAAGTCGCAGATCCTTACGTCAAAAGCGTACTATCCCTCACTGGCAATCCGTTTCAGGGTTCCGCCATCTTTCAAATGAACTGTGCGGGGTGTCACATATCCGTTTCAGACAGTCAAGTCGGGCCCAACTTGCACGGAGTGTCCGAGCGAAAATCCGAATTCGCTCTGATCCGGCAAGTCACGAGCGGGCAAACCCCACCAATGCCCCAGTTTCAGCCGAGTCCGCAAGAAATGGCAGACTTGCTGAAGTATCTCGAACAACTTTGAACCAAAGGAGGGGAGGAAATATGGTTCCCCTCCTCCCCATTGTCCAGGCAAGAGTAGGGTGCGCGCCGTGCGCACCCTACTGTGGAATGCGGACTAAACCAGCAAGGTAAAACTCTGAGCCGATAACTGGCTCGGCTGCACGCCCGCCACTACAGCCAAAATCTCGTTGCTGCCGGCGATTCCGATCGCAGTTGAGCCATTAGTTTCGCTCAATGACAGTTGATTCAAGTCCAAGCCTCCCACCAACACGAGCGAATCAACTCCTTGCGTGAAGTTGATAATGGTGTCAATTCCCCCGCCCGCTGCCAAGGCAAAGCCATTCCTGCCACCGCCGACTAGAGTATCGCTACCAAGGCCGCCAAAGAGCAAGTTATCGCCGATATCACCAAAGAGCAAATCATCCCCGCTGCCACCAATTAAGGTATTGTTACCGTCGCGGCCGCATAGAGTGTCATTGCCTTGATCGCCAATTAGCACGTCGTCGCCGCCTCCTCCCAAAATTACGTCCTCGGCTTTGCCGCCGTACAATACGTCATTGCCTTCGTCGCCAGAGATCGAGTCGTTGCCGCGATTGCCATAAATCGTATCGTTAGCGCGATCGCCAAAAATCAGGTCAAAGCCTTTGCCGCCGAAGAGAGTATCGTTATCGATGCCTCCGTAGATAGTATCGTTGGCTGTATTGCCATTGATGTAGTCGCCGCCCCCTCGACCAAAGATCAAATCGTTGCCGCTCAACCCGAAGATAGAGTCACTGTCGGCACTACCCACGATCGTATCGTCGCCGTTAGGGCCGTTGATCACATTACCCGCCGCTGAAGGAATGCCGGGCTCATTGGGAGTAGCGATCCTCGGGAAGTTCTCAGGGCAAACCAAATCTGTGGGTACAGGTGCAGGTGTCGGCGTCGGTACAGGTGCAGGCGTCGGGAAGTTCCCGAAGTTGATGCCGCTGACAATAGCGCCTGAAGTTAGGTCGATGTCGGCGGGGTCGGGGGTGCTTTGGGTAAACCCAGTTTGGTTGACTTCCCGGACGCGGTAGGTTCCCGGCGTTAAGTTCGCGAACAGGTAGTTGCCGCTGTTGTCTGTGGTAGTAGTAACAGGAGCAGGAGCAGGAGCAGTTCCAGCTACGACATTGGTTAACTGAATTTGGAAATTCGGTAAACCCGGTTCTCCAGCCTCCTGAGTGCCGTTGTTGTTGGTGTCTCGGAACTTCAGACCTCGGATCGTACCCGGTTGGGGCAGGAAGTTGCCGAAGTCAATGCCCGTGATGTTAGCTCCACCTGTTACCGTAACGGGGGCGGGGTTGGGGGTCGTCTGCGTCCAGCCATTTTGCTGGACTTCCCTTATCTGGAAAGTACCTGCGGGTATGTCCTTGAGAGTGTAGTTGCCTGTGGCATCGGTGATGGTAGTGAGTTCGCCCTGCTGAAACAATCCATCCGGAGTGATACTGTCGAGGAATATTTGCCAGTTACCTAGCCCCAATTCTCCGGCATCCTTAACGCCGTTGTTGTTGAGGTCATTGAATTTTTGACCGCTGATGGTACTCGACTGGAAGTTGCCGAAGTTGATATTAGCGATGTCTTGACCGCTGGTGACAGTGATGTCCGCCGGATCGGGGGTAGTTTGCGTCCAAGTAGGCTGCAAGACTTCCCGCACTTTGTAGGTTCCTGCTGACAAATCGAGGAATTTGTAGTTGCCGGCGGCATCGGTGAGGGTGTTCGGTTCCCCGGTGTCGAGACTACCGTTATCGTTGGTATCGAGGAAGAATTGCCAGTTGAGTAGTCCTGTTTCTGCTGGCGCATCTTGGATGCCATTTGTGTTGAGGTCATTGAACTTCAGACCACTAATCGAGTTGGGCCTGAAGTTGCCGAAGTTGTTGTTTTGGGAGTCGGTGCCGCTGGTGACGGCGATCGTAAACGCACCGGAAAGAGTAGGCGTGGCTGCATTGACGGGGGGCACAGTTTGCGTCCAGCCAGTTTGTGGCACTTCCCGCACTGTATAAGTGCCGGCTGGCAAGTTGGTGAACTGGTAGTTACCTGCGACATCGGTGACGGTGGCGTTGGTGCCTGTTTCGGCTGGTACTGCCTCTTGCACGCCGTTGTTGTTGGCATCCAAGTAAATTGTCCAGCCTCCTAGCGGTGGTTCTGCTGGGGCATCTTGAATGCCATTTTTGTTGAGATCGTTAAATTTGAGCCCGCCGATTTTGCCCAACTGGAAGTTGCCAAAGTCTTGAGCCGTAATGTTTGTGCCGCTGACCGGGTTAATTGTATAAAAAACCGGACCGGCAGTTTGTGAGAAACCCGTCGGTACGTCTTCTCTCACAAAGTGCCGTCCGGAGCCGACGTTGGCAAAGCTATACGTCCCAGCAGCCGCAGGCGCTGTTCCGGTAACTTGAGAGGCGATTTCCGCATCACCCGTATCTAAAGTGCTGTTATCGTTAGTATCTTTGAACAAGCGAACGGTAGTGCCGTTGAGGGGGGTGTCGTCAGCAGTGAAGCCGTCGCCTGTGAGGTCGGTGAATTTGGTGCCGCTGACGGTGATGCTTTGGAAAATGCCGAAGTTTTGACCCGTAACGGCAGTACCGCTTTGGGCGCTAACGAGAATTGCGGCAGCGGGGAAAGAAATGCTGGAGTTTGCTGGGGCAGTGGCTTGTATCAGGTAATTCCCGGGGCCGATATCCGCGAATGTGTAATCTCCGGCTCCCGCAGTCGTTTGCGCAGTGCCGACAACAGTATCTGTGCCGACTTCTAGTGTGTTGTTGGCGTTGGTGTCTTTGTATAAGTTAACGGTGATGCCGTTTAATACGGTGTCGTCGGGAGTGAAGCCGTTGCCCGCGAGATCGGTGTAGGTTTTGCCCGCGATCGATGTCAGTTGGAAGTTGCCGAAATTGGCACCGGTGACATTAACAATACCCGTATTTGCCGGAGTCGGGCCGACAGTCTGCACCCAAGCAGTCGCAGGCGTTCCAGCGGGCGGCGCTTCTGTAATCGGAGTAGCTGTTTTTACGTCGCGGAGGATGTAAGTGCCGTCGGCTGCGGTAGTAGCGCTCTTCGTGCCTACAGAAATCACCCAGCCCGGAAGACCTGGTTCAGTCGCTGCTGCACCTTGCAGGCTATCCCCGTTAAGGTCGTTGAATTTAAGGCCTGTGACGATCGGGCCGTATTCATAAGCACCGATATCAACATTAGCGCCGATCGTCCGGGGAAAGCCAGCACCCCGCTGGTCAGTTGCCCCCGCAGCGGCTGCGGCTGCGGCATCCCCAGTATCGATCGCCGGATTAGGAGTCGCGGTGCTGTCAGCCAAAGCATAAGTCACGGGAACGCCTGTAGCCTCGTTCAATCCTGCAGCAGGTGCGATCACATTTCCTATAGGAACTGTCAGTTGCTGGGCGACAGGTAAATTGCTGCCAGCAACATTCCCGATCAAATTGTTGATACTGGTGGCGGCGAAAGATGTCCCGAACACGTCAGGATTCGCGCCGCCCAAATTCCCGGCGACGATCGAATTTCTAACATTCACAGTACCGCCGTTAGTAGCAATACCCCCGCCGACAGCAACAGCCGGAGCAGTCGCAGCCGCAGTATTAGCAGTGATGGTGTTGTTAGTGAGAGTAGCAGTAGCACCGGTGTTGACAAAAATCGCGGCCCCCGCGCCCTGGCCCGGTGCAGCGTCCGCAGCGCCAGCAGCGCCTCCCGTTGCTGTATTGCTGAACAAAGTGCTGTTGTTCAGGGTCAAACTGCCAGTATTAACAAAAATTGCGCCTCCCAAACCAGCACCGCCGCCGCCGCCGGTTGGGCTGCCGGCGCCGCCCGGGGTGAAAGCTCCCACTGTCGTGCTGAGTCCGCCTACTGTACCGCGGCCGCCGCCTCCTCCGAAGCCGCCAGCGCCGCCGTTGCCGCCCACACCACCGCCGCCGCCTCCTCCTCCGAAGCCGCCAGCGCCGCCAATACCGCCAATGCCGGCTGCACCTGCTGTGCCAGTGCCGGCGACGCCGCCAGCGCCGCCGTTGCCACCGCCGCCACCCCCTCCTCCGAGGCCGCCAGCGCCGCCAGCGCCGCCAGCGCCGCCCGTACCGCCGTTAGTGCCACCAGTACCAGCACCGCCCGTACCGCCAGCGCCACCGACGCCGCCGTTAAGACCTGTGCCTGGTAATCCGCCGCTGCCCGCGCCGCCGTTGCCGCCCGTACCGCCAGGGCCGCCCTCACCGCCGATGCTTGTCAACCCGGGAAGACCGGTTTGACCGGGGCCGCCTGCGGAAACGAAGGGAAACAGGCCTGCAAAATCGGTGTTGCCGCCAGGGCCTGCTGCTGCAGGAGCTACGGGGGCCGCGCTGCCTGCGCCCCCCGTAGCGCTGTTGCCAGTAAAGGTCACGCTGTCAACTGTGACAGTACCGCTGTTGATAAATAGTGCGCCGCCCATGCCGGCTGCACCGCCGCCGCCGCCCGTACCGGCACCGCCTGTAGATATGCCGCCGGTAATTGTCAGGTTGGAAAATGTGACTGGGGTAGCGGCGCTGTCGATGAAGAAGCCCCGGTTATTGCCGAGATTTAGGGTGAAACCGCCGCCGGTAAAGGTGATGGGAGTGGAAATCCTAGGCAGAACCTGTCCGGCAGCGAAGCTGATGTTGCCGGTGATGGGAATCGTGTCTGCATTGGGCAAAGCGTTAGCCAGAGTTATCGCATCTCGCAGTTCGCCAAATGTGGCGACTAAAACTGCGCTGTAAGCTTCCCTTGCCTCTGCAGAAAATGCCAAAGGGGTTTCTATGTTGCCCGTAGTTACTTCGAGTTCCCAGTCTCCACCCAACGCAGCATTCCCAGTCAAGTTGTCGGAAGCGGCAATATTTGCCCCCGTGAGCTGACTCAGCCTTTCGACGAAAGCCACACCTGCTTCTGTGGCGGCGACGTTGCAGCCGTAAAGTAGAATTTCGGGTTTAGCAGTAATTGGAGAGTTAGAGTTTGCTTCGGCTGCTGGCAAAGCAAACCATGTTTCTAAATAATTTCGATAGCTTTCAATGTTGCTGAGATTTAGTTCTGTCGTTCCCAGTTGCAAGCTGGCTGCTGCGCCGTGAGACAAAATGTGGACGGCTGCAATATTTTTCCGGTGTTTAAGTGTTTCGGCGATTTGCTTGATGCCGTCGCGATCGGCTTTGAGAATAACAATTTCTGTATCGGGATTTGCGGTTTCTGTTAAACTTTCGCAATCTTTAACTTGTGAATCTGCAAAAACAATCTGGTGTTTCTGTTCTTTATAGAGTTCCATGATTAAATTCTCCTGGTACACACACACATCAAATTCATAGCACAAACCAACCGCAGCAGCGATCGATCTTTTTCCGGTGCGGATAAGAGTCGATCGCCCCTAACTTTCACCTAACTTAACTTTCACCTAAATTGAATATTGACAAAAACTTTTTTTTATGCACCCCTAGCCTAACTGAGTTAGTTTGATGGTTGAGAAGTTTTAAAGGGGGATATTGTTCCGGCTGTTACCAAAAATGTTGAAGAAAACTTGCGCGCTGTTTTCCGATCTACCAGATAGAGATGGATAAAATACCAGGTTTTACAAAAATTGTCAATCAAATCATTAACCGATGGCGAGCGAGATTTGTTAGTCAAGAGTCATCAGTCACTGTTATTAGCTATAAGCTGATATTATTTGGTAGTTGTTGGCTGCTGAATGATATGTATGTGTGATCGAACAACCGCAATCAAATTGGTTTCTAGTGAGGAATGCAAATCTTCATAAAACTCAGATGACTTGCATTCCTCACTAGAAAGGCGATCGCGGTTATTTTACAGGAATAGATATGACTGATAAAAGCTGACTCATCACTAAAATTCCAGGAGACTCTTAGACTCAATAAACCGGGAAGAGGAGTTAAAATTCTGCGTGTCAGTCCAGAATCTTAACTCCTCTTCCCGGTTTCTGCGTCCAAGACTGACTAATTACCAAGTTTCTTCATCGGGTTTATTGGAATTGCTCCAGATTTCCACATCTAAATCATTGAGATAAATCAGAGCAGTTTCAATCTGTTTACTGGTACCGTTAAGTTCCAAGTCAAACCAACCGTCCTCTAAAGTTTTGACACCCAAGAAAGCAGCATTAAAATTAACCGTCAAACCGTATTCAGAAATCAGGTGAGAAATGACTGGTTCCTGATGGTACTCTTTAGGCACACGAATGCGAATGCGGGTTTGAGTGGGTCTGCTGTCGCCACTGTCAGATTTGGGAATATCTGATTCTTGGGTTTTGTGAAAATCGTCGCTCGCCTCAAATTCAGCTTCGCTAGAGTTGTGAGCTAACATTTCAGCCTCCTAATGTTTACTGTTTTCAGGGATGAGGTGCACCGTGCGAACCTACCGCCCTAATGACTAATAACCAATGACTAAAGACTAATGACTATTATTCAACTTCTTTAATGCTAGTTTTTCGTTCTAAAATCTCCTTAAGTACAAGGGTAATAACTCCTAAAAAACCTAGAATTACCGCCGCTGAAAATGCGGCTTGCGTCGCATACTGCTTGTAAGCATCCTCTACAAACAAAGGTAAAGTTTGCGTTTTTTTAGCAATATTTCCCGATACCACAGAGACTGCTCCAAATTCTCCCATTGCTCTAGCATTGGTCAAAATTACCCCGTAAAGCAATCCCCAGCGAATACTGGGAAGCGTGACATTCCAGAAAATTTGCCAGTCATTTGCTCCCAAAGTTTTCGCCGCTTCTTCTTGATCTGTTCCCACTTCCTCCAAAACAGGAATCACTTCGCGGGCCACAAAAGGCAAGGTAACAAAAGCAGTAGCCAGCACCATTCCCGGGAAGGCAAAAATAACCTTGATATTGGCCGCCTCCAGCCACGGCCCGAACCATCCCACCCGACCGTAAAGCAGTACAATCATTAAACCTGCAACTACGGGAGATATGGCAAACGGCACGTCTAAAATGCTGATTAATAGCGTGCGCCCCCGAAATTTATTGCGACCAATTACCCAGGCTGCGCACAAACCGAATACTGTATTTACAGGCACAACTATCAGAGAAATCACCAAGGTAAGTTGCGCGGCGTGCAGAAAATCGGGCGATGTTAAGTTAGAAAGAAATGGCTCTACTCCCTTTCTGAACGCTTGGTAAAAAACGTTGAGCATGGGGATAAATAAGACGAGAGCAAGATAGCCGCTCGCAATTCCGATTAAAGTTGGTTTTACCCAGGCTTTCTCCTGACTCGGACTAGAACCCGCAGGCGGAAATTTGTAATCAGCGGGTGAATTGATATTATTAGCCGTCATAGCGTCTTCTCCATGCTTGTAATAGATTAATTGCGAACAGCATTGTCAGCGAAATACCTAACAGGATAGTGCCAATAACTGTTGCTCCTGCATAGTCGTACTGTTCCAATCTTTGAAAAATTAATACGGGCGCGATTAAATCTTTGAAGGGAATGTTAGAAGCTACAATTACCGTAGAGCCATACTCGCCAACCGCTCGCGAAAATCCGAGGGCAACGCCGGTTAAAATAGACGGGAACAGCGGCGGTAAAACGACTCGCCAGAAGGTTTGAAATTGAGAAGCACCCAAGCACCAAGCTGCTTCTTCGATGTCTTTTTCCATTTCGTTTAAAACTGGCTGTACAGTCCGCACGATAAAGGGCAAAGAAATAAAGATCATCGCTATTCCTACGCCCAAGCGAGTAAATGAGATCTTGATTCCCAAGGGTGCAAACAGCCCGCCGATCCAGCCGTTATCGCTGTAAACTGTGGCGAGAGTTAAACCGGCGACGGAGGTGGGCAGTGCAAAAGGTAAATCGACTGCTGCATCGACAACCCGTTTTAAGGGAAAGTCGTAGCGGACTAATACCCAGGCAATTAATGTGCCGAATACTCCGTTAATTAATGCCGCAATTAATGCCGTAAAGAAGGTGACATCGTAGGCGGAAAGGGCGATCGGACTGGTGGCAATTGCCCAAAATTCGGCGGGGTTTGCTGTGCTGGCTTTCAGCAGCATTGCTGCAACTGGGAGCAATAGCATTAAGCTGAGGTAGCCTAGGGTGATTCCCCAAGGTAATGTGATTTTGCCGATCGCCCTTTTGATATTTTCGATCGGAGACTCAGGGTTGCTGGTTGGAGATGATACAGCCATAAGTTAATAGTTTTGAGTTGTCAAGAATAGTGAATTTTTTAGAGCCCCGACAACTTCGGGGAAGTCGGGGCTCTGAGCATTCTGTTTTTTTACTGTTTAATTGAACCTTGGATTTTGTCAAAAACAGCTCCGTCATCGAAGAATTTCTTCTGAATATCTCCCCAACCTCCTAAGTCTTGAGCTGTAAATAGGGTTGTGATGGGGGCATATTTTTTGACAAATTCTGGTTCCGCCACTACTGTTGCATCTACTGGGCGGAAGCCTGCTTTGGCAAATTCTCGCTGAGCTTCTGGGGTATACAGAAACTTGACAAATGCTTCGGCGACTTCGCGAGTACCGTGTTTATCAACGTTTTTATCGACAATGGCAATGGGATTGTCGATCGAAACATTGACTTCGGGAATAGTATAAGTCGGTTTTTCACCTTTCTGACCAGCCAGAAGAATCTCGTTTTCGTAGTTAATTAAGGCGTCGCCTTGGCCTTGTTTGAAAAATACGTCAGTAGCTTCGCGGGCGTCTTTAGTCAGGATAGGGACGTTTTTGTAGACTTTGCTAGTAAAGTCTAATGCTTTGGCTTCGTCTCCTCCGGTTTTAACAACCGAGCCCCAAAGTGCGAGGAAATTCCAGCGTGCAACGCCTGATGTTTTGGGATCGGCAGTAATCACTTTTACTCCGTCTTTGCTTAAATCTTCCCAGCTTTTGATGCCTTTGGGATTGCCTTCGCGGGTGACTATTGCTCCTACGGATTTGCTGACTATGCCTTCGTTGGGGACTTCTTTTTCCCACCCGGGTTCAATGAGTCCGGCTTTTTCGATTTTTGCGGTGTCGAGGGCGAGGGCTAAGTGTACGATGTCTGCTTCTAAACCGTCAATTACTGCCCGAGTTTGGGAACCGGAACCGCCGTAGCTTTGGTTGAAGGTGACAGTTTGGCCTTTTTCTTTTTGCCACTGTTCCACAAATTTGGGAATTATCGCTTCGTGGGCGGCTTTAGTGACGGCGAATGATACTAGGGTTAATTCTACGTTGCCTTTGTTGGCTGCTGGGCTAGCACCGCCTGGAGTGGCTGCGGGGTTGTTGGTGGTTCCCTGGCCGCAGGATGCAACGGCCAGACTTAAGGTTATTCCCACTAAAAATAGCGACACAAATCTTTTCAGTCCAGTTAATGATTGATTTGTGCTGACTGATGGCTGTTGCGGCCAGTGAAGGTGTTGAGTTAGGCGTTGCCACGGACTCATTATATTTATTCCTCTAGTGAAAGTACGGTTATTAGGTAGGAATACCGTAATTATGGTTGTGAAGTATGATTATAGACAAGAGCGAGTCAAATGGCAACAAAAAAAACAAATTGGGGGAACTCAGGGTCGATCGAATATCGTGAAGTCTTTTCCCTCGGTGCTTTCGAGTAAGATTCGCGGTAAAATGTAAACCATCTATATAGATATTATTTAGTTAAGGTGCTAAACTTGCGCGGCTGCACGATACGCCTGCACGATACGCCTTACGGATACAATCGGCCGATCGCCCAAATGTAATAGTCCTGCCAAGAGTTTCCGCCTCAGGGGGATATGCCTGACTCGCGCGATCGCCCTTAATTAAAAAAAAGTTTTAACTGGTATGTCCTTACCCCGCCCCGTCTCAGACACCCTAATTGAACTGTTGAAGCCTGTAGCATCTGAATTGGGAGAAAGATTGGGAGCAAGCGCTGTCAACGAACGCTATGCAGAAATTGAGCCGTCTGGTTCTTCAGCTTTGAACCAGCAAATCAAAAAAGACCCCCGCTGGATTAAAGCACAAGTCAGGTATTTGCAGCGACAGCAGGCCAGAGAACAAGAATTAATCGCGCTCGCCGACGCAGAAGAATGGGTAAAGGAAGAACGCGCTAATCGGATTAAGGCACAAGAATTGAGAGATAAGCGGGCAATTAGCCGACTTTGCCGCGACTTAATGCGGGAGTTTCAATCAGAAGCAATTCGAGTTAAGCTGAGCGAAATTCAAACTATTTGGGACAGAGACAACTGGTTTTCTAATTTGAGCAGGCAGGAAACCGAACAGATTTTGCAGCAGCAGCAGCACCGATTGCTGCTGTTAGTTGCTCCGGCAAAAATTAGCCAAGATTGCCCGGATTCGTTTCGCCACAATCTGAATATCGAGCTGCCTGCTAAGTTGAGAGCTTTTTTAAACCAGCACTACCCCCAGCACGGAGATTTGTCTCCGGTTCAGTTTTACGGAGACTATTTCAAAAAGCCGATCTCTGATATTGATGTGGAGCGGTTGCAGAGTGTTTTGTCTCCCGTACCTACAGCTATACTGTACAGCGATATCAGCGATTATGAAGTTAATTTTCATGTCGGTTTTTGGGGGATCATAAATCAGAGCGTTTCTTTAGTGGCGATGCAGCCTTGGAATTGGGAAGAGGTTTATCTCCAGTTGGAGGCGGAGGGCAAAGATAGAAAAGTGAGCCTGCGGATTATTCGGCAAATAATTGTGACAATCCACAAGTTATTGGCGGGTTTTTTAGCTGATTTGTATTATTTAAATATCGATTTTACTCACGAACCTCAGCTATTTAAATTAGAGGCGGAATTTGCTCACGAATGGTTTTCTAAAGATTGGGCCCTACCGTATATTGAAACTCTTAAAGAAATTCAGGAGCAGCAGCGAATAGTTTATAAGGGAGAGATGCGGCGGCTGACGCTTAGAGAGGCGAAAGCTAGGGCGGAACGCCAGCGTTTGGAGGAGGCTGAACTCAAACGCAGACAGGCAGTTGAGGAGGCATCTAAGCGGGCGAAGGAATTAGCTCACAAATTAACAAATCTGAAATGGCGGTGCGTATACACGCTGCCTGGACATTCATCGTTTGTGAATTCTCTGGCGATTAGTCCTGACGGCAAAATTCTCGCTAGCGGCAGTTGGGATAAAACTATTAAGATTTGGAGTTTAGAAACAGCGGAATTAATTGGCACTCTGACGGGACATTCCGATCGCGTAAATTCGGTTGCTATTAGCTATGACGGAAAAATGTTGGTCAGCGGCAGTTCGGACGAAACCATTAAGTTTTGGAATTTGCATAGCGGTGATTTGCTGTGTACTTTTCCTGGACATTCTATGGAGGTGAATTCGGTCGCGATTAACCCGAAGCGGCAGGTAATTGCTAGCTGCGGCGGGGCTGATAATACGATTAAGCTTTGGAATTTGCGGACTGGTGAGTTGCTGCGGACTTTGAGGGGTCATTCTGACAATGTGAATGCGGTGGTTTTTAGCCCGGACGGTAAAATATTGGCGAGTGGCAGTTCGGATGCGACAAGCAAGGTTTGGGATGTGGAAAGCGGCAAGTTGCTGCGGACTCTTTCGGGGTTGAATGTGGGGGTGAATTCTGTGGCGATCGCCCCGGACGGTCAGATTCTTGCTAGCGTCAGCAATGATTATACGATTAAGCTGCGGAATTTGCAGACGGGCAGTTTGTTGCGGATTTTAAATACTAATTCAGGGAGGGGGAAGGGTGTCACGAATTTAGGAATGAATGAGGCCCTGCATATTTTGCAGAATTATGTGAGTCGGGGCGATTCGGTTGCTATCAGTCGGGACGGTTTGACTTTAGCTAGCGGGTGCGATGATAATACGATTAATATTTGGAATTTGCAGACCGGGGAGCTGTTGAGCGCTCTTAAGGGACATTCGGGTACGGTGTACTCGGTGGCGATCGCACCTTCGGGCAATTTGCTCGCCAGCGGCAGTGCGGATCAGACGATTAAGATTTGGCGGTGCGATTAGTTAATTGGCAGTGGGCTGTGGGCAGACAATTCCGGTTTTTCCCTTGCCCCGAGGGCTTTTGGGCGAATTTGAAAAAAAAATTGGCTGGGGGGGTTGCGCAGATGACTATAAGTTTGCTATATTAAGTTTCACTGCTGGTGTAACTCAGTTGGTAGAGTAGCTGATTTGTAATCAGCCTGTCGCAAGTTCGAGTCTTGTCACCAGCTTTATAGCAGTTTTCACCCGGATTAAATATCGGATTAAATACAGTAGGGACACGGCACTGCCGTGTCCCTATCTGATATATGCTATTTTGTACCTTTGGAGCGGGCTAGAAGCCCACTCCACAATAGTTTTAATAAAAATAGGTGCACAAGTTAAATGTGCGACCAATTACAAGGCTTAACCTAACGCAGCGCAGGCTTTTTTCAACCATTCAACTGTTGCCGCATCAAGTACGGGCTCCAGTTTCTCGACTACCGAAGCGTGATAATTATTCAACCATGCTAGTTGAGTCTTTGACAGCCGATCGACATTTATTAATTTGCGCTCAAACGGAATATACGTCAGCGATTCAAATCCGTACCAAACCGTACCGTTTTTGGAGGGCATTTCCCTGACAACATAGAGATTTTCGATGCGAATTCCGCCCCATCCCGGTTCGTAATATCCCGGTTCGATGCTAGTTACCATTCCGGCTTCTAGGGGATACTGGACAGATTTGCTGATGCCGTTTGGGCCTTCGTGACCGGCTAAAAATGCGCCGACTCCGTGCCCTGTGCCATGTCCGTAGTCTAGCTGTTGTTGCCATAATACCGCACGGGCGATCGCATCTAATTGCACTCCCGTTGTTCCTTTGGGGAATTGCTGCATTGCACAGTTGATGTGGGCGATTAAAACTGTGGTGTAGTGTTCTATTTGTAGCGCCGTCGGTTCTCCGATACTTACTGTTCTCGTATCGTCGGTTGTGCCTGCTAAATATTGCGCGCCTGAGTCCAATAACAGCAGTTCCCCCGGTTTTAAGGTTATTTCAGGGCTGGGGGTTCCGTAATGTACGATCGAGCTATTGGCTCCCGCACCGGCGATCGTTCTAAAAGTTAAAGTCTGAAAATCAGTTTCTTGCTGGTAAAAATTTTCGATGGTTTCTTTGACATCAAACTCGGTCAATACATTACCATTTTCTAGCTGTTCTGTCAACCACTTTAAAGTCAAAGTTTTCGCTCGACTTGCTTTGAAATTAGCTGATTTCATCTGCTCGATTTCTACGGGATTTTTGCGAGCTTTCATCCCTTCCACCGGATGACTCTCAAAAACTATTTCGATGTTGTAGAACTGGGCTTCTTGCTGGTTTAAGATTAACTGGTAAGTGCCTGCTGTGCTGTGTTTCGGATCTAAAAGTACCCGAATTTTATTTGGCAAATTTACGCAACTTTCTAAGGTATGCGGATAGTCTGCGTAGGGAAGCAAAGTTAGATCCGCCCGCAATTCTTGCTTGATTTCTGGTGAAATTCGTTCGGGATTTGTAAACAAAAACGCTGAATCTGTGGTGACAATGGCATAGGATATGAAAATGGGAATGTGGGGAATATCCGAACCTCGGAGATTGAACAGCCACGCTATTTGATTCAGGTTGGTAATCGGCAGCACATCGATGTTGGCTTTTTGCATCGCTTCCCTGACTCTGGCTAATTTTTCTGCCGCGGTTTCTCCTGTCAGGGATACAGGTAAGCTAAATATGGGATCTGCATCAATCGCGGGTAACGTCTCTGCTGTTTTCCAATGATTTTGCGATCGCACTTTGTCTGTCAAATTCTCCGGGATTGGTATGAGTTCAATCTCCGCAGTTGCAAATTTTTTTACCCAATTTTGATATAGCTCTGTCGCTACGGTAAATGGGTCAAAGCCCAGGCGAATTTTAGTTGATTTTTCAGCCGATTCTACAGCCAGTTTTTCTAAAGTTTCAATTAAGGTTAAATTTCCTTCTAACCCAAGTTTCGATATTTGAATAATTCCAGGATCTACTTGCAATTCCGCTTGTTCGTAATAGCGGGAATCCACAAACAACCAAGCGGAATCTTTGCCAACCAACAAATCCCCGGCGGAACCCGTAAAACCGCAAATCCAAGCTCGTCGCTGCTTGGCTGCTGGAACTGATAAATTTAAATGTTCGTCAACCGCTGGGATGAAATAGCAATCTAAGTCGTAATCTGCCATCAAATCGCGCAAGTCTGCCAGTTTAGCAGCGGAGGTATCTTGAATATTTGTATTTGCTTTCAAGTTAGTGGAAACCATTTTTAATTTTCCTATTTTACTTGTTTAAAATTGTCTTCAAACCTTTAACTAATCTCCTAATACCTGCGGTGGCGGTTGCTTTCTCCAAAGCACCGTAAGCAACGCGCAAATAGCAGCCGCTATCCATGCCGAAGGTTGTACCCGGAAGCACTGCTACGTGATATTCGCGAATTAATTGTTCCACTAATTCCATTGTATCGAGGTCAGTATCAACTTTCAAGAAAAAGTAGAATGCTCCGCAAGCTGGGGAAATTGTACACAAGTTTTGGATGGTATTGAGTTCGTCTAATACGAGTTGTCGCACGGATGCGATCGCCCTTACATAATTATCGCAGTAACCTCTACCAATTTGCAAGGCTCCCAGGGCTGCATACTGAGAAATTACCGGGGGACAAATTAAGATTGTATCTTGAATTTTTCTCACTGAAACGAGCAAGTGTTCTGGGATTACCATATACCCGATCCGCCAACTCGCAAAACCGTAGGCTTTGGATAGGCTAAATAGAGAAATTGTATGTTCGCTGCTGTGGGGAAAAGCGGCGGGCGAACAGTGCTTGACACCGTTATAAGTAAAATATTCGTAAGCTTCATCGCTGATGTGATAGATGTTGTGCTGGCGACAAATTTCGTTAACTTCCCGGAGTGCTTCGGCTGAATAAACAACACCAGTGGGATTATTTGGTGAAATGGTGACGATGGCTCGCGTTTTGTCGGTAATTGCTTTTTTTATAGCATCGATATTAAGTTGATAGTTGGCGTCGGTTTCTACTATCACTGGTCGGCAATTTGCCATAATTGCCGCCATTTCGTGGTTGAAGTAATAAGGTGATTGGATAATCACTTCGTCCCCAGCCGAAGTAATAGCGAGAAGGGCGTTGGTAAATCCCATGTTGCTGCCGGCGGTAACGACAATGCAGTTTTTGCTATTAATTTCTATGTCGTTATCTGTTTTGAGTTTGGCTGCGATAGCATCATGTAATTGTGGAATTCCTTCGACAGCTTTGTATTTGTGATTGTCGGAATTGGCGAAGAATTCTGGAATTTTATCAAATGATTCTTGTGGCGGATTGTAGTAAACTACGCCTTGTCCTAAAGATATCGTTCCCGGATTTTGGCGAATCAGTTCGCCAACTACTGGAATTATGGGCGACTGTACCGATTGCATTCGAGTCGCGTGATTTTTTATCATATATTATAGGTAATTGTAGGAGCAGGTTTAGTGATAATGTACGTCCTTAAGCAAGTTTACTATTTCAGGGAAGCGCCTCTCCACTTCAGGATCTATGTAATTCTATTTTAGAACCTTGCGGCGACTTAAACACTTTAACTTGTGCGGGCAATCTTTCCCCCAATTCTCTAACGTGGGTAATCACTCCAATGAGCCTTTCTCGCTGCCGCAAAGATTCTAAAATTTGAGTAACGCTTTCGAGAGTTTCAGTATCTAAAGTGCCAAATCCTTCATCGAGAAACAAGCTGCCCAAGTGAGCTCCTTGAGACAGTTTTTCTGACAAAGCTAAAGCCATTGATAAGGAAGTGGCAAAGGTTTCACCGCCGGAAAGAGTGCGTACTCGTCTAGCTTCGCCGCCGTTCCAATTATCTGCTACCCAGTATTCGCCGTCTTGGTTTCTTAGTTTATAGCGATTTTCGGTTAATTCTTGCAAAATTAATGTGGCACTGCCGACTAATTCTGCTTCTAAATGTTCTAAAATGTACGATTGAAATTCGTTGGATTTGAGATTCTGCGCTAAGGTGTGATAAGTTTGCTCTTGTTCTGTGAAATTTGTGATTTGCTGTGACAGTCTTTCGGCTTGTTCGAGATTTTGAGCTGCTACTTGAATCCAAGCTAAAAGTTCGGCGCGGTTGTTGTTGGCTTGTTTGAGGTTTTCTTGGGCAGTATGTTTTGCCGATCGCACTTGTGCTAAATTATTCTCATCGGTAGTTCTGCCTGCGATCGCCTCGCTCAAATCTTTCGCCCGCGTCTCTAACTGAATTTTTGATTCGCGGTGAGAACGAATAGCATTTTCCCATTGCGATTGTTCCTGAACAGTCGCAACCGCTGCTAAAAATGTCTCTTCTGTGAAATCAGCCGCTGTTAATTTTTCTGACCAATCCAGGTTTAGTTGCTGTTTATGGGCCTGGGCTTGTCCAAAAACCTCTCCAGCTTGTTGTTCTCTCTCTGCTGCTTGAATAACCGTATTTTGAGCAGTTTGATAGGATTTTTCGGCAACTTTCAGCAGATTAGTCAAGTTTTTCTTATCTTCTTCTAAGGCTTTTGCTAAATTAGGATAAGGTTGATATTCGGTAATTTGATAAAGCGCATTTACACAACTTTGCAACTGCTGCTGCCGGCGGTCGGATTCGGCGATCGCATCTTGATATTCTTGCTGTTTAGCTGCTTGAGTCGCCGCTGCAAAATTAAATATTTGCTGACAATTATCATATTCCAATGATGCCATTTGGAACTGCTGCTCGGTTTCGCGGTATTTGCGATCGCTCTCTTTAAGGATTGCCAACTCCTGCTGCAACCCCAAGCTTTCCCACTGAGGAGTTTCCAGAATTTGAGCGATTTGCTGCTGCAATTCGGCAACTCTATTCGCGGTTAATTCCAACATTTGAGCAATTTCCGACTCTTTTTGCAGGCAGGCTGAAACTGCGCTTTTTCCCTCAGCCTCCAACCTTTGAGCAGCTTGAAAAGCCTGATTTGCCGCCGCAAGTTTCTGCCGCAAACCAGTGAGAGCGACAATATTAGAATTAGGCAAAGGAGGCAGGCGATCGCTCTCAGGATGCACCCCCCCGCACACCGGGCAAGTATCGCCAGAATTCAGCGACATTCTGACAGCAGCAACACTCTCTAAACGTGCCGCTTCCGCATTAGCGGTTTCCGCCGTTTCTAACTCGCGGCTGCACTCTTTTAGCCTGATTTCGGCTGCTTCTAAATTAGTGGCAACCTCCACATAATTCTGTTGAGCCTTTTCCTTCTCTGCGATAGATTTATCCAACAATTTCTCCTGAGCTTTTCCCTGCTTGGCAACTAGCTGAAATTCCATCAATAAGGGTGCAATTTGCTGCAATTGCTCTAAACGCTTTCCTCCCAGCGAATACTGTTCGAGCTGTGCGGCTGTTTGAGTCACTCGAAAACCCGCACCTTGAATTTTAGTGTTAGCAGCTTGCAGTTCTTTATCTGCTGCTTGAAAAAAGCGGAGTTTTTCTTGTTGAATTTTTTGGGCTAGCGCAACTTCTTTTTCTAATTGAGTGCGCTGTTCTTCATATACTTTCGCAGCAGCTAGAGCATCTTCGCGAGCCTTAATTTGTGGCGCTAATGCCTTTTCTTTGGCTTTTGCCTCGTCAAATTTCTGCTGCTCTACTGCTAGCTCTGAACGAGCTTTAATTAACAGCTTTCGCGCTGCCACCGAGGCACTTTCGGCAGTTTCATACTGACTGCGAGCCGATCGCACTAAAGCCCAATCTCCTTGTAAATGATTGGCAGCTTGCGCTCTTTCTAAACGCTGTGCTAAAATTTTTATCTCAGCAGAATTAGCATTTAATTTAGCCAGTTCTTGTTGCAGCTCTTGCCAGCGAGCGATTTGCGAAAATAGCTGTTCCTCTTCATCTAGATCCTTCTGAGCTTTCATCACAGCGCGATCGAACTCAGGCAACTGCTGCTCTAAAATCAAAAGTTGCGATCGTCTTTCAGCCACCTCATCCGCCGTCGGCGCACTCAACTCAGCTAACTGCCTTTCCACCATTTCCCGTTCCTGTTTCAGCAACTTTGCGAGTTCATTTGTTTCCTTCCGCATCTGCTCAAAAATCTCAAATCCCGCTAGCTGCCGCAAAATTTCCCTGCGTTTTGAAGTATCCCCTTTAATAAACTCATCAAACTTGCCTTGAGGCAGAACAATTGCTCGCGTAAAAGTATCAAAATCCATTCCTAAAATCTGTTCGATCGTATTTTGAACAGCAACGATACTCGTCCCCAAAGTTTCCCATTCGCCATTTTGCCAGTGGTCCAAAATCACCTTATTTTCGGGAGATTTCGGACGAAAACGCCACCTTCTGGTCACCCGATACTGTGCCGAACCCACAGAAAAACGCAACTGCACTTTTAAATTTTCGCTGCCTTGACTTGCCAAATCACTAACTTGTTTACCGCTGCGAGTTGTCGTGCCAAAAAGAGCGTAAGTCATGGCATCTAGCAGTGAAGATTTGCCCGCCCCTGTAGCACCAGTAATTGCAAACAAATCAAGTTGAGAAAAATCTAAACGCTGTTCCTGGCGGAAGCTGGTAAATCCTTCGAGAATAAGTTCTAGTGGACGCATATTAATTTTATATTTTAGATTTTGGATTTGGGCTTTCTATTACTTTTTACCAGGCTCTGCCTGGTAACACAGATTCGGAGGCTCTGCCTCCAATTTTCCTATTTAAGCGCGAGGCATCGCCTCTGGATATTGGTTCCCAGACCGAGCCTGAGAACCTGTTAAAAGAAGGCGGAGACAAGAGTATTTAATTGTTAACTGTTTCCTTAAACTTCTTGTACAAATTTTTAAATTCCTCCAATACTTCCGGTTTCGGTGTCGTTCCCAATCGGTTTTGATAATAGTTGCAAAACTCTACTGCCGGATCGAAATTATTGGGATCGATATTAGTTATTTCTGTTGCTTCTAGCGCTGCATCTGGATAGCGCGGTTCAATTAACAGCGCTTGAGAACAAATTTGGCGCACTCGATCGGCAAGTCCGATTTGCGGACTGTCCAGTTCGACAATTACTTTCAAGAAACCCGGATGATACTGATGAGCTTGTAAAGTTTCATCAAGATTGTCGTTATGACATTTAAGCACTTTTAACGGCTTGTGGCAAGTCACAGGCTTAAATTCCACTTTTGCCTGACTTCCCGGCTCAACTTCAATCAAGCAAAATCCTTTTTCCTGTTCCGCTTCTCCAAAATCTAACTGAATCAAAGAACCCGAATAATAAGCCGGAGAAGTCTCAGAAATACGCTGGTGAATGTGGATGTGCCCGAGGGCAACATACTGAGCTTCTGGGGGAAGAGTTTGCGATGACAGCAGGTATTTTTCTCGCGTGTAATAAGCGACTTCGGATTTTGCCAATCGAGCGCCGTCAATGCTCATGTGTCCCATCAGAATATTGACAGTATTGTCTCTAAAATCCCTGGTTAAATCTTCGAGTAAATATGCTACTATTTCGCGGTAATCTTTGCGGCGATCGGCATCGCCCGACTGCCACAGAGAATTAGCATCTAACAGTCTTTGTTCGGAAGCAAAAGGCATTGCTCCCACACAAAGTTTACCGCTTTTTGTATTGAGAGTAATCGTGCCGCCGTCTGCCGATCGCCTGGGTTTGCCTAAAGCGCGAACACCGGCGAGGGAAAGCAATTGCGCGATGCTGTCGATGCGGGATGCCGAATCGTGATTACCGGCGATCGCAATTGCGGGAATTCCTGCCGCTTGGAGTTCGCAGAAAAAGTTATAAGCAATGCGTTCGGCGTAAGCGGGAGGGTTGGGCACGTCGAAAATGTCGCCCGCAACGAGCACAGCATCGACATCCAAGGCTTTTGCTTGCTTCAAAATTTGTTCGAGGGCGATCGCAATTTCGGAAGTGCGATCGATCCCTCGAAAACGTCGCCCTAAATGCCAGTCAGCAGTATGAATTATTCGCATAGTACGAGGAGTATTTTGTTTATTTTCATAGAAACCTGTAACTTTTTAATCTTCCTCATTTTCTTGAATTGCTGTTTCAATCTCATCAGGAAATGCCTCAGCATAACTAAAAGCATTCACCAAATCTGCGGCACAGAGATCGGGATGACCTTCTAAAATATGAGCATCGGTGGCATCTTGACGGCGATAGCTTATTAACAGCCAAACAGGAATCCGCGTTTTTCGGATACAGGCGGCACCACCCATGACACCGGGAGTCTTTTGAATTCCATACCCAAGGTATTCTATCATTTCTACTCACTCCGAAGGACGGTTAACTCGAATCAGTAAACTTATCGCTGATTCTCGATTAGCAATAGCTTCATTAATGCGTAAAGCCAACTGTTCCCTATTTGAATCATCTTTACAAACAATGATACCA
This sequence comes from Microcoleus asticus IPMA8, assembly GCF_013179805.1. GTDB lineage: Bacteria > Cyanobacteriota > Cyanobacteriia > Cyanobacteriales > Microcoleaceae > Microcoleus > Microcoleus asticus. The sequence goes on along the minus strand of NZ_SRRZ01000001.1, from coordinate 54,602 downwards.
GCATGGTCTTGTTCTAATGTATGCAGCCTGATAAAATGACGGCGATTGAGCGTTAAAATAGCGCGGTCAATACTCACTGCAAAAGCTAACACTTCTTCATCAGGAATTTTTTGATTAGCATTTCCTGCTTCCTGTACGGTAAGGACATCGTGACCCAAAGTCCTCAACCATTCCACAACCCGCTTCGGAAATTGTTCATCTGCATAGAAACGCGCCACTTTTCAATCTTCCTCATTGTCTTGAATTGCTATTTCAATCTCATCAGAATATGCCTCAGCATAAGCCCAAGCATTCGCCAAATCAGCGGCACGCAGAGTCGGATAGTCTTCTAGGAGTTCAGCTTCAGAAATACCTAAACGGCGAGCATTCACCAGCACCCAAACAGGAATTCGCGTTTGTCTGATGCAAGCATCGCCGCCGCACACGCCGGGAGTCTTTTGAATTCCCGACCAAAATTTTCTTAAACTTTGGGCTAGTAATTCTATAGCTTGAGCCTTCTCTTCGGGAGTTAAAGCTAAGAGTTGCGGTTGCAATTCTTTCAGTGTCGTATTTGCAGTTATTGAGTTCATAAATATTAACTTTTTTTTGCCATACAGGTATTCTAGCACTGGTGGCTAAATCAAAACTTTCATTAAACAGGCTTCACATCGTGAAACCGAGTATAATCAACCACCCGCCCTCCCGTCGCCGATTTCAAAATAATATCTACAAACCGCATATTCCACAGAATTTCCGACGCCACAAAAGAATGTCGCGCGTGAATAGTTTGCGAAACTGTTTCGTCAATTCCTGTTAACGTAATTACAATTTCCGCTTGCTGTTCCATCAAGTCTTTGGCAGTAAGTTGGTACAAAGGACTGCTCTCGTCAATTGGGTGCATAACCGTCCAAGTTAATGCAAAAATCGGAGAGTGACTCCGCATCAATTGCAAATCGTAAAAACGCCGCATAAATTCTCCTTCCGATGTTACCTCGTCGCGGATCAAAGTAGCTCGCTGCTGCGCTTCTAAAATTTGGTTGAAACGCTGATTTGCCGTGCGGTACATCAGAGTCGGAACGCCGTTGAAAGGAGCGATTACAGCTACGCGGCTGAAGATAACTCTGGCTGTTGGTCGGGAAAATCTAGCAAAAGCCAGTCCCGTCACCATTGCCACTCCCCACAAAGCAAAAAGCGCTTGGATCGCGACTATAGTATTAGCGTAATCATTGCGCGGATACATAGCGCCGTAGCCGATCGTCGCCATTGTTTGCACGCTGAAATAAAAGGCATCTTTGAAAGAACCCGGTCGCGCGTTAGCAATGCAATCTCCTCCCGCCAAGTAAGCTAAGGCAAATAAAGAATTCGTGACTGTATACGACAGACAAATGAGTATGAAAAATCGCGGCCAAGAAAGAATTAGCAGCCTGTGGTAGAGGTCGGCAAAATGCAGGCGAGGTACTCCCAACTTGACAATATTTAAGGAGAATTGTCCTTTGCGGCTGACTAAACGAGCTTGTGGCTGGCGGTTGCGGTAAATTTTCATTGAGATTTGTAACTGCGGCTGTTTCAATTTGTAACTATTGCTTTGAGCGGGAAAACTTATCCTTTAGACTGATGTCTGATTCCAAAAATTCGGATAAAAGCGGAGTTTAGAAATGGTTGAGCTTAACTGGCATGACTATGTCGTTATGGTTTCTTTTGTGGCTTCTATTGCGGGTCTAGTCCTGCTGGGTGATAATCGCAACTCGCAGCCAACGGACGATCGCACTTTGAGCGAGGAAATCCTAATCAAGATGAGCTTTACTTACTGGATAGTGTACTGCATCTCTTTTTTCGGGCTGAAACTTCACCTACCAGAAGATAGCTGGTTATTGCTTAGTTTGAAGCTGACTACGGTTCTTTCTTACTTGTTGACTGCTTCTAGCATACTCAGCCTGCCGCTGCAACGCATGGCTGTCCGACGAGTTGAAGATTAAAAAAAAGGCGTTTGTAGTAAGGACTTCAGTTCTTTCGATCGCGGTGAAGAAAAACTAAAGTCCTGACTGCAAAGCTAATTGAGTTATATTACCGGGCAATCAGCTCACAGTTAGCTGTGAGCTTGTTTAATTTTTTATGATGTTAGAGAGGCAGACTAACGCGCCCAAAATGGCTAGGGTCGATCGCACTCGTACTTGAAATTGTCATTCTGTTCCTGCCTTCCTTTGGTTGCGGAAATCTCAGTGAGTATCAGTTGGCGAAGCGGGCGCGTTAGCGCATAGCATTAGGTGGAGTTGGTGAGCTGTCTACACTGTAGGCGATAGAATAGCGTGTAGGAGTATGCCACGAACTTAATTGCTCAGGATTTAAAGCCTTTAGAGCTTTTCTTTTTCTCCGGCGGTTTGGACTTTGACTTATTAACTTCACCTAAAGCTTCCTGAAATAAGTTGTGCAGGTGCAGGGGAACGCTGGCAATTTCCGGGAGTTCGGGTTCTAAGGGTTTTTTAAACTCTTGCAGCAGGGCATCTAAATCGCGATCGAGCTGAAAGTCTGGGCGTTGCAATACAGTTTGCAAAATTTGTTCTAATTTCGCTGGATTAACTTTAGCTAACCGTTGCCAAATCCAGACATTAATTGCAGGATCTTCTAGATAGTTGCGAACCAGCTTCTCGTAACCGGGAACGGTTGAAAAGTCTTCGGCTGATAGCATTGCAGTAAATTGAGCGTAAGTAGACAAAAAGGTTTGTCCCCAGCGAGGGTGAGAAAGTGCTGTCACCTGTTCGGCTTTCTTGAAGCGATCGGGCAATTCGACTTTCGGCATTACCATTTTTGAACTAGCATTGCTGTCGAGCATTACCTCAACTGCGTTAGCGTCTGCACCTGCTGCGGCGATGGCGGCTGCTTTGACTTCTTCTCGATCGACTCCGGCATCTTCAACGATATCCGCCAGAGATTTACTTCCATCAACGCCGATATCAGCTAGGCGTTTTTTAGTGATAAATTCCTGAAATTCAGCCAACTGTTTATTCAGGTGGTATCCCGATAGCGTTACTTCCTCGCTGCCAAAAAATTCGGTAAAATCTTCGTGGTACTTTTCTACCGACTCCCAAGCTTGCTCTAACAATTCCGGCGCATCGCTGTACAAATTATTTTTGTGATTTTGCTTGAAATTGCCGATCGCCACCGCCAACTTCGGCTTGCCCAATTTCCCCATCGGTATCGGAGGGCCTGAGAGTATCCACCAGTCATCGGTGAGAGGAGCGATCCGAGCCCGCAAGATTTCTCCTAACTTAAAGCGAGACATTTCTTGCAGGAAATTAGTGCTGTTGGGCTTAACAGCGTAGTGCTTCGCCGTCAGCCAGTTCATCAGTTCAAAGCTGTCGGGGGAAAGCTGAGTGATTTCAAATAAGCCGGTGAAGCTTCTGTGGCGCCAACTTTCTAGCAAGCTGCGATCGCTCTGGGTTAAATCCGGCTGACTTTCGACAAATAGGTCGATCGGCTTTTTCTCCCCGACTTTACCTTCAACTGTAAAACTGTCAATCACTTGATTTTGCTGAGCAATGTCGTAGCGCTCGCCGGTCGATCGAGCAGCCACAAAAGCTTCCAAAGCTACGGCTAACTCTCCCTCAGCATCCAGCACAAAGTCAATTAAATTTTGCTTGAGTGTCCAAGCTCTTTCCAGCATTTCATCCACAATTTATACCGATTTTGAATCAGAGGATTTAGATTAACAATTATCGGATTTGAGGCCACGAACGCTTTCACGCTCCGGCTGCGGCTAATGTGCATCGCGAACAATGACAGAAATATGCGATCGATGCCTCAGTCCTGAATTAGTTTAATTTTAAGGCTAACAGTCAAAAAAAAATGCCCATCTCAAACAGAAGCATCCCGATTTTGTACACAGCGTTTTTTAGGAGTGCGATCGTCCCCCACAGCAAAGCCTCTATATCTCGCTCCGTACTCTGCGGCTCGTACTCCTGTGAAATAAAAATCGTGCTGAAAAATGCGATTTCCACGGAGCATAAAAATACCCTCCCCGATGTAGAGAGGGGCTGAAAATCCCCAAAAACTTAGCTAAACTCGCGTTAAAAATAGTCCCAGGTATCAACAACAGTCCAAGACGCAGCAACCGGGTTTTTTTATCAAAACACTTCGCTGCATTCCCCACCAGGGGTAAAAAACCCGAAACGCTGGAATTTGTGTGCGTCCCAGACTGAGAAATACTTGGCGTCAGCCCTTAGCGGCCGTCTTTGTCAATGTCGCCAGGAACAGCGCGTTCCACGCGATCCCAAGCGTCGCGCGTGGCGTGCTTCGCTTTTTCCCAAGCCACATTAGACTTACCGCGATTTGTTTCGTAGTCGCGCTGCAAATCGTTTTCGCTCTCGTTGAAGCTCTTACCAGTACCGCCATAGCGGCTGTATCCCTCATAACCGGTGCGGTATGCAGGGTGATAGTCGTCGTAAGTCGCGCCCGTGTCCACGTAAGGACGGGAACTGTAGTTGGTTTGCCAATAAGCCTCTTCTACCGTGGGGTCGATCGCCTCGGCCACACCTTTGCCCGCCAAACCGCCGCCAAACGCACCTACAACAGCGCCGACAACTGCTCCTACAGGCCCGCCGATCGCACCGCCGATCGCAGCACCCGCAGCACCCGCACTCGCCGCACCAATACCCGTTCCTACTGGATGAGCCCCTGTTTCCCCGGAAAGCGGGTCGAGGTTAGCATCAGGTTCATGTACCGTTTTTTTGTCATCGCTCATGATATTTATTTCCTTTATCTAACTGTAGTTATTATTAAATTTACCTTTTAAATTAATATCTATTCATCTGCCTTAAGGATGAACCTGCTAGCTAAAATAAAGAGGGGAAGCACAAAACCCTTTTGAACGCAAAAAGTGGTTTTACACGCCCCTATAACGCGGTAAGGTGCGCATTGCGCACCTTACATAATTAGTGTCTAGTGAGTCCTGAGTTCGGCTCAATTGTATACTCACCGAAGGTCAGTATTTACCAGGCACTTGGGTGAGGTAGAAAACTGTAGATTTAGTCCTTGCCCGTGACTTTTTCGATCAAACCTTCAGCTTTTTGAACTATGTTTTCTTGCGGGTGTTCTCCCTTGTACTCCTGTAAGCTTTCGTCGTAAGCTTTCTCGGCCTTTGCAGGATTTTGAGAGGTTTTGACTATTTCATCGTAAGCTGCTTGGGGATTGAGATCCTCGAAACTTTCTGCGGGGTCAGTAATTTTAGCTTCTTGCGGCGCGTGACTCTTGTCTTGACCTGCGTAAGCAGCCTGACTGGGTACTACCGCTAGACCTAGCAGACCAATGAAAGCCAGCGTACAGACCAGCAAAATGCTTTGGCTCAATGTTTGTCCGAGAGCTTTTAAAACCCGCTTCATATCAACTTCTCCTGGTATTTTTCCGCAAAAATTATGGTGTTTGTCACCCCTTCACTGCGATCGCACATTTCATAATTTAGCGATCGGGGCAACTTTTGTTGCAAGTGCTGCGCCCTGAGACAGCGAAAAGGGATATTTACCGTGTTGTGAAATATATTAAACTCCTGCTCGTTAAGTTTACTTCTACCAAAAGATAGATTAGTTCGCTCCGCTCCTAAAATAGAAGATTCCTTACATCAGCTACCATGCTCAGTCACAGGCTAGGATTGCCCGTTCCACAACAAATAACCTTTCTGGGATCACAGATACAAAAGCCTGTAATTATGAAAGCCTGATTGAGGTTGCTACGCCATTTCAGTTATTCGCAACTCGACAAACATCCCAACGCATTTCCAGCCAAAAGTTACAAAGATTCTTGATTAATCTTCAGGTTGCGGCTCTGCATTGCTCCTTCAAATAATTCGGTAGAAAGAGCTTGCTCTACCGACCAAACGCCGGGTTTTTCCAGTTTTCCTTCTAACATTAATTGAGCTATGCTACCAGTACCGATGCCCGTAGCGGCGGCAGCATTTGGGTGTACCGCTGTCGAGCAAACTTTAGCGGGTTGACCGTTTTTGAGACCGCTCACTTGCGATCGCACTGCGACACCAACCCCACTAAAACTATTAGTAACACTGGTCATCCCGTAACTGACGTAGGATAGAAATTCAATAACTCCGTTATTTTTGAGCCAGCTAGCCGGCCAATACTTGGCAACAAACCAAGTAAGGTGATTGTAAAGGTCGGGAGACGTACCAAATTTAGTCACAACGGATTTAACGGGGAAAGTCTCGGGCAAAGTGATTGCTTCCGGCATATCGAACCAGTAAACCCCTGTTTTGCCGTAGGGTGTGGGAAATTCAATTGTTTCGCGATCGCTGTAGGGTTTTACTTGCTGCCACTTGCGATCGGCCCACACCTCAAAAGGAGTTTGCAAGCCTAAAAAAGTAGTTCTCATGACGGTAACGCCAGCACCGCCCGAACCTCCAACTACATAACTCAAATGGATGTGTTCTGCTTCATCTAATTGTTCCACATCTCGGCGCACCATGCTGTTAGAAACACCTGGAAAAATTCCCGTATTAATAATAGCCGTAATCCCAGCATTCTTAGCAGTTTCGCGCAATTCTAAAGCTCTGCGAGTAAAACTGCGGCTGTCGCTGACATCAGTATAATTAACACCTGCTTCTATGCAAGTTTTCAGTACACTAGCATCTCGGTAGTGAAAAGGCCCGGCACAGTGAACGACGAGGTTAGAGGATGAAACCGCTTGGTGCAGGGCTGCACTGTCTGCTAAATCTAAAGCTTGATAGTGCACCCTATCTGGTGGCAATCCCGGCGTAATAGAGCCTTCAGGGTTGCGTCCGGTAATAGTAATTTCTGCATCGGTATGGGTAACAAGGTCTTGGGCAACGCTGCTGCCAATTCGTCCCCGCCCGCCGACAATCAAAACGTGGTTTGCCATCGCTCAAAAAAGGGTAACGCCAGGTTTCAGTCTCTCAACTTTGGGCTAGCGCTTTCATCCGCATAAAGTATGAATTTACGAGAATGTGAGATGCTGGGGGATCGGCGGCGATCGCCCTTATCCGCAGATGGGGAGCGACTTTTACCAGCGACTTGCCTGTTCTGGTAAATTAGAGGTTTGGCTGCGGCGCTAAGTTTAAAAATGCCTTCAGCGTTAACTTGTTCTTCTAATATTGAGAATTTTATCAATGGAATGTGCTCTCGGATGCCAAAATATTTTAACAGATTAGAGGGAACGCGAACCACCGCCACCGATCGCGAAAGATGCTCCCGATTTAGAAAGGGTATTGAGGGCGATCGCAAATCGTTTTCCCTTCACAGGGAATCAACCCGAAAAAATTCTCGCACTCGCATACTAATAAATCAATACAAACAAACGCAGATGTGATTCATCTGCGTTTATCTACGTTCATTGGCAGTTCAAAAAATCTTACTTCTCATTACTCCGAAATACCGACTTACCCTTCGCTTTCAGAGTATTAGCCGCATCTGCGAAAGTCTGCGCGAAAGGCTGCTGCGAGTGCATGAAAACGCGAGCGGTATTGCGTCCCGGCATACCCGAAATCGATCCGCCCGGATGCGTTCCCGCCCCTGTGAGAAACAAACCGTCGATCGGCGTTTTGTAATTCGCCAACTCCGGTAAAGGACGGAAAAATATCATCTGATCTAGCGTCATATCAACGTGATAATAATTTCCCTTCAAAGCGCCCAAACGCTCTCCCAATTCCGCCGGACTTTCCACGTGGCGGCCGATAATTGCATTTTTGATATTTGGCGCGTATTCGGCTAATTTATCAATGCAGCGATCGGCAACTTTGTTTTTCAGCTCATCCGTCCACCCCGTACCGTGCTGGCCGGTTCCTTCAGCATTTTCGATCATGTAAGGAGCAAAAAATTCAATCCAAGCCGTATGATGTCCGGGGGGAGCCATTGACGGGTCTAGTACCGTCGGAAACACCACATACATCGATGGGTCTGAGTCGGGAATTCTGCCAATTGAAGGGTCGCTGTGAGAAATTTCAACGTGTCTCACCGAGTCTGCAATTAAAACCGACCCGATTAAATATTCGTCCCGATGATTCCAGCGCTCAAACTTGGGCATTTCATTGAGAGCTAAGTCTATTTTGAGAATAGTCTCGTTGTTGTTAACAATTTTGCGCTCCAATCTTTCCCGCAAATTCGGGTCAGCAGCATCGACATCGCTATCATCCATTAAATGCAGAAACAAGCGCTTAGCATCAATATTAGAAATGACACCTTTTGTAGCGCGGTATTCCGTGCCGTTGGCAACACGAACTCCCACAGCGCGACCGTCATCAACTAATATTTTCTCGACGTGCTGGTCGGTAAGTACCACACCCGAGTATTTTTTCACTACACTAAGCAGCGCTTGCACTAATGCACCCGTCCCTCCGCGCGGTCTTGCCATGCCGGGATTGTGCCTCATTGCCAGCATAATTGCGCCTACAGCCAGAGTTTTTTGCGAAGGAGGCGCGCCGAGTTCTGCGGCGAATCTTGCTAGGGGTGCTTTAATAAATTCCTCGTCAAACCACTCGTTGAGAATGTCTTCCGCGCTGGTGAGCATCGTGCGAACAAAGTCCAGCGTTTTGTCGGGGGAACCTATGACTGAAAATAAATCTTTGAGTTTGGCAATATCGTAGTTGCCTGCAATATCTATGAGGGATTTTGGTGGCGCATTAAACATCGGAACCATTGCACCTAAAGCCCGCTGCCAAAAGTCTGTATATTCGGCATATTTTTTAGCATCGCGCTCGTTGTAGCGGGCAATTTCAGCACAAGTTTTTTCTACAGATTTGTGCGCTAAGAAATATTTGCCGTCGGGATGCGGACAAAAGGCAACTGGATCGCAGAAAAGATATTCTAAACCGTGTTTTTCCAGTTCTAATTCTTCTACAACTGGCCCTAAATGAATAAATTCGTGGTCGATCGCGCACATATTGAATTTAAAATCCGGCAATTCGGGAATCGCAGCTTCAGTAGTTGCCGCGCCGCCGGGAACCGAACGTTTTTCTAACAACAGGACGGTATATCCAGCTTTGAGGAGATAAGAGGCGCAGACCAGTCCGTTGTGACCTGCTCCTATGATAATCACGTCATACGTTTGCATAGATGAAGCTCTGGGGATAGGATATTTTGCTTATTTTACAAATGTTAACAACTTGGCAGTCTCTACCAATAGAAATAGATTCACCTTCAGGAAGCTGTTTTAGCATCTTACAAAAGATGGAGTTTTTACTAAATGCTACTGTGCGATCCCGCTTATTTCCTCTTGAATTTACAGAGCGATCGCCATTCTCAAATCGCGCCAAAATTATACTGCATTTAGCCGCGTTTATCTGCAAATTATAAAAAAATAAAACAAAGGTAGGAAAAAGGAAGAAGGGAGAGGAAATAGGGAACACGGAATAGGGAATAGAAACAGTTTTGAGATTGATTTCTTCCTCCAAACGCTGCAATTGGAAGGAGTGAAGCCTTAAGAAAATTACTTGCTCAACGCTCAAAACTGCTAGCAAATTACCAATTGGTAATTACCAATTACCAATTATCAATTAGTACATTGAGAAATATTACTTTAGTTCCCGCAATGCCGCCTCAGCTTTTTCTGCACCATCATTGTTGCCTTGCTGGCGGTATGTGTCGAGGGCTTGTTGAAAAGCTTCAATTGCTTCGGATTTGCGATCGCGCGCTTTGAGTGCCGTACCCATATTGTAATAAGCTTCTGCCCGGTCTGGATCGAGCTGAATCACTCGGCGAAAAGTGTTAATCGCTCCTAAAAAATCTTGTTTTTCCAGTTGAATTTCCCCGATTCCTGCGTGTGCTGCCACTAAATTAGGTCGCACCGCAATAGCCCGCTGATAAGCTATCAGTGCTCCGTCGAAGTCGTTTTGAGCCTTGAGAAGTTCGCCAATTTCTAACTGCACTTCTGGATTCCGGGGCTCCAATTTGGCAGCTTCTTCAAAAGCTGCTAGTCCTTCGGAAGCGTGACCACTCCGCAGCAAAGCAGTACCTAATTTTAACTGGACGCTGGGCTGTTTGGGAGCGAGTTCTGCTGCTTCTTGGAGTACGGTAACTGCACTGGCAAAATTTCCTTGCTGGATCAATACTAAGCCCATAGAAGAATAAGCTTGCCAACTTTTCGGATCGAGGGCGATCGCCTCTTGGTATGCTTTAAAAGAACCGCTGTAATCTTTTTGCTGAAAGAGTACCACTCCCAGACCGATCCGGGCATTGACATTTTTGCGATCGAGAACAGCGGCGCGGCGGTAAGCAGCGGCTGCTGCGGGATAGTTTTGCAAATTCGCCATAGCATATCCTAAGGCGTATTGGAAGTCTGCATTGTTCGGTTCGAGATCGATCGCTTGTTGGTAAAATTCCACTGAGGCTTGATAGTTGCCCTGACGCGCTTCTAAATAGCCAATACCAGAAAAAATGCGGGGGTTTTCCCTATCTAAACGTGCCGCTTCCTGATAAATGGCGATCGCCTTACTGTAGTCTCCTAAATCTACCAACTCGCGCCCTTGTCGCAGCAGAGCATCTAAATTTGAATTTTTTTGAGGGTTGACTTCAACTGACGTTTCTGCTGAGAGTGCTATCTGCGGCGCTGCAACAGCGAGTCCCGCTACTAAAAGCGTACTGAATACCAAGAGACTTTGTTTGTGCACGGCCATTTGTTTCAAAGAGTGTGTGGAATGAAAGAGCGAATTGCTGCCAGCTTGCCAAGCTGACAACTTATGGTTTACCAGGAATTTTTGAGTGGCGAGATGTAGTAAATCTACATAACAAGACCCACTCAAAATTTTCGTGATTGAGGCCAACTGATGATTGTAACAACAACTGATATCATCCAAGGAGCAGAAATTCAATCTTACCTGGGAATTGTAACTGCTGAGGTGGTTTACGGCACCAACGCCCTGCGAGATTTCTTCGCGGGCATTCGCGACATCATCGGCGGGCGCACCGGCAGTTACGAGGAAGTGTTTCTCAAAGGACAGCGAGATGCCCTCGCGGAACTGGAAAAACGGGCTCAGCGCCTGGGCGCTAATGCCGTAATCGGCGTGGAAGTTGACACCGGCACGATTAATGTAGACTCGAGCGGAGCTTTGCTGCTGATTACTGCCGTTGGAACGGCTGTAAGATTGCGTTAAGCTGTCTTTCCTGTATACGTCCACGAACTTTTCTAACTGGATAAAATAGTTATCGGTCATCAGTCATCTGTCATCTGTCATTAGTGGCTGGCTGAGGGCTGATGACTTTTTTGTTTCTTTCTTCAGACATAGATACTGGTTATTTCCCCAGGCAGATATAGTTTTTATCAATCTCAGCCACGATTAATGCTTAGGTGAAAGATTGTTAAAAATTAAAGCAACTCTCAGAGGAAAGAAAAAGCTATGTCATATGTAAATAGACCTGTAGATAACGTTGGTACCGAACCCGTGGTGGTGAATTCAGTCATGGAATACCACGATCGAGTGCGGTGGGGTCCGATTTTTTCAGGTTTGGTAATTGCGATCGGCACGCAATTAGTTTTAAGTGCATTGGGCGCTGCGATCGGGTTGAGCAACATTGCCAATTCAGGAGCTCCGCGCACTATTGCAGGGGACGTGGGTACGGGCGTCGGAATTTGGTCAATTATTAGTTTGTTAATTAGCTTGGCTGTTGGCGGTTGGGTAACTGCTCGCGCTTGCGGCCCGATGAATCGCAATACAGCGCTTTTAAATGGAGCAATTTTGTGGGCAACTACCCTAACTATTGGCTCTTGGCTGTTAGCAAATGGCGTGGCCGGTACTTTTGGCGTAATAGCTGCGAATGCGGGAGAAGCAATTAATCAAGCGCAGCAGGGTGGGGTGGATTTGCCGAACAGAGCGCCTAACGTAACTGCTCAGGATACTCGCAATATTGCTAGTAATGCTGCAAAAGCTGGTTGGTCGTTTTTGTTCGGCTCGCTATTGGGTTTAGTTGCTTCGATGGTAGGAGCATCTGCGGGCGCGCGCACTCCCCGGCATCACTCGTAAAAGTTCGATCGGACATGGAAAGTTTATATTCATGAAAGCACTTTTTTTAAGGTGCTTTTTTGTGGGTTTCTCGTTCCCAGATTCTACCAAAAAACGCATTTCTGGAGGCTTTGCCTCCAGGTTTTTAAGTGGAGGCAGAGCCTGGTAACGAGTATAATGTTTCACCGAGGAATGTGCGGGCGACGCACCGTAGAAATTAAGCGGTGAAGTATTTGGCTGCTGGGTGATAGGTAATAATTGCGGTTGTTGATTGTTCGGGATAAAGTTGTTCGCTTTCATCCATGTAGAGGTTGATGCGATCGCACTTTAACAATTCCAGTTGCTTGTACTGATCCGCCATGTTCGGACAAGCGGGATAGCCAAAACTGTACCGCGAACCGCGATATCTTTGCGCTAGCATATCGCGAATGTTCTCCGGTTCTTCGCTACCAAATCCCAATTCCCGCCGAATTCGCGCGTGAGTCCATTCTGCTATTGCTTCCGCCGTCTGCACCGCTAATCCGTGAAAGTAGAGATAATCGGTATATTGATGGTTAGCAAATAGCTTTTGCGCGTACTCTGTAGCAATTTCTCCCACTGTCGCTACTTGCATCGGAAATACATCGATTTTACCCGATTCTTTGGGGGCGAAGAAGTCCGCAATGCACAGCCTGCGCGCCGATTTTTGCCGGGGAAATGTGAATGTTGCAGCGGGTGTCGATACATCTTGCCCGCCAGCCATTATTTCTGGGTCGTACAAATACAAAGAATTGCCTTCAGCTTGACAGGGAAAATACCCGTAAATTGCTTGCGGATGCAGTAACTTTTCTGCGATAATTTTGTGCTTCCACTCTTCCAATATCGGATAAACTTTCTCAGCTAAGAAAGCATCGTATTCTTCCCGCGATTGGTCTTTTGGCTTGCGGAACTGCCACTGACCGGCAACTAAGGCTTGCAAATCTAAGTGCCAGAAAATTTCCTCAAAGGGGATGTCTTCTGGCTGCAACAGTTTCGTTCCCCAGAAAGGAGGATTCGGGCGATCGATATCTGCTGCAACTGCTTCTGACCGCCTGGTATCTATCACCACAGGAGTGTCTGATTTCATCGCATCTTCTCCAGAAGTTTCTGGCGCAGCTTTAGCTTCTTTAACTACCCCATTATCATGCCCTATTTCATCTAAAAATCCTTGCAAGTCTTCCCAATTACCAGCAGATTTTGCTGGCATGAGTTTGTCCATAAAGTGCAAGTCAGAAAACGCATCTTTGCCGTAAACAACTTTACCTTTGTAGGTGTTTTGGCAGTCTTCATGCACAAACTTGGGAGTCAAAGCCGCGCCGCCCAAAATTACGGGTACGGTGATTCCTTTCTGGTTGAATACTTCCAAATTTTCTTTCATGAATGCGGTGGATTTTACCAGCAATCCACTCATCGCTATACAGTCGGCTTTGTGCTTTTCGTAGGCTTCGATGATATTGTCAACAGGCTGTTTAATTCCCAAGTTAATCACTCGGTAGCCGTTGTTTGATAGGATAATATCAACTAAGTTTTTGCCGATATCGTGAACGTCGCCTTTGACCGTAGCGATGATGAATGTTCCTTTGGCATTGTCCCCGGATTCAGACTTTTCCATGTGCGGTTCTAAATAGGCAACAGCCGCTTTCATGGTTTCTGCTGACTGCAATACAAATGGCAATTGCATTTGTCCCGAACCGAACAATTCTCCGACTACTTTCATGCCGTCTAATAGGAAAGTATTGATAATGTGGAGGGGCGGATAGGTTTCTAATGCTTTGGCGAGTTGGATGTCGAGCCCAATGCGTTCGCCGTCGATGATGTGCTGCTTCAAGCGTTCTTCTACCGGGAGGTTTGCGTCTTCTGTCCGATCGCGCTTGGTAGTTTTGCCCGCAAACACCGTTGTCAGGTCGCCCAAGGGGTCGTAAACGCAAATATCGCCGTCAAACTCCCGTTCGTCGTAAATGAGTTTACGGCAGATTTCTTGGTGTTGGGGGTCGATTTTGGCGATCGGCAAAATCTTATTCGGGCTGACAATTGCCGAGTCCATCCCGGCTTGCATTGCTTCGTGCAAAAACATCGAATTCAAAACTTGCCGCGCCGCCGGATTCAAGCCGAAGGAAATGTTAGAAACTCCTAAGATGACGTGACAACCTGGCAATTCTTGGCGAATGCGGCGGATCGATTCGATGGTAGCTTTGCCGTTTTTTCTGTCTTCTTCAATCCCGGTGGAAATGGGCAAAGCTAGGGTGTCAAAAAAGATTTCCTCGGCGGGAATTCCGTAGGCGACGGCGGCGTTATATGCGCGCTGGGCGATCGCAAATTTTTGGTCGGCAGTTCTCGCCATCCCGTCTTCGTCAATTGTCCCGATAACTATGCCCGCGCCGTATTTTTTCGCCAACTCCAAAACTTGATAAAAACGCGGTTCTCCGTCTTCGTAGTTAGTGGAATTTAGCAAACATTTGCCGCCCGCAACTTTTAAGCCGGCTTCCATCTTTTCCCATTCGGTGGAATCCAGCATTAAAGGGAGAGTTGCATTAGTCACAACGCGGGAAACTAATTCTTTCATGTCGCGCACGCCGTCGCGGCCGACATAATCAACGTTAACATCGAGAATGTGCGCGCCTTCTCGCACTTGTTCCCTGGCCATTGCTACTAAACCGTCCCAGTCTTCAGCATTTAGCAAATCGCGGCATTTTTTGGAACCGCTGGCGTTTAGTCTTTCGCCGACAATTAAGAAGGAATTCTCTTGTTCGTAGGGTTGGGCGGTGTAAATTGAAGCGGCGGAAGGTTCCCAAGTAAATTCGCGGATTTTGGGTTTAAGAGTTTTGCCAATTTCTGATAGTTCGCGGATGTGATCGTAGCGGGTTCCGCAGCAGCCGCCGATGACTTGCACGCCTAAGTCTTCGACAAAGCGCATCAAGGCCATTTTTAATTCTATTGGCGTGAGTTTGTAGTGCGCGTGACCGCCGATGTTTTCGGGTAAACCGGCGTTGGGAACGCAGGAAACGACGAAGGGCGAATGTTCGGAAAGGTATTTGACGTGTTCGGCCATGCGATCGGGCCCGGTGGCGCAGTTCAGGCCTAAGATATCTATGGGATAAGGCTGCAAAATTGCGAGGGCGGCGCTGATATCGGAACCGACTAACATTGTGCCGGTGGCTTCCATTGTGACTGATACCATTAACGGAATTCGCGCACCTTTTTTCTTAAATACTTCTTCAATGGCATTTAATGCTGATTTAATTTGCAGCACATCTTGACAAGTTTCGACAATAAATAAGTCAACGCCGCCGTCATAAAGTCCTTCTGCTTGTTCGGCAAAAGCGGCGGTGAGAGTGTCGAAATCGATGTGTCCTAATGTTGGCAATTTGGTGCCTGGTCCGATCGATCCTGCGACAAATCGAGGCTTTTCTGGCGTGGAAAATTCGGCGGCGATACCCTTGGCGAGTTCGGCGGCAGTTTTGTTGAGATAATATGCTTTGTCTGCCAAATCGTATTCGGCGAGTACGATGGAAGCGCCGCCAAAGGTGTCTGTTTCGATGACATCGGCCCCTGCTTCGAGGAATCCCCGGTGCACGTTGGCGACGGCTTCCGGTTTGGTGTGGACGAGATATTCGTTGCAGCCTTCGTATTCTTTGCCGCCAAAGTCTTCTGCTGTGAGGTTTTGGACTTGCAGGTTGGTTCCCATTGCGCCGTCGAAGACGATGACGGGGCGCGAGGGGTGGTGGAGTCGATCGAGGAATCTGCTATTCATAAGCGGTCAAAAAAAACGCAGGTGCTATATATTTACAATTTTATCTATTGTGCAATATTGTCAACAATTATGTGACTGTTGGCAAACGACTAATGACTGAAGGATTTAATGCTGCTGACAATAGTTTGCTCGTACCTGTAATTTTACCGATCGCCCTGGATAATTGTCAAAATTCTGTTGCGGGCGAGGCTGCGGGGGAAAAACTGGCGAGTTGCGAGGGATTTTTTCGGTTAACTGCTGACCTATTTTGCGCAAATGCGATCGCCACAAATAAACGAGTTATATAGCAATCCTAAATGACTCGTAAAATTTTACCCCACCCCAACCCTCCCCGAACCCGCTGGAAGCCCGTAATAAATTCAAAAATGATGCGAGGATTGCTATATAACTAAAGCATTAAGATTTCTTTCTCATTTTTCTGTTGGAAGGTCTTTTAGGCAGTCGCTTAATTTCACTTTCGCCTCCTTGAACTTCTACTTGTTTGAGATTTTCTTCTACTTCTTCTATAATTTCTAAATCAACACTTTCAACCCCGGTTCCGCTGATTTCTTCCTCTTCTTCAATCTCCTCCGAATTCTGTTGATTTGCGATTAACTGCACGGCTAACCCAGAAGCTTGAACCGACAATTCTTCGATTTTTTCATGAATTTCAGCTTTTTCAATCCGATGCTCAATTTCCGCGGATAAATCTTCCTCGGTAGCAGGAAAGTTATCAATTTCTTGACTCATTTCAGTTTCTCTGATTTCCTTTTCTACTAGCTGCATTGATAACTGCTGCTTTTCCCTTGACAATTCCTCAACCTTAGTCGCAAGCATTCTAAGCTGTTCGTTAAGAATGCGAATTTCTCGGTTTTGCTGCTGAATCATTTCTTCCGCATCAGCAAGAGTTCGATTTCTCTCTAATATCACCTCATTTTTAGTTTCTAATTCCAAAGCGCTCATAGCCGCTTTAATTACATTATAAAAATGCGGCTTAGATACATCAACTTGTTTAGCATTATGGCGACTTTTTCCCAAAAGCCCAATCTTTTGTCCTTGCTTAACAGCCAAAACAAAACCTTGATGATTTTTGATTTTTAATTCTTTGACAAAATCTACTTGAACTAAACTGCAAATATATTTGTGACAGTCAAAATAAAATTCTGCTTTCATCAAAAAGCACCCCTTCCTGCTACAGTCCCGCAGAATTATACCACGAACTACTTTAAAAATCGAACAAAATTTATAAAAATAGGTTGGGCATGGAGGGCTGTACCTTAGTTTATAAATGTATGCGATGTCAAGAGTTGTTCAGGACTTATGCGAAAAATCGTTTGACGCGCTACTTCTAGCAGTAATGGGCGCATTGCGTCCCTACAAAATTAGGTTTTGCGGGCATAAATTTAAATATTTTGGCTTAGCAAAATTCGCCAACGGCGACATATTTGATAAATCAATTAATAGTTTGTTCTTCTGACATAAGCGATTTCCAATCCGTGACGATAATAAGCTGTTTCTAAATCAATTCTTTTAGTTTTAACATGAGGTTCTAATTCAAAAAAGCTTAGCTGAATAGGCTCAGCTTTTTTTGGCTCTTTGTTAAACTTGCTCAAAAGTCTTTCTTCTAAATGCTGGTGCGATTCTAAAGTTCCATCTGACATAATGTGCTTAATTTCTAAATTAAACTCTCTGACTTTGTGGCAGACTAAAATAGTCCGGTGACAAGTAATCGGGTCTTTTTCCGCACACATTAAACTGATTTTATAATTGGTTGCGCCTTTGAGCAAGCGCTGAATTCCTGCGGAAAATAGAGGAGTTGCTGCTATGCGATCGTATAACGCTTTACCGCTAGAATCGTAACAGCTTAAATCCTCCGGCCTCGCGCCCAACTCTTTGCCTAAAAAAACATATTGAATGCCGACACTTGAGAGATAAGCTTTAATTTCCGATTTATTAAAATGAGGTAAATAACGGCTGAACGGATGCGATCGCACGTCCGCAACCGCCGTGATTCCGTGTTGTTGCAGCAGCAAAACAAACGCTTCAATACTCAGATTGGAGTGTCCGATTGTAAATAATTCCATTGCTTCAATCTTACTATTCACTCTTTGCCTTGCGGACGAGAGTTTGTGTAGCCCGATTGTTTCAACCTATAGACTTCCACCTGTGGGTTTTTTTCCCAAATTTTGAATCAAAATTTGCCCTGCCAGCAGCATCAAACCCACAGCCGCCATAGCAAAAACACCAGTCCCCAAAGCAGCCATTCCTACCACCAAAGTTCGCACGGCTACCGAAATTTTAATCGCAGTAATATTGTCCGAATGAACTGGCTTACTTGCAAAACTTTGAGCGATAGACATAGTTAGCGCGTACAAAGGTACCGCAATGCTGCCAGCCATCAGCGAACCAGTCAGGCACCGCAATACCGTCGGCGACTTCGGCGGCAAAGCATCCTCAGTAGAACTTGGAGGTTGAGAACTAGAATTAGGATTAGTTAAATCAGCCATTGCGATTTTAGATTTTAGATTTTAGATTTTAGATTTCTGGTTAATTCACCAAAATTAAAATCCGTGTTTCATGGCATTTTATCAGTTATTCGATCTCAATAGACTCTGCGCAAAGTTAGATTCATCTTGACAATCGCCTGTTAGACGCATTTAACTCAGATTGCGATCGCACCCTCTTCGAGTTACGCCCTCGAAATCGGCGGTTTCCTCTCGTTTCCCTCCGAAAAAATCTGAATTCCAGTATTGCTAAACTTTGCTACCCAAAAATCCAAATCTGGAGAAGCGATCGCACTTTTAACCCGTTCCAAAACCTGCTGAGCCTGCTCTGGAGACTCCGCCAGCGCAAACACCGTCGGCCCGGAACCCGACATCATCGTGCCCACAACCCCCGCCGACTCAAAAGCCTCCCGCAACTGCAACACCTGCGGGTACACGGGCAAAGCAACTTTTTCTAAATCGTTGTGCAGCAATTGACCAATTTTCGATCGATCTTTTTGGGCAATCGCCCCCACCATCGGGCCCGAATGCAGCCGTTCCCGGCGGCACTCCAAATCTGCCGCTGCACAATAGGAACTACTGAACTGCTGGCGATAAGTTTGATACGACCATGCAGTAGAAATACTGAGATTGCGGTACTTCGCCAACACCACAGAAAAGCCCGCCAAATCAGGCAGAGGCGACAGTTTATCCCCGCGACCGGTTGCCAAAGCCGTACCTCCAGCAATGCAAAAAGGCACATCCGAACCCAAAGTTCCCCCCAACTCTTGCAACTCCGAATGAGTAAGTCCCAATTGCCACAGCAAATCCATCCCGACTAAAACCGCGGCCGCATTTGCAGAACCGCCGGCGAGCCCCGCGGCCACCGGAATCTGCTTGTGAATGGCAATCTCGACTCCGCCGTATTTTGCCAAAGCATCGGGGAATTGCTTCGCCAACAAATCCGCCGCCCGGTAGGCCAGGTTATTCTTATCAGGAGGGACTTGTGGGTGATCGCAGCGCACGCGAATCGTGTCCGTACCGATCGCGCGCAAGTCAATTCGATCGGCTAAATCTATGCTTTGAAGTACCATCGCCAATTCGTGATATCCGTCGGGGCGATCGCCTATGATTTCCAGATATAGATTGATTTTTGCTGAAGCTAACAGAGAATATGAACGCATAGGTGATTAAGCCGCAGGTGAAAGAAACCCCTGGTTGAAATTAATTGACACCAGTCCGAGTCCATTTTCTCACAACTCAAAGGAAATATTATGCAGGAAATGTGGAAAACTTTTTTTAGTTCCGGGCCATTTATTCCTCACGGTCACTGCTACCTCTGGCAGACCCCGTTAGTCTGGCTTCACCTTACCTCAGATTCGATCATTGCACTGGCGTATTTTTCCATTCCGATTACATTGGTTTATTTTATTTCCAAACGCGAAGATTTACCCTTTGATTGGATCTTTGCGATGTTTGGAGGCTTTATCGTCGCCTGCGGGATCACTCACATATTTGAAGTTTGGACGCTTTGGTATCCTACTTATTGGGTTTCAGGAACAATGAAAGCAATTACTGCCATGATTTCATTTGCTACAGCCATACTTTTGGTAGACTTAATGCCTCAAGCCCTAGCACTTCCCAGTCCCGCCCAGTTAGAATCCGCCAACCGACTCCTAGAAGCGGAAATTGTGGAGCGCCAATTAGCAGAATTTGCACTACAAAAAGCTAAAGAAGAATTAGAAATTCGAGTTGAGGAACGCACCGCAGAATTAAAATGTCAAACTCAACATTTAGAATTCGCCAACCGACTCCTAGGATCTGAAATTGTGGAGCGCCAATTAGCAGAAGCTGCACTACAAAAAACTAAAGAAGAATTAGAAATTCGAGTTGAGGAACGCACCGCAGAGTTAAAATGTCAAACTCAACAGCTCGAACAAGCATTGTCTGAATTGAAGCAGGCTCAATCCAACCTGATTCAAAGCGAAAAAATGTCATCTTTAGGGCAATTGGTCGCTGGGGTTGCTCATGAAATCAACAATCCGATTAACTTTATTTACGGCAATATTACTCACACCCGCCAGTATGCCAATAGTTTGCTAGAACTGGTCAATCTCTATCAAGAGCAGTATCCAAATCTCCTACCTATAGTTCAAGAAAAAATTGCGTCTGTAGATTTAGATTTTATCATTTCTGACCTGCCAAAAATATTAACTTCAATGAAAAACGGTGCAGAGCGCATTCTCGGTATTGTCAAGTCGCTGCGAGTTTTTTCTCGCCATGATGAAGCAGAAATGAAATTAGCCGACATTCACAAAGGAATTGACAGCACACTGATGATTTTGCAAAGCAGATTGAATGCTAATCCCGGTTTTTTGAGCATTCAAGTTATCAAAGAATATGGCAATTTACCGCAAATAGAGTGCTATCCCGGACAGCTAAATCAAGTATTTATGAATATCCTGGCTAATGCTATTGATGCTTTAGAAGAGGAAAGCCACAGCGCGTCGATTGCAGCCAATGGAGCTAATCCCCGCCTGATCAAAATTTCTACTCAAATTTTAGATAGTGAAGTGGTAGAAATCCGAATTAGCAACAACGGGTCTGAAATAAAAGAATCCGTGAGGAACCAGTTATTTAATCCATTTTTTACCACTAAACCAGTAGGTAAAGGCACGGGATTGGGTTTATCGATCGGCTATCAAATTATCACAGTAAGACATCAAGGCGAATTGCAGTGTATTTCTGCACCGGGGAAAGGTGCGGAATTTATTATTAAAATTCCGATTAGCCTACAAAAAATCTTTAAAAAACCACAAAAAACCTAAATTAAACTGTTTGTAGTCAGACCGAAAATTCCTTATTCATAAAAAAACAGAATACCCTGAATCCCGCGCCACTTTAAGAATTTGGGTATCTAACAGAACCGTTAACTTCAAACCTCGCCCATCATATTATTACTCAAATTTACCCATTGCGCCACGCTTAAATCTTCAGCGCGAGATTGAGGATTTATCTGTAACTCTTCTAACAAGTGAACGAGTTTATCTAAATCCACAGCCCCTTTCAAATTATTTCGCAGCATCTTGCGCTTGCTACCAAATCCCAACTTAACTAAATTCTCCAAATAGCGCGGATTAACCGCCGCAGTTTCTATCTGTCTGGGAAGCAGCCGCACCACGGCAGAATCGACTTTTGGCGGCGGATAAAAGTCTTTAGACGGCACATCGCAAATTAACTCGCATTCTGCTAAATATTGCACCCGCACCGACAAAGCGCCAAAAGCTGTCGAACCCGGTTTAGCGTAAAGCCTTTGGGCGACTTCTTTCTGCACTAACAGCACGATCGAATCGAAGGGTTTAGCAGCAGGAACAGATATCGTTCCCAGCAGTTTTTGCAGAATTGGGCCGGTAATATTATAAGGAATATTGGCAACAACTTTATTGGGATTTTGGAATTTGGGAAAAGCTGTTAGTTCAGCCTCTAAGTCCATTTCCAGGATGTCGCCTTGCAACAGTAAAAAATTGTCGGTTTTGCCGAGTTGTTTGGCTAGCTTGAGACACAAATCTCGATCGATCTCCACAGCAACAACAGACTCAGCCGCCGGCAGCAAGCGCCGAGTCAAAATCCCCGTCCCCGGCCCAATTTCCAGGACGCGATCGCCATCCAAAGAAGCTGCTTTCACAATCTTATCTAAGGCTTTCTCGCTTTTGAGCCAATGTTGAGCAAACTGTTTCCGGGGTCTGGTCGATCGCATTTTTTGAATTGTTGGAGAAATCTTAGCCTGTCATTCTATCACAGCTCAATATCTTTTCCCAACCTACGGTGATGTTTATTTTTGTTAACAGGGGTTGAATTAACCAAAAAACTTGGGCACTATAATAAGGACAAACGATAAAAAATAAATTTATTTCTTCCCAATTACCAACAGCAGGACACGGAAGTCACGGATACACGGATAGCAGTTTTTCCAAACAACCAATAACCAATAACCAATAATAAATAATCAAGAACCAATTACCACTTCCCCAACAATGAAATTCCAACGAGTATTTGGTACATTACCCAAAACCACAGCCAGCGCCCCCGGCAGAGTAAACCTGCTGGGCGAACACACAGATTACAACGATGGATTTGTACTTCCAACCGCGATTCCCCAGCGCACAACAGTACAAATCGGCTTGAGCAGTGACGATCGACACCATGTTTATTCAGCAGAATATGACGAACTCATAAATTTTTCAGACGACGATACCATACCGCAAAAATTCGTCAGTTATATCTGTGGCTGCCTGAGACTTGTAGAAAAAGAAGGATACAAAATACCGCCAATCAATCTCTACATTACCTCGACTGTGCCGATCGGAGCCGGTTTGTCCAGCAGCGCGGCTTTAGAAATAGCAACCCTCAGAGGACTGCGCGCGCTGCTGAACCTCCCCCTAGACGACGTGCGGCTAGCTCAAATCGGACAGCAAGTCGAAATCCGGTATGCCGGCTTGAACTGCGGGATCATGGATCAAATGGCATCGAGTTTAGCAGACACCAACACCATGCTATTGATCGACACCCGCAGCCTTGAATGCCGCCCGATACCTTTTCCCACAAGCACAGAAATTTTAATAATTGACAGTGGCGAAAGCCACCAACTAGCAGAAGGAAGCGGCTACAACCAGCGGCGCGCCGAGTGCGAGGAATCCGCGCGGATATTGGGAGTTAAAGCTCTCAGGGATATCGCCGATCCGCAAGCAGTGGAAGTATTGCCAGAACCCCTCAGGAGGCGATCGCGCCACGTCGTTACCGAAAACAACCGCGTGCTCGAAGCTGTAAAATCTTTACCAGCAGAGCGTTTTGGCGAGTTAATGAATGCTTCCCACGCCAGCCAGCGCGACGACTACGAAGTTTCGGTGCCGGCAGTAGACACGCTGGCGGCCATCTTGCAGTCAATCCCCGGAGTCTTCGGCGCAAGGCTGACGGGCGGAGGTTTTGGCGGTGCTTGCGTAGCGCTGGTGGAGAGCGGCAAAGCGGGGGTTATCGCATCCGAGGCGATCGATCGCTACCAGCGCGCGGGTTATAGCGGCCGCGTTTTGGTTCCCGAAATTAAAGTTAATTCTTAACTCCAGAACTATCTCCCGGTAGGGAAGGCCACCGCACAGTCACGATCGTCGAATCCTCCTCGGCAGACCAATAATGAGGTACTCCCGGCAGCCAGAGAGCATAATCTCCTTCGCGACAAAGCAAGATTTCTTGTTCGGGAAATTGCAGGCGAAACCGTCCTTTTACCAGGATAGAAAGCGTCGTGGCTGCCGCATTTACCGCCCACTGAGTCCTACAATCTCCGGCGGGGTGAGTGCCCCATTTTACCTCTAAAACAGAAGTCGATCGCGGGTCATCGCCCGGCGTCATAAAGTGACCCGCAAACCAACCGCCCCGACTTGCACCTTCAGCGCCCGCATTTCCGAAAACCACTTGAGATGACATCAGCTAATCCGGTAAACAACAAAGATGCTTAAATCGGACATCTTGCACCATTTTCCATAAGCTTTTTATGGGCGGGCAGGATGCCCACCCCACAAGAAATTGACTTTTTGTGGAACAGGCATCTTGCCTGTTCTGGGAATGATCCAAGATGTGAGTTAGATCTGACATCTTGCACCATTTTCAATAAGCTTTTGAGGGGCGGGCAAGATGCCCACCCCACAATAATAAATTAATTCTTTGTGGAACAGGCATCTTGCCTGTTCTGAGAATGGTGCAAGATGTTAGTTAGATCGGAGGACACCATCTAACTTATTACTTGCGGCCCGAAGGTTGACCTTCCGTAGTCGCTATTTCCCCAGCTTCCATCAACTGCTTAAAGCGACGTAAATCATTTGCAATTTGCTGTTCGGGAGCTTCGCCAAATAGTTTAGCAGCGCCAGCACCAATTGCACCGCCCGGAGGGTTGTATTCTATGACAACTTTTACCTCAGTACCGCGTCCCGCTGGTGCCGGTTGAAAGCGCACAAAACCAGAATTGTCAACATCAGCTCCTTCCACAGACGCCCAAGCAATTAAGCGATTTTCTTCTTCGCGGACAATCTCTGCATCCCATTCCACACTATTGCCCATCGGCGCGCTGGCAATCCAGTGAGAACGCTTTTCATCGATGACCGTAACGTGTTTGAGATGCTTCATAAACCGAGGTAAATTTTCAAAATTGCGCCATAAACGGTACAATTCATCCGCCGGTTTGTCGATCGTCACCGTCTTTTCAACTTTAATGCTTTGATTGGGATCTGCCGCCGACTGCAAACCCTCCACAACCCCCAGACCGCGCGCCGCTAAACTGCCGCCCGCAACCGCCAGCAAAGCGCCTCGCAAAGAACGCTGCGACAAACCAAAAAGCACCAGCGCCCCGCCACCAATTAAAGATGCCCAGCGTTCGGTATCGCCGCTGCTACTTTGGTTTTGTTTGTCAGAATTTGTCATTGAAGTAGATTCCATTGGTTTAAACCTCGTAAATTAATAGCGAAAAATAGCAGCTAAAGGCGCCTCGTCCGGCACTTTTTCCGGCGGCACCGCGTAAACAGTTCCGCCGTTGAGGATAGTTTGAATTGCTGCGGCATTCAACAAATCTTCGTCGCCCAATTCTGCCTCGGGGTGGATTTGCACCGCGTTCGTATCGGGATTAAAAGTACCCCACTGCTGAACGCCAAGAGCAACAAACAGTCGATCGACCCGTCCAAAATAAGCAGCCGAAACAGCTTCTTTCAAATCAGCAGAAATTTTATCGCTTCCTGTCAGATCGCGGTATTGTGCGATCGCCTCTGACTGAGCCTGCACAAACAAAGGTTCCACCAGCGGCAAAGCTTCGGCCCGCAACTCTTCCGGCTTGAGAAGTTTCTGATTGCCTGTAATTCCTTCTTCAACTAAATGCCGGTAGGTATTGGCTTCTCGGTAAAGCGGGAGCAAATACTCAACTCCAGCTAACACTAAAGGAGCTTTTTTATTGCGCAAATAATTGTGCAGCGCCGCATCGATTATGTGGAAATACTGCAATATTTCGTGCTGGCGCTCATCTTGATCTGGACTTCCTTGACCGTGAAAACTTCCCGGCTGCTGAAAAGAATTATTAGTGCCTCCTTTTGTAGTAGCAATCCGAAACTGACCATCTTTAGCTGTCGGGTCATATTGCAGAGCCTCCTCAAGGCTTTTCGGCAAGTTTTCAACTTCAACTTCCCTAGCACTGTAAGCCGTACACTCAATCAGCCTCACTTCCTTCTGACTGAGAGCTAAAACATAAAATAAATTATCTCCTGTCAGCATAGGCATCAGCGGTTTGACGTGAAAATTGTCGCTCACAACCACTAATTCCTCAAAATTCACCGGACAGGTATAGTAGCGGAAAAATCCCGAACCGACAAAAATCGCCAGCAGGTTGCTTTGATTTTCCCAAAAGTTTTCCTGGTCAATTTCTGCTCGGACTGGATCTAGGAATTCCGCAGCTTCTTTTTTGTCAAATCCGTACTCTACTATTTTGTCTTCAGCCTCTCTGATTAAATTTTTGAACCGAATCGGGTTTTGTTGAATTTCTGTTCCTTGAGCGACTGGCATATAAATTGAAACGCACAATCCAGGAGATTGTTGTACCAGCGCTTTGAGTTCCTCTACAGATATTAAGTTCACCGCTGAAACTCCTCTTCTAAGGGGTTTTGTAATAAAAACAACCGATTCTTTAAAATGTATCTCTCCTGACGTGGCTCCTGCGTCTGCCTAAAGTAATGATCGCCTGCTGTAGAGCCTTTCATCCCCGAACTAAAACGGGGTTTGCAGCCGCTGTTTCAATCGAACTGCTTATCACCTAAGATAGACGGCGCTAACTCGGCCGCTACTTTACCATAATTTAGTTTAGTCGGGTTCCACTACTCGTTATATCTGATGAAAACAAAAATGTTTCTGTGGTTGCTGTGGGCAACATTTATTGCCTACACCTTGCTGCTAGCTCCTCTCGATCGGCCCGGAACGTTAACAGTTATGGAAAAAATGCTCAAGTTGCAGCTAGAAGGAATTAACCCCTACCTTGTCACCATATTCGCTCTCATGGGAGTGTGGCCGATGGTCTACGCTTGCCTCCTATTTATTGATGAGAGAACCCAAAATATATCCGCTTGGCCTGCTTTCCTCGCTTCCAACGGCGCCGGCATCATCGGCTTAATTCCCTACTTACTCCTCCGCCAGCCCCAGCCACAATTTTCCTGCCGCAAAGATATGTTGCTCAAAATATCAGACTCCCGCTGGACAGGTATTGTACTTTTACTAACTACTATCTGGCTGTTAGCTTGGGCTTGGTTAAATGGAGATTGGGGAGATTATGTCAGGCAGTGGCAGTCAATTCCTTTTGTGCATTTAATAACTTGGGATTGTTGTCTGATGGCTGTAATATTTCCCTCACTTCTGGGAGACGACATGGCACGCCGCGGACTTGCGGACGATCGCATTTTTTGGGCAGTCTCTCTAGTTCCGCTGTTAGGGCCGCTAGTTTATCTTTGTCTGCGCCCCCCTCTGCCAGAATCTGCAACCGAAATCCCCACTTTCCCACTGACAGCCGGAAATTGAAACATTGAAAAATTTGGTAGTGTTCAAGATTTAATGATATAGGAGTAAAGTTTATTTCCTTCTCGTCTGCTCATGCCTGCCTCTCCAACGAAAGCGTTAAGGGCATTGGTGTAGTCTGTGCGTAGCGTGGAGAAAGATTTTAATTGTCCTGAAAATCTCGATCGACACTTATGAGGTGACTTTATGGAGCCAAATGATACATCGGCCCGCTACGACCTAATTGCCCAATGGTGGCAAACTCAGCATCAAGATTCAACCTACGGGATTGCCCAATTAGAACGGGCGATAAAATTTACTTCTAACCAGCACGCAGCACTTGATGTCGGGTGTGGAAGCAGCGGACGTTTTATTAACAGTTTATCCAAGCATGGATTTCAGCCTGAAGGACTTGATATTTCTAGCGAAATGATCGATTTAGCCCGGCGGCTACATCCAGAAATCACGTTTTACCGCGAAGACATTTGTGATTGGCTGCCGCCGAAACTTTACAGCCTGATTGCAGCGTGGGATAGCACGTTTCATCTGCCAATCAACAAGCAAGCGCCTGTGATACAAAAGCTATGCGATGCGCTTGAACCCAATGGAGTGATCCTGTTCACTTGTGGCGGCGGACATACAAGCAGCGAGGTTTCGGGAGCATTTCAAGGTCAAGACTTTGATTACAGCACTTTGGGTGTAGATACTTTCCTGCAAATTCTGATTGAGCATCATTGCACCTGCCGCCATCTCGAATATGACCAGTATCCTGAAAATCATGTTTATATAATTGCCCAAAAGACCTAATTTATCATTCGCACCATTAAAGTGTGGAATGTCGCAACTGGTGGATTTATTAGGACGTTGATGGGCGATCGCTTGTATGAAGGCATGAATATTCGAGGCCGGGCGGGATTGACGAAGGCTCAAAAATCGACATTGAAAGCGTTAGGGGCGTTGGTGTAACGTGTGTCGAGATTAGGGCGATCGCGTTAACTCAGCCCTTAACTTGCGGATCTTGAGTGGTGAAATTTGGTAAGATTTTGCAAACTGAGTTCATGTCGCAACAGGTTACGCCATAAGCCATTTAGAGGAAATAGACGTTTCGCTTTTAATAAGGAAGCACATTTAATTGGTAAAACTCAAGGCTTTCTGATTCTTGACTCCATTCTGCAATTCCTCATTCACCCATAACTCAAATAGGAAAAATACCTGATGTCTACATTCAAATACAACCGTCTAGACAAGAATAATGCTGCGGTTTTGCTGGTCGATCATCAAACTGGACTGTTCTCACTTGTGCGTGATATTGGTGCCGCAGACTTCAAAAATAATGTGCTGGCGCTGGCAAGTGCAGCCAAATTTTTCAACCTGCCTACAATTTTGACAACTAGCTTTGAGCAAGGCCCCAATGGAGTCATCATCCCTGAACTGAAGGAGAAGTTTCCAGATGCTCCCTTTATTCCGCGTCCCGGACAAATCAACGCTTGGGACAACGAGGACTTTGTTAAAGCAGTAGAAGCAACAGGCAAGAAGCAATTGATTATTGCCGGAATTGTCACTGATGTATGTGTTACTTTTTGTGCGCTTTCGGCATTAGAGGCAGGTTATGAGGTTTTTGTTGTCACCGATGCCTCTGGAACCTTCGATGAAGCCTGTCGCTATGCAGCTTGGGATCGAATGTCTCGTGCTGGAGTTCAGTTGCTCAATTGGTTTAGCGTTGTGTGTGAATTGCACCGTGACTGGCGCAACGATATTGAAGGACTGGGTAGTCTGTTAGCAGGGTTTATTCCTGACTACAAAAACCTGATGACCAGCTATGCAGCAACGGCAAATACTGGATCTCCCAATAAGTAGTGAGAAAGCGCCTACTTTATTTAGCTCGTGTTTAACTGAGTTAATATTGTCATCGCTAGGTTATCAATTTTATGTAAAACGTAGCGGTGGCAACTACTTCGTTGTAAGTCACGTAGAGGGTGTTTTTAATAGGTCTTGTCAATGATTGCAAGTCTTTGTCTGGGCCGAACTATTTCACCATTTCAGCCTAATTAAAAGATACGCCTTACTGTGCCTACGAGCTCCAAGAACCCTATCTGCGGCTCATTTTTGGGTTTATGGGCATCACTGATATTGAAGTCACCCATGCTGATAATCTCATGGGTGGAGAAGAGGCTCGAACGCAGGCGAGCACCGATGCCCAAACTGCCTTACAAGCTGCTGGATCTCGCTAGTCATTTCCTCTCATGCCAAAACTGCGCGATCGCATTCGTTAATCTCCCTTCTGTTTCAAGACGTGCTGCCGAAAATTGCCGAGCAATTTGGTGTCTCTAGGGTCGTTTTTCTTAATAAAACTTTTCTCTCAGTTAATTCTCTAAATTTTATGTTGGAAGAACCGTTGGCGAGCAATACCAGTGAAGAAAACTATCTAGTCACTGCTGTGATCTCTCATGTCGTGAAACCGGGGCGCGAGCAAGGTTACGAAGCATGGTTTCATGGCATCGCCGCAGATGCACGCAAATTCAAGGGACATCTGGGTGTGAGCACTATTCGACCCCAGCATCACGCTCATCCTGAGTACGTGGTCATTCTCAAGTTCGATTGCTACAACAATCTCAAGGCCTGGCTGGAATCTGATGTTCGGCGAGAGTGGATTGAGCGATTGCAGCCTTTGATTGAAAACCCAGAAGATATTCAAACTCTGACCGGATTGGAAACCTGGTTTACGCTGCCCAATAAATCGATGAAGGCTCCACCCCCTCGCTACAAAATGGCGTTAGTTACATGGTTGGGAGTGTTTTTTACCATTTCTATTCTCAATCGTTTGTTGGTACCGCTACTATCAGGGCTTCCTGCCTTGCTCATATCTCTGATGATCTCTGGTCTGACTGTTATCCTGCTCACCTATTTGGTCATGCCGCGCTTAACACAATTATTTCGCAAATGGCTATATCCCATTCCCTAAAGTAAGCTTACTCCGACCTAAAGCGCGGAGCTTTAGCCTCTGATTTGAGCGATCGGAAAGAGAGACAATTGTCCCTCTAGTTGACAACTCATCCCCGGACTTTCGGGATGGCTTACAGACACCCCCAAAGCAGCAATATTAAGAGCCACATTCATGTCAGCATCATATTCAAACCCGCAATGCCCACAAGGCTAATCCACTCCGACTCCTGTGGGATTGCATGATGAATCTTCATCCTCAAGCCGCATTCAGTTGAAGGGTGAATGGCGTCGTTGCTAAGGGCATCACAGTTTTTAACTACTTTTACGGAGGTCTTAGAAGCTTTAACAACAGCTATATCTTATAGATTTGTGGGTGCGCTATAAGCCAGCAGTGAGGTATTTGCTGTCGAGCAAGCTAATTTGGGCTTGGAATTTATTTAAGCCCCGTTAGTTGTAAGTGCATGGTACAAAAACCGATTTCTGCGTCAGTCTATAGAGCAAATTAAAATTAGGGGTGAGTGCTTTTCACTTACCCCTGCCATTTTTTGTCAGCCGTTTAACCAACCAATTGCAGCAAGAAATCGCCAAAACAGCCGCGCAATTGCTACTATATAGCCTTGTCGATACTCAGCGCCAAAATCGCGAATACTCCCAGCAAATGACCGGCGCTCATGCAAGCCAAAAATGCGGGTACGCTAACATTGTTAAACAGAGAGGGAAAGGGCAAAGGCATTTTCGGCCCGACGTGGGGATACCAAATTCTGCGGCTGAGAACTAGCAATGCTAAGATATTGCAGACAAACATCACCAGAGGCTTTTGCCAAGTTCCTGATGCTGTGTCAGTCAGAGCGGATTCTACTACTGCCAGTAAATTTGAGTTAATCATCGTTGATGCTCCTATTTTTCATAAACTATCAGAAATGCTCGATGAGATTTCTTACCAAAAATACAGCAGGGGCGATCGCCTTTACGCAATAAATATCTGTTGGTGTTAATATTCACCGCGCCAGCGACAGCGCCCCCACCCGTAATCATCGAATCACATCAAGAAGTCTTTGAATGCCATTCAAAAGTAACGAAAGATACAAAGGGACAAAACCATACTCGCTGCCATTTGTAACTTTTAGCCTGTCTGGCAATGGCGGCATTTACTCACGCTGCCATACAGGAAATACAGCTACTCATTAGTGAGCAATGTAGGTAGGCAGAAAGTGAAGTATGTCGCGGAGAACGCTATATCCAGCGGCGTCCCAAAGCAAATAAGCTAAGAAACCGATCATCGCTAAGCGACCGTTCCAAAGTTCTGCTTGCGGGTTGAAGCCAAACAGAAAGGCATTCCGATCTTTGCCGTTGTAAGCATTAGCCGTAGGAGGCAAGTTAGTAGGACGAGTTTCCATGTTTTTACATTCCTTAACAATGTTTCGCTTCTCATGGTAACGACCTAATTTCTGCTTTGCTATCTGCCTCTAGGCTCAAAATAAACACAAGTCTAAAGGAGGATTTTGAAACAAAAAATAAAGTGTTAACTTTTGTTACGCGAGTTTTTTTAGCGAGCTCCTGTATCTGTAGATACTGAATACAACCGCAAGTTTGAGGGCAGCAGTGAAATGCCCGATCGCCCCCTAGCGACAAACAACGGCGCTGGTGACTCGACAAGAGTGAATCCGCGCTGTGCTAGAGGCAATAAAATTTAGTAAATTTCAACTTAAAACCCGAACACGATCGCCCCTGAGTTAATTAAAATAGGAGATAAACAGATCGATCGGGAGAAACAGTTATCGAAACCATCTACGGCAATCTTCAAGGTTTAAAGTCCAGCCAGCTCAAGCAACTCGAAAAGCTGTACCATCAGCGACTACCAGGCGATCGCATCACCACGGCAGAATTCGCCCAGCGCGTCGCGGCCATCAGCACGGAAATAGACAAACCAATCTGCACCTACATCAACCGCCGCGGACAAGTAATTCGCGTCGGCGTCGGTACACCCCGCCAAACGCAGATTGCGCCCTTAGAATTGCCCCGCTACGGGGGAGGTCGCCTCAGCGGCATTCGCTGCATCGCCACCCACCTGAAGCCAGAAACCCCAACCGAAGCAGCCCTCACCGCAATGGCAATTCAGCGCCTGGACGCTCTAGTTTGGCTGACACTGACCGGCGGAGGATTTCAGCGCCGCGGCGGCGGTGCAACTGGTTACATCCAAGAAACTTATCTCGCTCACTTGATACCCCAGGGAGACCAGCCAAATTTTGAGTTCTCTGTTTTGAGCGCTCAGTTAGAACCAGATGCAACTGATGAAATAGAAGAGCCTTCAATTCAAAAGTCACCAATCCAAACTCAAAACTTTCCCTGGAAAATATCAGAACCGCTAAATTTGGACGAACTCGCCGACCAAGACTTTCTGGATTTGGTGGAAGGACTCGAAGCAGAGTTTGAAGCAGAGTTTGTCGCTAAGCAGGTCGATGCAGACCAAGACAAAGTGCTGTTGGTAGGTGTAATGACTCAGCACATGACTCAGTTGGATTTTGAGGACGGACTCGCAGAAATCACGCGGCTGGTTGAAAGCGCCGGGGGTCAGGTACTGCAAACAGTGCGCCAAAAACGATCGCGCCCCCATCCGCAGACAGTCGTCGGCGAAGGCAAAGTTCAGGAAATTTCCCTCACCGCTCAGACGATTAGCGCTAACCTCGTGGTATTCGATCGCGACCTGGCCCCCGCACAAATACGGAACTTGGAAACTCAGATAGGTATTCGCGTAGTCGATCGAACAGAGGTAATTCTCGACATCTTTGCCCAAAGAGCTCGATCGAGCGAGGGTAAATTGCAAGTCGAACTCGCTCAGCTAGAGTACGCTCTGCCCCGGCTCACAGGTCGCGGTCAGGCAATGTCGAGACAGGGCGGCGGCATCGGTACTAGAGGCCCCGGAGAAACCAAACTAGAAACCGAACGGCGGACGATCGCCAAACGCATTTCTCGATTGCAGCAAGAAGTAAATCAACTGCTGGCCCACCGCTTCCGGCTGCGGCAGAACCGGCACCACCACGAAGTACCCTCAGTGGCGATCGTCGGCTACACCAACGCCGGTAAATCGACTCTGCTCAACCTGCTCACCAATTCCGAGGTTTATGCTGCCGACCAGTTATTTGCCACCCTCGACCCCACCACGCGACGGTTGACCCTTCCTGGCACTGTTACTCGGGAACCGCTGTCGATCGTCCTCACAGATACAGTAGGCTTTATTCGGGAACTGCCCCCCGCCTTGATCGACGCTTTTCGAGCTACCCTCGAAGAAGTCACTGACGCCGATGCTTTGCTGCACCTTGTCGATCTCTCCCATCCGGCGTGGCAGAGCCAAATTCGATCGGTCATGAATATTTTGACAGATATGCCCGTAACTCCCGGGCCAGCCCTTGTAGTTTTTAACAAAATCGATGCTGTAGATGGAGATACTCTCGCCCTCGCCCGAGAAGAGTTTCCTCAAGCCGTATTTATTTCTGCCGCCAAAGGTCTCGGGATGGAAAGTCTCCGCGATCGACTAGCTCAGCTCATTCAATACGCCCTCTACCCTCGGTAAATACTTAAATATTCCTTTTTACTGGTTGACAGTCAGGAATACACGTACATATACTGAGGACAGATATCGTCGAACCATGAGATTATAGAAGAGTAGCCAGATTGTGCATTGCAAAGTACAATACAGCAGCTCTCGTTTGCGCTCGGTTAAATAATTAATTTCAGGAGGCGGCGGTCAAGGTAAAAACACTCTTTGTTAATGGCTGTAACGGCTGTTGGTTGAGAGGTTGCAAAAAGATGTTGCTTCACTCTGTGCAAACCACTTCCTAGTGCAAACCACGGTACGCGAGGTCAAGGTGAAAGAGAATAATATTCTTAAAGTGTTTGGGCGGTCACCTCAAGCGCTATACTATCTTTTACAGGCGCTCGCGAAAGAAAACATCCATTTTATTGTAAGAACTGTAAAATCCTTGCCCGTCGTGCAGCGCTAATCTCTAGGACTATTTCTATTTTCAGATTTTACCACTGTTTAACTAAATAGTTATGTTTACGCCACTGGCAAAACTAGGAATTGGACTCTCTGCCACAATGGCCACAGCGTTTTACTATCTAGCTGCTGCCCCTCCGGCTTCAGCAGTCGATGTGTGCGGCCCCGGAAACTTTTCAAGTGAGTGCGCCAAAGCCGAGGCAAGCAGCGAGCAATCAGCAACAACCTCATCATCAGCAGCATCCCTGCGAGACCCGGTGCAGCAAGAGCAGGTAGTTGAATCACCATCACCAGCAGTCATACCGGACCCGGTACAGCAAGAGCAGGTAGTTGAACCACCACCAGCAGTCATACCAGACCCGGTACAGCAAGAGCAGGTAGTTGAACCACCACCAGCAGACCCGGTACAGGAAGTACCCGAAACCGAACCACCACTAACGGCGCCCGCCGCGGGGGACTTGGGAAACATATACACCACCTCCACGTCCAAGCCGCCAAGAGCTACTATCCCTGAACCCGGTATGGTGGTAGGACTCATGGTGACAGGCGCAGGAATCATCTGTTCCGGCAGAAGACGAAACAAGCAGGTTGGTCAGCAACGGTAGGCAGGCTCGACCTGCTGCTTGTTTTCAAACTCTCTCCGTTTTTTCAAGCGTGGGTGTTTTTTTTATTTTTAGGCTAAAATTAAAAAATTGTATAAATAATAACATTACAGGTTGCTTGCTACAACTATTTAAAAATTAAAATAAGATTGGTTAAGATTACAATTAAAAAATATAGTTATTATTTGCTCGTCCGATGACCCCTAAAATAGAAATTTACACTTGGAGAACTTGCCCGTTTTGCATTCGTGCAAAAGCACTGCTGAAGCGAAAAGGGGTGGATTTTACAGAGTACGCGATCGACGGAGATGAAGCAGCACGGGCTCAAATGACCGATCGAGCCAACGGAGGCCGCACCCTGCCACAAATATTCATTAACGACCAACACATAGGTGGCTGCGACGAAATGCACAAACTTGATGCTCTAGGCCAGCTAGACCCGCTGCTAGCAGCAAAATAAGGCATTCCCTGTCGAATTTTCAGTCAGCCCAAATTTTCCTGCGACCAATTCTTAATTTTAATTGACAATGAAATTTGCATTCATCATCGATCCCCTCGCGCGACTAATTCCAGGACACGATACCAGCGTAGCGCTGATGGAGGCAGCTCAAGAGTTAGGTCACGAAGTCTGGGCGACTCAAGCCAACGAACTAAGCGTCATCGGCGGCAAAACCTGGGCAATGCTCAGTCGGGTAGCACTCACCCCTGTAAAAGTCGTAGATGGACGCTGGGAGGCTGCTGAGGCTTGGTACGAGGTGGAACAGCCTACTTTGCTGCAGCCTCTCGAAGCAATGGACGCAGTATTTATGCGGACAGACCCTCCAGTCAACATTCCTTACCTCTACGCTACTTACCTTCTAGATGGCATCGATCCGGCTAAAACTTTGGTAGTTAACAGTCCCAAAGGATTGCGGGCGGCGAATGAAAAAATGTATGCTTTGCAATTTGAGGGAGCGATCCCCGAGACAATTGTTTCTCAAAACAAGCAGGTAATTCGGCAATTTGTTGAGAAAAAAGGAGCGGCCGTTCTTAAACCCTTGGGCGGCAAAGCTGGCGAGGGGATTTTGTTTTTGGAAGCGGGCGATCGCAATCTCAACTCCCTGGTCGAAATTAGCACTCAACAAGGGCAAATTCCAGTGATGGTTCAGACTTATCTGCCGGAAGCAAAAGAGGGAGACAAGCGGATTATACTGTTGGATGGCAAGCCCATCGGTGCTATCAACCGTATTCCCACTGGCAATGAATTTCGCGGCAATATGGCCGTCGGCGGCAGAGTCGCAAAAACAGAAATTACCGATCGCGAACTGGAAATTTGCACTCAGTTAGAACCAGTGCTGCAACGGGACGGACTGTACTTTGTCGGCATTGATATCATTGGCGGTTATCTCACGGAAGTTAATGTCACCAGCCCTACAGGGATCAGAGAAATTGACTTGTTTGACGGCGTTAGTTTGGGCAAACAAGTAATTGAATGGGTGGAGAAGGAAGAAGGAAGAAGGAAGAAGGAAGAAGGATGAGGGAAGAAGGAAAGCACGACACAGATTTGGACACGGATACACGGATTAATTATCGAGCGTCATGCCGATGTTGAATTCATTAGTTATTTGTTAGTTGCTACCAATTCCCAATTCCCAATTCCCAATTAGAAAATTATGTCAAAAATTGGCGTGGCAGTAGTCGGTACAGGTTTCGGTCAAAAAGTGCACCTTCCCGGATTCCAGGCACATCACCGGACAGAGGTTGTGGCTGTTTACCACCGGAATTTAGACAAAGCAAAGGCGATCGCCTCTAGCCACAATATCCCCTACGCTTGCGACTCGATAGCCGATATAGTAGCCATCCCGGAAGTAGCGGGTGCCAGCATTTCCACGCCGCCATTTTTGCATTATGAAATGGCAAAAACCGTCTTAGAAGCAGGCAAGCATTTATTATTAGAAAAACCCACAGCCCTGACAGCCAATGAAGCCAGGGAACTTTACCGATTGGCAAACAGCGAATCTCAAACCGATTTAAAAAAGGGTGGTGCCAGAGCAATTGCCACAATGGACTTTGAATTTCGATTCATCCCCGCATGGCAAATGCTAGCAGAACTATTGGCAGCAGGATATGTGGGAGAAAAGCGTTTAATTAAGGTTGATTGGCTGGTGTCGAGCCGTGCTGATGCTACTCGCCCCTGGAATTGGTACGCGCAAAAAGAGCGTGGCGGCGGAGTTTTGGGCGCGACTGGTTCTCACGTTTTTGATTATATTAGCTGGCTGTTCGGCCCGCCGCAGAGGCTTTCTGGGCACTTGATTACAGGAATTTCGGCGCGGCCCGATCCGAATGATTCGGGAAATTTAAAATTAGTTGATGCAGATGATTCTTGCACGTTGATGTTGGAAGTAGCCGGGGGAACGCCTTGTCAGGTTTGTTTGAGTTCTGTTACTTATCAAGGGCGGGGACACTGGGTGGAAATATACGGGAGTAAGGGTACGTTGGTGTTGGGAAGCGACAACCAGCAAGATTACGTACACGGATTTCGCTTGTGGGGTTCCCAAGGTGGAGCACCTTTAGCTGAAATCAAAATTCCTCAAAGATTGGAGTTTCCTCAAGTTTATCCAGACGGGAGAATTGCACCGTTTATTCGAGTAGTAGATAGGTGGGTAGAAGCAATAGATGCGGGTAAATCGTTGATACCCTCGCTCAGAGAAGGGGTTTACTCGCAGTTGTTGATGGATTTGACCCAGGAGTCGAATGCTACGGGAACTTGGGTAGATGTACCGAATTTAGATAAATTTTTGGGCACTAAGTAAAAGTAATAACTCCCAAAGCAATCTCGCGCACTCGATCACACCCCAAACCCGATAAACTACTAATAGAGAAACTCAATCCAACCCTATATCCAGAGTCGGTAGTTGTGAATGGCGCGCCCTGAAAGTCCTTGCCTCAGTATAGCGATCGCTCGCCTGAGAACCGCTGGGGCAAACCATTTTGCCACTTGGGTTCTACAAGCTCCTTATCCCAGCGGGTACGTTCACCACGACTGTATGTGGCCCGATACCCTATCCCAATCATGGAAAGCTTGGCAGGAAATGTTTTCGCCCTCCGGGACAATTCACGAATTGCCCCTAAATCCAGATGCCAGTATATTCTCGCCGGAAAACAGCCAGAATATACTGGCACAAACTGAACAACGAACCCCTCACTCCCTACAGCTACCTCCACCGGCGCCATCTGTGCCGATCCACCTCGGTCAAGCGGGGTGGGGCGACAGGGGGGAGCAGAATCCGCCGCCGCCACCGGCCAGCTACAGCAGTCGCCTGATGCAGCATTTGGGGATTAATCTTTGGCAGTGGCTGTTTGAAGGGCCGATTCAAGGTAGTCTCCAGGAAAGTAAAGGTATCGCGATCGGGCAAAATCTACCCCTGCGAGTGCGCGTAGATTTGCGCGAACCGTATTTAATTGCTTTGCCTTGGGAAATTATGCAGCCTCAAGCCGGTCAACCGGCGATTTCTCTGTCGCAGCAACTGCTTTTCAGCCGCACTACCAGCAATGTTGAACCTTTGCCACCCCTGCAGCCTGCGGAGTCACTCAACATTTTGCTAGTTTTGGGACAAGCAGAACCCGGCCGCGGTGCTAATTCTCAATTTTCCAGCAATAACGGTCATTTGCAGTTGGGAGAAGAAGCACTCGCCCTAGCTGGTGTTCTGGAAAGTGCTTTTCAAACCGACGAGAGCGGCAAATATTCTGACATCAGCGTTCCGACTCGTGTCGATACTCTGATCGAACCTACTCCGGCGGAACTCATTTCTCGGCTGGAAACGCAAGCTTACAATATTCTGTTTTACGCCGGCCACGGGATACCGGGGCCCGATGGCGGCTTGCTGTTTTTGGGGCCGGACACCGCGATTAACGGTACTGAACTGGCTCAGGTGTTAGTTCGGTGCCGCGTGACTCTGGCGGTGTTTAATGCCTGCTGGGGAGCTCAGCCGGCGGTGGAGATGCTGCACTCAACTAACGGCCAGCAACAGGCGATCGCCCGCAGCAGTTTGGCTGAGGTACTGATCCATCACGGGGTGCCTGCGGTGTTAGGGATGCGCGACTCGATCGCCGATCGCGAGGCCCTGAGTTTTATTCAAACTTTTGCTCAAGCTTTGGCCGGGCGGATGTCGGTCGATCGGGCAGTGGCCGTCGCCAGACAGCAGTTACTGACACTCTACAAGTTCAATCAACCGGCTTGGACGCTGCCTGTGCTGTATATGCACCCTGAGTTTGACGGTCAGCTAACTGAGCTGGTTGATGACCTAAAAACTGAATTGCCTTTAAATTCTTCTACTTGGCTGGGACGGTTGCCATCTTGTGCTTATTTGCGGGGGCGCGATCGACCAAATGCCAAATCCACCGAATCGACCAATCAGGTTTGGCCGATTCGCGCGGGTATGGTTCGAGTCGGACGCTGGGAAGAAAACGACGTAGTGATTCGAGAACAGTGGGTTTCTCAAAAACACGCCGAGATTTTCTGCAGAAACAGTATCGGAGATAGCCGCGAAGAACCTAGCTACTTCCTGCGGGATTTTTCTCGCTACGGGACTCTAGTTTTGGGGCCTGAGGGATGGCAGAGAGTTCACCACCAAGAATTGCTGCTGCGCAGCGGCACTCAGCTAAAATTTGGCAGTTCTCAAGGTCAGATTTTTGAGTTCACTATTGAGGTTCCAAAAACTTCGGGCTACAGTGAGACTGATTGCGGAACGAATTAAGATGCGGGTGTAGCTAATGAAGGCGAGGGGCGAGCGGCACAGCAAAGTTCTGGGCGTTGAATCTCCAGTCTGAATTTAAAAGAGTTACTTACCACTGATAGCTCGCAACTAGCTCTTGGCACAGTCCCCCTTCTATAATTTTCCTTTTCCCCCTGAGGTATTACATCATGGCTACCCAATCTCCTGATTCTGAATATTTTCGCGACTCACAAACTCAAGCCCAGATGGAACTTCTCGCCACAATAGTTCAGGCTGATGTTGCTTATCCCTGGAATCCTGCACAGCTTGAATCAGAATCTTATTTGAGTGCCGCAGAGCAGGAATTTGCGCTGTCTGATTCCTTCAGCGACAGCGATATTGCCCTGAAGTCGCAAGTTTTATTTTCGCAATTAGAACAAGTTTGGCTGACGACTGCTCTCCAAAAGTCTTTGCGCGAAAAATTTACTCGCGTTCCTCAAGCTTTTCTGACCAGCATCGCTCAAAGCGTACAAAACGCAACTGTTAAGTATCAATCTTTAGCTGACCAAATGGTAGAGTGCGTGTTAGATATTTTGCCTCAGTGGGGTGAGGAAGATTTGCAGGTGTTGGCGCGTCCTTTGGCTTATGCCATGCGAGATGTTGATTCGCAAGGGGTGGAATTGGTCGTGGCGACTCAAAGACCTTGGGTCCAATTGTCGGAAATAGAACAGGCGAGAGTTAGTTTGGCTGTCGCCCGCTATGCAATCTCGGAATTAGCAGTTTCTGATTAATTGTTTGATGACTGGGTTTTTGTGCTGGGATCGCGGTAATTTTTTTAAATTAATATAAAATTTCTCTACCTTTAGCTAGATGTCAAATTAGTCTAATTGTTAAACTATATGGATTGCTATACTTTGATATAGCGATCCTATTTGATTTGTATACACGTTGACACTCCTAGTAGTTTTATGAGGATTTTCTGTCCTCACTACAAACGAATTTTATTGCGGTTGTTCGATCGCACATAATATCAAGGATATGTTGCTGTTATAGCCACCGCGCGTTCGATTGCTTCTGACTTCTCTCCTAGATCGCTTTTTTAAAGCCTTCTTGCTTTTTCTCTCGGACTTCTTCCTGACATCCGTTACCTCCGAAGAAAGGGAATCCGTTGCCGAACTTCCTTCAATATCTGTTATACTTTGCCCGGATTGAGCCCGCCGATCAGTTTGCCACGAGCAAGCAAAATCAACTATCATACAAGAATCACAATGTTAAAAAATGTAAATACAATCATTGGGGTGTCTCGGAATTTTTAACAGGATTAAAAAGTGGACAGCAAGAAACCCTGACTGTTACAGGTACAATCGGGAATTTTAAATATATTTTATGACAAATTCAAGATTTGACCTTCAAGACTTGAAACCCCGCTTTTGGCGAATTTCGCGGGTGCCGGCAGCAACGCTAGTCGTGTTGGGAGCTCTTGCTTTCGCTGGTGCGATCGCCGGAGCCTGGTTTGCCAATGAAGGTACAGTCAGCGGTATTTTTGCCACAATCAACACTTGGCAGCAAAACCCGCCTGTGTTGCTGCAAGTGCCTGCTACGAGCAAGATGTATTTGTTAGTGCCGACTTTGGTGCTGGTTTCGGCCGCTTTAGCTGCAATTAAAATTTCGCCTCAACCGCAGAAATGGTCGCGCGCTGTGGTAGTTGCAATAGTTCTAGCTTTAACCATTCGCTACGTTTTGTGGCGATCGCTCGCTACTCTAAATT
The DNA here is from genome assembly GCF_013179805.1 of Microcoleus asticus IPMA8. Lineage (GTDB taxonomy): Bacteria > Cyanobacteriota > Cyanobacteriia > Cyanobacteriales > Microcoleaceae > Microcoleus > Microcoleus asticus. The sequence continues at coordinate 13,867 of NZ_SRRZ01000001.1, read as the reverse complement.
TAACCGATCCCCTCAACGGTATCTTTAGTTTGGGGCTGTTTTTCTTAGAAATGGTAATGGTTTTTAACACCAGTATTCAACTGTATTTAATGCTGAGAATGAAAGACCGGCGTCGAGAAGCCGATCGCATGGCAGTTGCAGTTGAAGCTGGAAACTTCGCTCCGGCAGTAGATATTTTTATCCCAACTTACAACGAACCGGCGTTTATTTTACGGCGCACAGTAATCGGCTGTCAAGCTTTAGATTACGCTAACAAAAAAGTATATTTGCTCGACGATACCAAGCGCCAGGAAATCAAATTGCTGGCAAAAGAACTGGGATGCGAGTATATAACCAGACCAGATAATATTCACGCTAAAGCTGGAAACATCAATCATGCCACAGCCCTAACTAATGGAGAACTAATTGTAGTTTTCGATGCAGATTTTATTCCCACTAAAAACTTTTTAACTCGAACAGTGGGATTTTTTCAAAATCCAGAAATCGCCCTCGTTCAAACACCGCAAAGCTTTTACAACCACGACCCCATCTCCCGCAATTTAGGTTTAGAAAATGTGCTCGCGCCGGAAGAAGAAATATTTTACAGGCAAATTGAAATCATCAAAGACAGCGCCGACAGCGTGGTTTGTTGCGGTACATCTTTTGTAGTTAGGCGGAGTGCTTTAGAAATAGCGGGAGGCTTGGTCACAGATTCAATCTGCGAAGATTATTTTACCGGAATTCGGCTATCAGCAACCGGATATCGCTTAGTTTATTTAGATGAAAAATTGAGTGCTGGTTTGGCGGCTGAAAATATAGAGGCTCATCTAAATCAAAGGCTACGCTGGGCTAGAGGTACGCTTCAGGCATTTTTTATTGATTCCAACCCTTTAACAATTCGCGGTCTCAGATTCGTACAAAGGCTGTCTCATTTGGAAGGATTGCTGCACTGGTTTACCAGTTTAACCAGGGTTTTATATCTGTTGATACCTTTAGCTTATTCGTTTTTCGGCATAATTCCTTTGCGGGCAAGTGCGCGGGAATTGCTGTACTTTTTCGTGCCTTACTATTTGGTACAACTTACTGTGTTTTCTTGGCTGAACCGCAGATCGGGATCGGCTTTGCTTTCCGATATTTATTCGTTCGTCCAGTGTATTCCTTTAGCGGTGACGGTCGTGAGTTCCATGCTGAATCCCTTTGGGAAGGGGTTTCAGGTGACGCCAAAAGGAATTGCGAGCGATCGCTTTAGTTTTAACTGGAATTTGGGATGGCCTTTGATTGTCTTGTTCGCAGCTACAGCCTTCAGTTTGTGGCACAATTTAAACGTTAATTTAGTTAAAAATGTGTGCAACGTACAGTCAATATCAGAAAGTGCACATTGTTTGTCAAAAGGAATGAGTTTGGGATGGATTTGGAGCGCTTACAACCTGCTGATGATCGGGATTGCATTACTAATTTTGGTGGACATTCCTAAGCCGGACATTTACGAATGGTTCAATTTACGCAGGGTTGTACAATTGAATATTGGCGGTAAAAGTTTTTGGGGTATAACCACTGTAATTTCGGAAAGTGGCGCTGAAGTTGCTCTGACTCAGTGGCCAAGCTTTGCGGTGAAAGGTAAGGGTAGTAAAGAGAGTTTGACGCCAGCAGAGATTTTACCAAAATATGCCGTTCAGACAAATTTATCGCAGGGTAAAATAAACGCGCTCCCTTGCAGTGCGGCAGTCAAAGCAAGGAGATCGCTAGCGCCGTCTGTTGTTGAGTTCGGCACTGAGCGTCGTTTGGCCAAAGGTTTGATTGATTGCGATTCGGCGACTCTGGAAATTATGGAAGAGAACTGTTTTATTCCTGTGGCGAAGATTGAGCTGGTGAGGGATAAATCTCAGTTAGAGTCGAGTTTTAGGGATGCAGCAGGGTGCAATTTTGCGGAATTTCCCACTGTGCGAATTGCGTTCGATCGCCTGAATATTAGCCAGCACCGCTGTTTGATCGAAATGCTGTACTGTCGCCCGGGCCAGTGGAAGCGGCAGGAAACTCCCGGAGAATGGCGATCGCTGTGGCTGTTGTTAAGAATTGCTTTGAAACCGAGGGCTGTTTTTGAGAGGAATAGGTCAGTGAGACCGATCGGAGTTTCGCAACTTTAGAGCAAATTTCTCCTCGTTAGGAATTTTTCACCGCTGATATCAGCAGATGAAGGTTGATGGATTTTTAGATTACCTTACCTCATATCTTTTAAGTAATATTGCAAAAATATTTATACATTTTCAGTTAGCAAATAGAAAAAGTTTTCAAGATTTGGAAAAATTCTTGCGGTGGTTCTGCGCCAACGTCGGTTTGGGTTTGCAACTGGGCAATCAAATAGCAGAATATGGGGATGAGTTATTTGACAGTCAGGTTAGCTGCAAGATGTACTCCGAGCAGTATTTGCTACTCTCAACAACCAAACTTTTAGTGTTAGTTTGAGACGATATCGATCGCTTGTTTGCCTATCTCAATTTGACGATCGACTTTTTACCTCTTAGCAGCTTTAATTATATAACTAGCAATTTGCGTTACTACCATAACTGAAACACATTTTGCGATCGCTTGGAGGAAGTTACATTTGAAAACGGGATCTTTAACTGTTGTCGGGACGGGAATTCAATTAGTTGGTCATCTGACCTTAGCAGCGAAGGCGTGGATCGAGCAAGCTGACAAAGTTCTGTTCGCCGTAGCCGATCCTGTTACTGCTAAATGGCTACAGACACTCAATCCCACCGCAGAAGCCTTACCTTACAATACCAACAATCAGCGGCGTAGAGAAACTTATCGAGAAATGGTCGATCGCATTTTGGCTGAAGTTCATCAGGGTTTGAATGTTTGTGCGGTTTTTTACGGTCATCCCGGTGTTTTCGCTTACCCCACCCATGAAGGGATTAAACAGGCGCGCCGTGAAGGTTTTAGGGCGCAAATGTTACCAGGAATTTCAGCGGAAGATTGCTTATTTGCTGACTTGGGTCTTGACCCAGGACGCAACGGATGTCAAAGTTTTGAAGCGACAGATTTTCTGATTCGGGGGCGTAAATTTGACCCGACCAGTGCTTTAATTTTGTGGCAGATTGCGACGATCGGCAATCTGGGTTTTTATCAAGAAGGGATTCAATTGCGCGGTCTAACTGTGTTAGCTGAAGTGTTAGAAACATACTATGGTTCTGACCACGAAGTAATTGTTTACGAAGCAGCGGTTTATTACCCGGTTTGCGAGCCAGTTATCCAGCATATTCCTCTGTCCAAACTGGCTGAAACTCGTGTTACTCTAGTTTCGACACTTTATGTTCCGCCTCAAGCGCCTGCACCTGCAGACAGTGAAATGATGGCGCGGTTGGGTATGTCTTTTGTTAAGGAAACTTAAGGTATTTTGCCAAGCAAATGTAGTAAGAACTACACTTTTTGGCCAGCAGATAAAAAGTGTATGTGTTAGAGGAGAAAAAATGTGGTAATGTCGCTTTATATAGAACAAAACCCTGACGATGCTAAGGCTCTGGCTCATCGTGGTGAAAACCATCGGCTGACGGGACATTTTGGAGCAGCTTTAGACGATTTCAAGCGATCGCTCGCGTTGGAACCTGACAATGCTTGGGCGATCGCACACCGGGGCGAAACCTATTATTTGATGAAACGCTATCAGGAGGCATTCGCAGATTTCAACCGCGCCATTGAACTGAACCCTGATTATAATTGGGCGATCGCTCACCGAGGCGTAACCTACCGCTTTCTGGGAGAAGCATATTACCCAAAGGCGCTGGCTGACTTGGATCGAGCAATTGAGCGTCAGCCGGATTATGTTTGGGCGATCGCTTATCGCAGCCGCATCTATGAGTTGATGAAGTGTTACAAGCAATCCCTGATTGACTTTGATCGAGCGATCGCCCTTGACGAAACCATATTTGCGGGGAAAAATTGGCAAATTGAGAAAGGGTTGATCCTTTGCTATGACGGTCAATATTCTGAGGCGATCGCCTGTTGCGAGCAGAGGTTGCAACAGGTTGCTGATGACACTACAGCTTTGTACTGCATTGCCGTATCTAAGGCGCGTTGGCAGGGAGTGGACAAAGCAGCAAGCGAAATCGAGCGATCGCGGACAGCATTGCTTGCTCAATGGGAGACAGGCGATCGGGGAGATATTCTCTACCGACTCTGCGGCTTAGCAATTTTGGCAGGGAACTGCGAACAAGCATGGCAGTATCTGCGAGAAGCTATTCCGATCAATTATGAAGCCATTGAGTTAGTCGGTCACGATCCAGCTTGGTTGGATTGGCGGGATGACCCGAAAACTCTGGCATTGCTCGCTAGTTAAGTGTTTGAGAAAACAAATTTCAAGTAATTCAACATCAAGTAACATTTCAGGAGGATTTTATGCAGATGGATATCGAAGACCTGATGATGGCCCAACAAGCAGAAACTCTTCGCTTGTCAGGGGCTTACGAAAAGGCGATCGAGATTTTTGAACAACTCCAAATGTATCCTGACAATGCTTGGGTTAATGCCCACTTAGGAGCAAGCTATTACCATTTAATGGATTATGGGAAAGCAGAACATTATTTAAATCAAGCGATTCACAAAAACGATAGGTATTTCTGGGCTCATGCACAGCTAGGTGAAACCTATCGTCTTCGAGCAATTACGGAAAGTAAGGAAAGGCAAAAATATGTTGATTTAGCTATAGATTGTTTCCAAAAAGCGCTTAACTCTAAACCACCAGAAGACAGTAACTATGCCTGGGCATTAGCTCACTTGGGAGCAACCTATCGCCTGAATATAACTAACGGTATCAGCCAATTCCTTGAAGAGTTGATATTTCCGCCATCAAGCACAGAAAAATTATCAGGAATAGAAATTATAAAACTACAAGTAGAAAAGGCTTTGAAATGCCTTAACAGAGCGATTGAACTCATGCCTACATACGCTTGGGCATGGGGTATGCGAGCGACAGTTTACAGATTGGCTAAAGACTACGAAAATTCATTCTGGGATTTGGAAGTTGAAGCTGTAATAGCTCCGAGTATGGAGATTATGCAACAGTCTTCTTCTCCCGTTCCATTCTTAAAAAGTGGCAGGGTAAATCTTTACGAACACGCTTTCCTGTCTTTTTATTTGACCAAGAATCAATCAGGCGATGACAAAAAAAGACATTACGTTAGAGCGATAACTTTTTTCCAACAAGCTTTGATACTTAGTCCAGGTGACTTGATGGCTAAGCTAATTCTCACCATAATTGAGGCTAACCAAAAGAAGGAAGATGGGGGCTCATTAAAACCAGATGACATTAAAAATATTCAAATAAAATTAGAGCAATTTTTTGAAGATACAGAAGTGGAGTTTTGCCAAAAATGTAAAAAGATATTGCGATATCTAATTAATGTTCCAGAACCGTCAGTTAGTATAGAGCAGTTTGAATCGATAAATAAGAAAGCTGAGAAGGGAAATAAATTAAAGGAGCTTATTTTGGAAGAGGTGATAAATGACCCTACATCAGGTGTTGAAAAAGAGCCTCAATTATGGCTATGGAAAAACTTTGATCTGAAAGAGATGTGCAGTTATATTCTTTTCTTTCTTTGTGAAGTAAGCCATCTTCTGGGAAACAAAAGTAATATTGGTACAGAAACGGCTTATCTAGAGCTTGCACTTCTCATCAATCCTTACTACGTTACAGAAAGGCTTTATCAAACTCCTGTGTTTTCAGATAAAGAGACAACAGAAATATTTAAAGAGTTGCACGATGATGGAATAGTGTTAAATTTTTCTGAACCCAATTAATGAAACCCTTAATTGCCAGAAAATCAACTGAAAAAATCAATGACGATTAGTTTAGTTCTTAACTGTTCGCGAGCTGAGAGATTTAGGAGAATATCCCATGAGTAACCTATTGGATTTATTAACAGATTTAGCACTTGACCCCAAGAAACAAAGTGCTTTCATCAATAACCCCAGTTCCTTAATGGACGAAGTGGGTTTATCTGAAGTAGAACAGACTGCAATGATGAGTGGTGAAAATGCTAAAATTGCAGCACTCTTTGCAGACGAACGAGTGCCGCTTGCCATTACTGCAATCGATCCCGGACCAGATCCCCTGCCAGATCCAGACCCTTTTCCTCCTTCTCCACCGCCAGACCCCAAACCTGACTCTGACTAGGATGTGGTATTGAAGTCAAACCCCTCATAATTTTCTACACTTGGGAAAGTAGATTGATTTTTCATCAACTCAAACCGCACTTGTTGCGGTTTTTTGTCCTAAAAACTTAACTATGCAAAATTACCAAATTACTGAAAAACTGCATGAGAGCAGTAACTCGTTAGTCTATCGCGGATATCGGCAAGCAGACAATCTGCCTGTTATCCTCAAAATGCTCAAAGAATCCTATCCTTCACCTGAAAAAATTGCCTGGTTTAAGCGAGAGTATGAAATAACCCAAAACATTAACTTACCAGGCGTAATAGATGTTTACAGCTTCCAAAACCTAGAAAATCAGTGGGTAATTGAGTTAGAAGATTTTGGCGGCGAATCCCTCAATCTGATAATCGCTAAGAAGCAATTTACAATTGCTGAATTTCTCCACCTGGCAATTGAGATTGTTGACATTCTCGGTCAGATTCACCAGCAGTATATTATTCACAAAGATATTAACCCATCAAATATTGTTGTAAATCAGCAGACAGGTAAGCTGAAGCTAATTGATTTTGGAATTTCTACAACCCTGTCGCGAGAAAACCCAAGTTTTCTTAACCCGAACGTATTAGAAGGAACGCTAGCTTATATCTCGCCAGAACAAACAGGTCGCATGAATCGAAGAATCGATTACCGCACTGATTTTTACTCGCTGGGGATAACTTTTTATGAATTACTAACCGGACAGTTACCTTTCCCCACGGATGATGTTTTGGAATTAGTGCATTGTCATATTGCTAAACAACCTATCCCACCGCACGAAGTCAAACCAGAAGTTCCACCTATTATTTCAGCGATCGTGTTGAAATTAATGGCAAAAAATGCTGAGGAACGCTACTTGTCAGCATATCAAATAAAGGCAGATTTACAAGAATGTCTCAGACAGTGGCAGAGCAAAGAGCAAATTGACCCTTTCCCAATCGCTCGCCACAATATTTCCGATCGATTTCAAATTCCCCAAAAACTGTACGGGCGAGAACGGGAAATTTCTGCCCTATTAGCTGCTTTCGAGCGAGTTAGCCAAGGAACCAGTGAAATGATGCTGGTTTCTGGATATTCTGGGATTGGAAAAACAGTATTAATACAAGAGATCTATAAGCCGCTGACTCGCCAACGCGGTTATTTTATTGCTGGTAAGTTTGACCAGTTTCAACGAGATACTCCCTACGCATCCTTAATTCAGGCATTTCGTTCGTTAATACGGCAGTTACTAACAGAAAGCGATGCCCAAATTAGCAAGTGGCGAGAGAAACTCCAAGCAGAATTAGGGGAAGCTGGAGGGGTAATCGTTGAAGTTATTCCTGAAGTAGAACTAATTATTGGTTCGCAAGCACCCCTACCAGATATGCCTCCAGCAGAACAGAGGAATCGCTTTAATCTGGTTTTTCAAAAATTTATTAAGACATTTACTCAGCCCGAACATCCATTAGTAATTTTCTTAGACGACTTACAGTGGGCAGATATAGCCTCGCTGGAATTAATTCAACTGCTGATGACAGTAGCAGATAATAAATATCTATTTCTCATGGGCGCCTATCGCGATAATGAAGTAACCGAGGCGCATCCGCTAACTCAAATTTTGGAAAGTATTGCCAAAGCAAAAGTAACAACCATTAATAAAATATTGCTGGCACCTTTAGCGTTAACCGATATTACGCAACTTTTAGTTGATACGCTTTTTGCGGAATCAAAAAATGCTAAGCCACTTGCCGAGTTGCTCCAGCAAAAAACTGGTGGCAATCCGTTTTTTATCAATGAATTCTTAAAATCACTGCATTCTGAAGCATGGTTGTATTTTAACTACGAATCTCAGAAATGGCAGTGGGACTTAAAACAAATCAAAGCGCAACCGCTTACAGATAACGTTTTAGAACTAACGAGCAAAAAAGTAAAAAAACTCCCGACAGCAACTCAGGCAGTCTTAAAATTAGCAGCTTGCGTAGGAAATCAGTTTGACTTGAAAACACTGGCGATTATCTACGAAAAATCTCTCCAAGAAACAGCAACAGATTTACGGTCAGCACTCCAATCGGGTCTAATTATACCCCTCAGCCATGCCTATCAGTTGGCGGAACTTGATGTAGCAGGTTTGTCAGATCGGTTAGTTGCAGAATACAAATTTGCCCACGATCGCATTCAACAAGCAGTTTACTCTCTCATCTCCGAAGCAGATAGACAGTCAGTACATCTGCGCGTGGGCAGGTTGTTACTCCAAAATACACCATCTGAAGAACTGGCACAGAAGCTGTTTGATATTGTCAATCATTTGAACAAAGGTCGTGCGCTGATCGAGCGACAAATAGAGCGATACGAGTTAGCTCGATTAAATTTACAGGCAGGTAAAAAAGCCAAATCTTCAGCAGCTAGCCAACCCGCTTTCAATTACCTTCAGATCGGCTTAACTTTGTTAAATAAAAAGAGTTGGTCGCAGCAGTACAACCTTACCTTAGATTTGCATTTAGAAGCAGCAGAAACAGCTTATACAATTGCCAACTACGATGAAATGGAGCGCTTAGCTGGGGTAGTTTTGCAAAAAGCCAAAACGCTGTTAGACAAAGTAAAAGTCTATGAAATCAAAATGCAAGCTTATTGCGCCCAAATGAAATTCCTAGAGGCGATCCAAATTGGGCTGGAAGTTCTGAAATTACTTGGGGTCGAATTACCGGAACGACCGAACCAATCCGATCTGACACGAGAGATGGAGCAGATAAAATCTGCTTTAGCGGGCAGGCAAGCCCAGGAGTTAATTGACTTAACGCAAATGACCGACCCGTATAAACTAGCAGCTATGCGGGTGATGAACTACTTGATGAGTCCTGCGTTCATAGCAATTAATCAACTGAGCTTGTTAATTTGGTGCCGACAGGTGAATTTATCGATTCAGTATGGTAATGCTGCTAGCTCTGCTTATCCATACGTGGGTTACGGGCTGATCCTCTGCTCGTCAGGAGAGCTTGACGCTGGCTATCAGTTTGGAAAACTTGCTTTGAACTTACTAGAACGATTCAAAGATAAAACATTCAAAGCAAGAATTTATGTAATATATATGGGATTTATCAAGCATTGGAATGAACCGCTCAGAGACACGTCTTCTTTTTGCATGGAAGCTTATCAATGTGCGATAGAAACAGGAGATCTTGAATATGCTGCTAGTGTTAGGCAAGGCTATGCTTACGCTTTGTACCTCAGCGGTGTGGATCTGACCGATGCCAAGAAAGAGACGGCGAAAGCCCTTGAAGTTGCCTATCAAACTAAACAGGAAGCATACATTCATTGGGCTAAAATCTATATGCAGGCGATCCTGAACTTGGCGGATCAAGTAGAAAATCAGTGCTATTTGATTGGTGAAGTATACGATGAACAAAAGATGATACCAGTTCATCTAGAAAGTGGCGATCGAACTGCGCTCATGCACGCTTATTCCCATAAAGTTATCCTCTGTTATCTTTTCGAGGAATTTCAGAAAGCTGTGGAGAATGCAGACCGCTTTGAAGAATACTCAGCTAATGCCACTTCGTTTTTTATTCTCCCTGTTGTCTATTTATATGATATGTTAGCCCGACTGGCGCTATATCCTAATTCCTCAGAAACGGAAAGAGAAGAAATCCTGACAAAGGTTGCTGCTAAACAAGAAAAAATGGAAACATGGGCAAAGCAGGCTCCCATGAATTACCTGCACAAATTCTATCTAGTCGAAGCGGAACGCGATCGCGTATTAGGCAACGATAAAGATGCCAGAGAATATTACGACAAAGCCATCATCTTAGCCCGCGAAAACGAATATCTCAACGAAGAAGCCCTCGCCTACGAACTAGCAGGCAGGTTTTATTTAGCCAGAAACCAAAATCATGTTGCCCGTCACTACCTGCAAGATGCCCACTATGCCTATCAGCGTTGGGGGGCTGTAGCTAAAGTCAAAGATTTGGAAGCGCGATACCCGCAATTTTTAGCCCTTCAGTCGCTTAGTTCAACCCGAACAGATACTGAAAATAATATCATCAATCCAATCACCACAACTGGTAGCAGTTCCGGCGAAGCGCTAGATTTTGCCGCAGTAATGAAAGCATCCCAAGCTATTTCCGGTGAAATCGTTCTAGAACAATTATTAAACCAGGTGATGAAAACTGCGATCGAAAACGCAGGCGCCCAAAAAGGTTTTCTGATTCTGGATAAAGGCGGGAATTGGGCGATTGAAGCGGAAGCAGCATTAGAATGCGATCGCATTACCATTATGCAATCCATTCCCGTAGATTCCGTAGATCCTGCAACTGGAATTCCCCTCCTATCAACCGCCATAGTTAACTACGTCGCTCGCAGCCACGAAAATGTAGTATTAAATAACGCCACCGATGAAGGACAATTTACCCGCGACTCTTACATTACCGCAACTCAACCCAAATCTATTCTCTGCACTCCCCTACTCAATCAAGGCAAACTAGGTGGAATTCTCTACTTAGAAAATAATTTGGCGATCGGCGCATTTACCTCGGAAAGAGTGGAAACTTTAAAAATCATCGCCGCTCAAGCCGCGATCTCGATTGAAAATGCAAGTCTATACGAACAATTAGAAGAGTACAACCGAACTTTAGAGCAAAAAGTAGAAGATCGCACCGCACAATTAGCCCAAGCTAATGCAGAAATATTAGTTTTGAACGATCGGCTAAAAGTAGAAAACCTTCGCATGAGCGCCGAACTAGACGTAACCCGCCGCCTGCAACAAATGATTTTGCCTCAACAGCAGGAATTAGAGTCAATTGAAGGGCTAGAAATTGCTGCATTCATGGAACCGGCTGATGAAGTTGGCGGCGACTACTACGACGTACTAAATCACGGCGGTAAAGCCACAATTGGCATCGGTGACGTGACAGGACACGGTTTAGAAAGCGGCGTGTTAATGATTATGGCGCAAACAGCAATTCGCACTTTATTGGTTCACAATGAAACCGACCCAGTTAAATTATTGCAGACAGTCAACCAAACGCTTTTTGACAACGTAGAGCGCATGAATTGCGGTAAAAGTATGAGCCTTTCTTTGCTGGAATATCGGGGGGACAACATCCTGCGTTTGAGCGGACAGCACGAAGAGGTGATTGTCGTGCGTTCTAGCGGCGAAGTAGAGCAGATTGATACCATGGAGTTAGGCTTTCCGATCGCCTTGGAACCAGATATTGCCGATTTCATTGCTACTACTGAAATACAGTTAAATTCCGGGGATGTTGTCGTACTCTACACAGATGGAATTACCGAAGCTTTTGATATGAATAAAGATGAATACGGTATCGAGCCATTGATTGAAGTTGTTGTCCTTAACAGGGAACAGTCAGCAACAGAAATTAAGCAAGCTATTATTGACGACCTGCGGCGATACATCGGGGAGCAAAAAGTATTTGATGATATTACTTTGGTAGTAATCAAACAGAAGTAAGTATGGGAGAATTTAGTTGCGGCAGTGTCAGTGTCCTATTGTTTCCGGTTGCACCCGAATGATATTGAGTAGTCCGACAGTCCGACAGGGAATGAATTCCCTGCCTCAAAGCTAAAGTCCTCTGAAGAGGACTAATGATTTTAAAAATTTTTATTCTCATATCGTTTCCGGTTGGGTGGGAATGATAAAGGCAAGGTCGCGCAATTCCACATTCCCCCACTCCCCATCATAAGGAGTGTAACCGGAATTGATATCAGTCCTCTTCAGAGGACTTTAGCTATTAGACAGGGGTTTCAACCCCTGGCGGACTGCCGGGTAGGCGGGAGGATTGATGGACTAAAAGCTTAAGTTGACACCAATGGGCAATGCCGTTTACCTACGCTCCAATCATCAAAAACACTTAATGAGAGATGTAAGTCTCACCCCATTAATTGTAGGGAAACGGCACTGCCGTGTCCTGATTGTGCGTAATATGAATTCCGATGCCAGCGGATTTGATATAACTACTGATCTTGTAAGCCTTTCTGCTTGAGCAGCCCTAGAACTTACCACTGAATATTATAACCTACATTGGCGATCGCAAATAGTTTACAAACCGGATATCGGCACAAAATCGTAACCGTAACTCGTGCGATTTCCGGGTTTAACAGTTACTAACTGAACTGCGCGATTGCGATCGCCCGAAGGTAAAAACCGAATCGGGCCCGATGCTCCATTTGCCGAAAAATCTGAGGCCGATAAAGCTTGTTGAATGCCTGTACGAGTCGGATTGCGCCCTAAACCGGCAATTAACGCGATCGCCGCATCGTAGGCTAAAGCTGTGCGCCAACTTACTTCAGCATTCCAAAGTTGTTTGGATGTTTGGGGAAAGTTTGACTGCGGATCTGCGAGAATGTGCCAAGGAACAGCCAGCACCATATCTGTTGCTCCTGCGCCACCGATTTGCAGTGTTTTAGCAGTATAAGCGCCGTCTCCTGCTAGTAACGGCAGCCGTTTGGCGTTTACTTGCACTACTTGCAAAGCTTGGTCGATCGTGGCTGAATTGGATGCTAACAGAATCACTTCGGCTCCTTGGGCGATCGCATTTTTAACGCTATCGGCTGCATTAAAATTGCCCTTAGCAAAGTCAAATTCGGATACGATTTGTCCTCCATCTCCGTAAAGAGCCGTGGTGAATTCATCTCTTAAAGATTTGCTGTAACTGCTGGCAGAATTGAAAACTACAGCAGCTTTTTGCTTTTGCAATTTTTCCACCATATAGCGGGAAAGAGCATTAGCCGCAAACCGATCGCTCGGCACTGTCCGAAATATATTTTTGGCAGATCCTGAGAGCTGCACAGACGTACTTGTGGGAGAAATTGCTACTAATTGTTTTTGCTGGTAAATCTTGCTGGCTGCTAGCGTCGTATCTGAACCAAAATGTCCGATTACTCCTAAAATTTCCGAGTTATTTGCTAAAGCGCTGGCAATTTGTGCCGCCATTTCTGGGTTGTTGTCATCGTTAGCAATTAACACTTTTAAGGAAGTACCGCTAATGCCGCCGCTTTGGTTGATTTCATTTTGAGCTTGAGCTACCCCCCGCATAATTTCTAGAGCAGCATTGATATCGCCACCAATGGGAACTGCGGTGGCAATTGTGTAGGATTTGCGATCGCCGATGCGGGCGTTGTTGAGGTAAATTAGTGCTTCGGGATCGTTGCGATTGGTTTTCAGCGAAGCTTGTAAGTCGGAAATAGCTGCGTTATAGTTGCCAGATGCGATCGCCTGTACTGCTGCTTGTTTGGTTGTTGTTGCTTGCTCTGGAATTAACAGTTTTTGTCCGGCACTCAGACGCTGCCCAATTGCCTGCTCTGATTGCGGCGAATTCCCCGTCGAAGAGTTGGGAAATGTCTGATTTGGGGGTGATGAACCTCCGAGATTGATGCCGCCTCGGCTTGTCAGCCACCAAATACCTGCACCGGCTAGCCCGATCGTAATTAGGAGCGATAATACCAGAACAACGGTTTCATTTTTTTGGGACATGGCTGTACAATTTTAAATTTTAGAAATAACGAAGTTAGAAGCAATCAGGAAGGCACTCTCAGAGATTTTTACACGGATATACGGATTAATTATCGAGCGTTCCTTCTGATGTTGAAGTCAGAAGTCAGAAAAGCTACTCTACTTATATAGCAATTCCATTTGAGATGTAAATATGTATTTCGATGGTAAAATAGAAAAGTTTGATAATAAATGAAAGGGAAGAAAGCAAATGGAAG